>JAJFFD010000054.1 GCA_021776805.1 Planctomycetota bacterium
AGGCGATGATGAATCTCCACCGTGCTCTTGCCGATGAGAAACAGTCCACCGGCGATCAGAATCAAGTCACGGCCTGAAAAGCCCTGATCGAATACGGAGAAGAAGGGTTCGGTCAGCCCCATGATCCAGGAGAGGAAGAAGAGCAGCACGACGCGCATGCCCATGGCCAAGAGCAGGCCGATCTTGCGCGCCTTCTCCTGCTGCTCCTCCGGTAGCCTCCCAGTCAGTATCGAGATGAAGATGATGTTGTCGATACCGAGCACGATCTCGAGGGCGGTGAGAGTCGTGAGTGCGATCCATGCCTCGGGCTGGGCGATCCATTCCATGGCAAGACCGTACGGAGGCTCTCGCGTCGGTGAAGTGCTTTTCCCGCAGCCCTGACCGATTCATGACCTTGCGCTGGCAGCAGCCTTGCAGCCTGGGCCCTTTCGACAGAATGAGTGGCGAATCGGCGAGAGAGCAAGCGCTTGGACTCTTGCTGCCGGGGCCAATGGGATGAGACTGGCTTGGTTCGACCAGCACCCCAGGAAGCAACATGATCGCCAAGACCCTGATCCTTCTCACCGCCCTTCTCTACAGCAACTCGATAGTGATCGATCGGGAGCAGCCCGACTTTGCGAAAGACCTCGGCATCAAAGTGGACAAGGTCGAGCCCTTGGACAAGGAGATCTCGACGGAGATCCTGGAGAGGGTTAGCAAGCTGGTTGGCAAGCTGCCTGAGTTCATCGCCGGCATAGAGCTTTTCAAGGGCAGGGCACAGGTTCGGAGAAGCAATGAGATGGTACGGGCCTGGTTTGCTCGAGTACCTATGGGTGACCCGGTCGCCGGTGCCAGAGTCTGCCTGGCCATGGACATGGCGGGCGAAATCCTCGGCGTCGGTGTGTGGGGAAGCGAGGACTTCGACGCGGACGAGCATGGCCGTTGGGCGCTGCTCATGAATTCCCTGCGCACACAGAGTTCGCCCCGCCTACGAGACGGCGAGATCGCCTATGGAGCGGTGGAGGCGAGCATGCAAAAGATCGAAGACGATTCGAAGGAGAACGGTCAGATCGCGCGGGCCTTGGCGAGGACCAGACGAGGCATGAACCGTTACGCGCTTGTCATCGGCAACCTGAACATGCTCCTGCAGCAGGACAAGCTGATGCCCGCAGAATGGTTCGATCCCATCATCGATGACATGCTCACCTTGGCGGACGACGCGGTTGCCTTCACACCGGTGATCGGATCGAAGGGGGCGATGGAGTTGAGCGAGAAGGCGCTGGAGGCATTGGCTGCCTTCGAAGAGGCCAAGACCCTCGCCGAGGATGAAGACACCACGGTAGAGGACATGGCGGATCTGGTGCGACGCTATACCACAGCGGGCGGCATCTGTCGTGACTGCCATGACAGCAAGAGTGGTCCCGTGGCTTCGAATTGGCGGCGGGTGCTGCGCAACAAGATCTTTGAGCTCGAAGTGCCGGCCGGAATGATGCAGGTGGGTTTTGATATCCCTCAGGCCGCTGGCGACGACGGGGTGATCTCCGGCGAAATTGGGGCTGCCTTCCGCGGCGCCATCATGTTGATGGATCAGCTGCGGAAGTGAGCGGCTGGCGGCTGAATTCGGACCTTCACCGCTCCGCCAACTGCAGGTCGAGTCGAATCGGCACCCAGGAGATGCTGCAGCCGAGGCTCTCGAGCCAGCTGGCAACGGCGTCGTTGCAGTTGCTGAGAAACCAATAGCTCTCGCCTGCGGGAACGAAGGTCATGCCATAGCGAGAGTTGTAGACCTGTTGGTTGGAGGCAGCTGCGAAGCGGTCCGCCAGACTCTCCAGGAGAGTCTGCATGTCCTTGGCAGCCACTTGGATCGGGTGCAGTTGCATCCAGGAGAACTGTCGGCGTAGCTCTTCTTCGCTGCGGGCCGAAGTCCTGCGGCTGGCGAGAGTTCCCGCCGTGGGCCAGAGGATGGTGTCGAATACGTGGTACCAGCTGTCTTGGTTATTGGCGTACCAATCCCAGTCGCCGAAGCCGTATTCGATGAGGCCTTGATCTGCGTTGGGTAACCAGAGACCGCGGTGAAGGTCATCCATGAGGAGGTAGATGGTGACCGGGTCGTCTGGGTCTTCGGGCGGGGTGATGGTCGAGGTGCTGCCGACGATCGCGAAGAATGCGGTGCTGGCTAGAAGCAGCAGAATGGTGATGCGCTTCCAGCGTTTGCGGAGGGTGGTGAGAAAACCGGTCTCAGCCATCCACCCAACCAACCGCATCCCCAACCTTCACTTCCCCACCTTCCATAATCACCCCGAAGACACCCCCACGCCAGTCCGGACGCAAGGCCTCCCACAGACCCGCGTGCAAGTCGTCCATCAACTCACAAGGCCGGGTTTCGCCGTGGATCTCCACCAGACAAGAACCCACGCGCAGCTTGCGGCCGCGACTCTCGTTCAGATCCACGCCATCAACCAAGAGATTCGCGCGGCGCAAGGCCGGATCGACCTCAGCTCCGAGCTGATCGCAGGCCTTCTGCCAGGCCCCCAGATCGAGGATGGTCACCTGTCGCTTGTTCTCGCTGCTGTGATGGTCACCCTCCATGCCCTGGTTGGCGACAGCGGTCGCCTTCTCCACTTCGCGCACGGGGGTGCGGGCCGAGGGACGGAGGAAGATCTTGTGAAGTGACGCGCTCATGATGCGAGCAAGATATCCTGGCAGCGCGACTGCTCCATGGCCGAAAGCATCTTCATAACCGGCGGCAACGGCTTCCTGGGTTCGGCACTGCTGCCGTTACTGGCTGCACGCGGGTACAAATTGCGCTGCCTTCTGCGGCGGGGATCAGACCGGAGCAAGCTGGCGACCTACGAGCACGAGACCATCGAAGGGGACTTGGGCGAAGAAACGGCGCTGCGTGAGGGGCTCGAGGGAATGGACTGGGTCATCCACCTGGCCGCTGCAGTGTCCATGTACAAGCCAGATGCAGCGCTCATGCGCCGGGTCAATGTGTCCGAGACCGCAGGCTTGGCAAGGCTGGCTCGAGAGGCAGGGGTCGTACGTTTTCTACAGGTATCATCCGTGGCGGCGGTGGGCTACTCGGCGGACGGTGAGCCCATCGATGAGGACGCGCCGTACAACTGGGGCCACCTGCGCATTCCGTATTGCGATACTAAGCGTGCCGGCGAAGAAGCTGTGCAAGCAGAGGGTAGAGCGGGCATGGAGGTGGTCACGGTCAATCCCAGCTCGATGATCGGCGTCGGCGATCGGCGCAAGGGCGAGGCTTCTATCTTCGCATCGGCCGCGAGGGGCAGAATTCCATTTGCACCACCAGGAGGCATCAACTTTGCAGATCTGCGCGATGTCGCCGCCGGATGCATGGCCGCAATCGAGAAGGGGCGTGCGGGGGAACGCTACATCCTCGCTGGCGACAACCTGAGGGGCCGAGAATTCGTTGGCAGCCTGCTGCGGCTCGCTGGTCACCGCCCGCCGCGTCTAGCTCTTCCCATGCCAGTCGCTCGTCTCGCTGCCAGTCTGGCGACGGCCTACGAATGGCTCCGTCCCCTGTCGCCACCGATCACCGCTCAGGCCATGCGCATGGCCAGCAGACTCTGCTGGTACTCCAGTGACAAGGCCGCGAATGAGCTCGGGTACCGAACACGCGGCATCGAGGACGCGATGCGCATGGCCCTGGTAGATCTCAAGACCGAATAGGTCAACCGAGGATCGACGCGTCACCTAGGAGTCAATGCGTGCACAGGACTGGGCGACTGCATGAGAGCAGTCCAACAACCAGCACCCATAGGAGGGCTCATGATCCGTTCCGTATCGCTTTCTATCTGCCTGTGTATCTCTGGGCTCAGCGCCCAAGACTTCGACTGTCCGGACCAGGTCACGAGGATCGTTCCCACGCGGGTGGTCTACGGACCGAATCTCGGCTGTGGTGGACTCAACGTGGACATGGGTGGAGTGCAGTTGGAAGGGACTTCGAGCAACTGCCCTTCCTTCGCCGTGATCGTACCCTCACACGCGAGTACCCAACATTCAGCCAAGTCCCAGACCTACACGCGCCCCCTGCAGACGATCAAGATCACTCGTCTGGACTTTGCCTGCCGAACGAAGTGGTTCCTGATCTTCCCCATCGGCAGCGAATGTCGTCGCATCGGCAGCGATGTGGTCTCCGCTCTTTCCTCCTACCAGCAGTTCCCCTGCGTGGACGCAGACCTGCAGGGATGATGGGTGCGCGCACAAGTATGCGCGGCCTGGCCCTGCTGGGCCTCGGCTGCGCCCTGTTCCTTCTTGGGCTCGCCTTCTTTCTCTGGCAGGCTGGCAATCCGCTGCCAGCAACTGCGGGCAAGAAGATGACTCCAGGAGCAGGCGAGCTCATGCAAGTGGATCGCATGCAACGCTCTCCGGCGGCGCCAATGGCGAATGCGGATCGGCTCGCTGATGAGCGAGCGATGACCAGACCTGCGCGTAGCTTCGACAGCTACCTGCAGGAGCTCGTCGACCTGGGATGCGAACTCTGGCAGCGGGTGGAGAGCGAGGACGAAGCCGGCGCAACTGAGATCGATGCCGAGCTTCGCCGGCTCTACCGAGAACTCACTCAACATCTGCCTGCAACGGACGAGCTCGCCTTGAGCGAGCGTGGCATGCTTCCGGCGCAGGATCAGGGAGTTCGCGGACAGGTCCTTCGACAGCTGCTCAATCGCCTCATACGCGACGGGCTGGCCGAACGCTGGGAGAAGGGCATGATCCTTGGTCAGCGCAACGCCAGCGATCACCTCGCTCGTGCCATGCTCCTCAGCATCGCCAAGGACGCCTTGATCGCCACGGATCTGGGTCTCGACACGCTTGCCGATGGTCCCTACCTGGGAGCGGCACAGGAGAGAGAGGTCATGGATCTCATCGAACTCAGTGTCGAGGAGGAATTCTTGGTCCCGGTTGCCAGCGCGCTCCTGCTCACAACCTGGAAGAACATGGAGGAACGTGGTGAGCGCAGCTCCAGCGGGATCGACAGCTTGGCCCTCATTCTCAAGGACGACAGCAACCCGGCACGGCGACTGGCCGCCCTGGAGCACCTCTTGGCTAGCGGCTCCGAGAACTTGATCCGTCTCGTTCTCGACCTGGCCGGCAAGCGGGGAGATCGGGCTCTGGCTCGTCAGCTCGCCCACTGCGCGGCAAACAAACTGGAGCCAGAACTGGCGCTTCGTGTTCTCAGCGAACTCGTCGATCTAGCGGGGGAAGAACTGGTCAGCCCCTTCATGATCCTAGCTACACGGGACAGCGCGGCGGTTCAGGCCGCATACGAGCAGCGCCTGGGCGACCTGGTGGATGCACGAGTTCGCGCTGAACTCATCACGGGCTGCGGATTCTCCGGCTCACCGGAGAGCATCGACCTGGCGGAGACAGCCTTCAACCAGGATCCGGACCCGGAGGTGCTCAGTCGCGCCCTCTTCGTGCTCAGTGCCAAAGCCAAGCCGGCGCTCGCCGAGGAGTACCTCGCCAGGGCGCTGGATGATCCCCGCATCGCCACGGATTCGGGGCGCATTGGCAGCCTGGTGCTCTGCCTGCAGAACCTGGGAAAGCGTGGCGCCTACAACTCACTCAGCCGCATCGCCGAGAGGATCCGGGTCTTGCCGCAGCTGCTGCCGCAAGACCGAAGGGAAATGGATCGCATCCTGCAACGCTTTCTGCCGCAGAGAGCAGGGGAAAAGGCGGCGAAGCGCTGAGCGCTTCCAGCCTGCCTACTTCTTCTTCTCAGTATGCAGCGTGTGCCGGCGCAGGCGGGGGCAGTACTTCTTCAGCTCCAGCTTGGGCGTCCCGGGCTTCTTCCGGATGGTGTAATTCCGGTCGCCGGTCTCGGAGCAGACCAGGTGGATAACTTCTTTCTTCTTCTTGGGCTTGGCCATGAGGACTCCGAGCTGCGGAGGGCCGAGCAGAGTAGCGGCGACCGCTGCCGGGTCAAGCCTGGAGCCTGGCTTGGGGTCAATTCCGGGCCCAGGCTGCCCTAGAAGCCGAATTGGAAGATCGGGCTCGCCCCATGCCAGGGCGCCCAAATCGTCTGCACATGGTCTTCCGGGATGAAGATCAGAGCCGCGTGATCCTTGAAAGAGGCCTGATTCATGAAGAGCACCAGACCATTGCTGGCCACCAGGCGCGTACCCTCAGTGACCAGGGCCTGGGCGGTCATCTGCCGGCCATGCAGCTCCGGGAGATCCGGCATCTCAACCTGCCTGGTCAGCTCTCCGGCCCCATCCGTGGTGCCCTCGACCACCTGGCTGGGGGGCGTCCCTGTCCCCCTCGCGGTGAAGAATCCATACCTCTGACTGCCCGCCGGCAGCCGGGTCCAGAGCACACAATCCGGCAATCCCAGGGCTGCCATGGATCCTCCAAAGCCGGGGATCAGATCCGCGCTTGCCTCCTCTACCAAATCAACGAGCAGGTATACCCGCGTATTCGCCGGCGCCCCACTCAGCTTGAAGCGGAGGGTTTTGCCGAAGCCCGGGGTCGCGCCCCGATCCATCTCCAAGTGCACCACCGATCCGCCAGCGGAGTTGCAGCCACCCTGGCCAATGGTCACCGCGAAGCCCTGATCAACACCGCCCATATGCCAGGCCGCATCGACCCAGTGTTCTGGGCTGACATCCATGGCCGTGCCTGCGAGACCGGTCTCCCACTCGATAGTGAGCCCCGTATCCGAGAGCAAGTAGGGCTGGGCAAAAACCAGATCGATCAAGTCCGCTCCTACTCGGTCCCCCGCCGCAGCGGCCGGAGTGCCAGCCAGATTAACGGGCCCCTCGAAGACCACCACCTCGTCCAATCCACGGTTGTAGGCTGGATCACTGGAGATGTACCTGGCCCGATGCGGCGCCGTGCTGAAGGTCACCTTGAAGTCCAGCTGCCGATTCGAATAGGCGCCCTCGAGCAAGAAGGCCGGTCTACGCAATCGCAGATGGGTGATGCTCTGGCCAACCAGGGGGGACATCAGCTCCGCATCCAAGATGACCTGCAGGGTTCCCTTCGACCAACGCGCAGGCAGGGAGAGGGACACGTTCCCCGGTATCTGGGCAAACTGCTCAGGAACGGTCACCCAGTTGTTCTGAGCCGGCAGGGTCTGCAGGGCCAAGAGCCCCAGGAGGGAAGTGCTGAGAATCCTATGCATGGGAGATTCCGGTGGCATGGCCACTTCCCATGTCATCGACGGGAGGAGATCGGGCGCTTTAGCGGATAGGAAACTCCGCCCACCATGCCCGATCTCGGGGTTGTCCGCCGATACTCGAGTGGCTGTGGGGGCAGCCCGCCGAGAACTTGACTCTCAAAACCGATTCCAAGCCTCTATCGGTCCCTCTGATCGCGAGACCTGAGCGAAACTCCGGATCAGGCGGGAGTGCAGTCACGGCTCAGGGTTAGGATGCAAGCATGAGCGAGGAGATCGCCCTGGTGACTGGAGCCAGCCGTGGCATCGGGCGGGCTGTCGCCGACAGGCTGGCGGCAGCTGGCTACCGCCTGGCGATCACCTCCCGTGACCAGCTGCGCCTGGCGCGAGCCGCAAAGGAACTGGGGCCCAGTGTCTTCGCTCACGCCGCGGACCTCCGCCGCAGCAAGGACATCGCTGGCCTCATCAAGGCCATGCGCAACTCAATCGGCGAACCGCAGATTCTCATCAACAACGCGGGCATCGCCCCCAGCGGCAAGTTCGAGAAGACCAACGAGGAGATGCTCGAATCGAGCATGAGTCTCCACCTACGCGCACCCTTCGCTCTCATCCGCGCCTTTCTTCCTGGTCTGCGTGCAGCGGGCCAAGGCTGCCTGCTGCAGTTGGCATCGACCGCCGGCCTGCGGGGCTTCGCATACACCAGCGCCTACTGCGCCGCCAAACACGCCATGCTCGGCATGACCAGGAGCCTGGCCGCCGAACTTCAGGGCACGGCGATCCGTAGCTATGCAGTCTGCCCTGGTTTCGTGGACACAGATATCACCCGTAATGCAGCTCGATCGATCGCCGAGCGACAGGGCAAGAGCGAGGAGATCGCAATGAACGAGTTGGGGGCCATGAACCGAATCGGCAGATTGCACAGCACTGCGGAAGTGGCTGATGCGGTCCTGCAACTTTGCCGCGAGCGTCCAGTAGGCTGCGTCTATAACCTGGATGCGGAGCCACCCTGCTTTGTTGAGGAACCATGAGTTCATCTGACTTCGACTTCCACTTCGAGATCGCCGAAGGCATCGGAACCCTCACCCTGGATCGCCCTGACAGCCTGAACTCCCTGAGCTTCGAGATCTATGCTCAGCTCGAGCGGCTATTCGCCGACCTGGAACGAGACAAGTCAGTCAAAGTTCTCATCCTCACCGGCGCGGGCAAGGGCTTTTGCTCCGGTGGTCATGTGGAGGAGATCATCGCTCAGCTCCTGGAAAGGGAAACTGCCGAGACCCTGCAGTTCACCCGGATGACCGGAGCGGTCGTGCGCAACATGCGCCGACTCAACAAGCCTGTGCTCGCCGCCATCAACGGCACTGCTGCCGGTGCTGGCGCTGTCCTGGGACTCGCCAGCGACATGCGCATCATGTCGGAGAAGGCGAGCTTTGCCTTCCTGTTCACCAAGGTCGGCTTGACCGGAGCCGACATGGGCGCCGCCTACCTCCTGCCTCCCATCGTGGGTAGCGGCCGCGCCGCCGAGATTCTCATGCTGGGGGAAAAGCTCAAAGCAAAAGAGTGTCTGCGCATCGGCCTGGCCAACCGGGTCGTCGGCGCCGAAGACCTGATGACTGAGACCCGCTCGATAGCCAGGAGCCTGGCGGAGGGTCCTGGCCTGGCTCTTTCGATGACCAAGCGAATGCTGGTCAACGAACGCAACATGGACTTGGACAGCGCGATCGAACAGGAAGCCCAGGCTCAGGCCCTTCTCCTGGGTTGCGCGGACCATCGCGAGTTCTACCAGGCTTGGAAGGAAAAGCGGGATCCACGCTTCACCGGGCGATGAATCGAGCGCGCATTCTTCCTGATAGCGATCTTGCCGAAAGCCTGGCGAGCTTCGCCCGCGAGATACGCGAGTTTGCTGAGGACAAGCTCCTGCCACATGCCCGCCGGATCGACGAGGAAGGTGGCTTTCGCCGCGAGTGCGTCGATGAATTTGCGCAGGCAGGCCTGCTCGCTGGCCCTATCGCCAAAGAAAACGGTGGCGCTGGTTGGAACAGCCTGCAGATGGCCATCGCGCATGAAGAGATCGGAGCGGTCTGCGGCAACAGCCGCGGCTTCCTCGCCGTGCATTGCGGCCTGGTAGCCATGTGCCTGGAGGCCTTTGCCAGCAGAGAGCAGATCGATCGGGTCATGCCACGGCTGCTCAGCGGTGAAAACATCGGCTGCTTCGCCCTCACCGAGGAGGAGGCCGGATCGGACGTGGCATCTCTGCAATGCCGCGCCGACAAGGATGGCGATGGTTACCGACTCACGGGCAAGAAGATCTGGATCACCAATGGCGGACTGGCCGACCTGGCGATCGTCTTCGCCACTGTCGACCCGAGCGCTGGACGCAAGGGCATCACGGCCTTCCTCTTACCTACGGACAGAGAAGGTCTGCGCCGAGAGAGAATGCCCGGCAAGGAACTCGGCCACAGGGGTTCCGACCACGCTGAATTGATCTTTGACGGCATGCGCGCAGAAGCCGATGAAGTCATCGGCGCAGCCGGCGAGGGATTCGCCATAGCCATGGGCGGCCTGCAAGCGGGTCGTATTTCCGTGGCTGCCGGCGCGGTCGGGATTCACCGTGCCGCACTGCAATTGAGCACGGAGTTCCTCGAGAAACGGGAGCAATTTGGCAAGCCCCTGGCGAGCTTCCAAATGCTGCAGGAACGCCTGGCGGACATGTATGTCGAACTCCTCGCCGCCAGACAGCTGGTGCATCGCTGCGCCCGTCGCCGTGATGCGGGCATCGAAACTCTCAGCGATCTCGCCGCTGCCAAGCTCTATGCCACCGAAGCGGCCGCTCGCGCCGCCGAACAGGCGGTCATGCTTCACGGTAGCCGCGGTTATAGCAGCGCACACCCACCGGAACGCCTTCTGCGTGACATCTTCGGCCTCCGCATCTACGAAGGGACCAGCATGATTCAGAAGCTGATCCTGGCGCGAGACCTGCTCGGCTAATTGGAGAAGGCGAAGGCGATCGTGCCCTGATCTTCCCAGGTCCCCGGCTTTCCCGCGTATTCCGCGCGGTCCATGGTCTTGAACTCGGTAGTCACCATCTGCTCGGTGACCTTGCGCAGCAATGGCAGGAGGCGATGCACCTGCCGCAAGCGCTGCATACAGAGATCGCTCGAGAAAACGGACTTGCCGTCCGGACCCTTGCCCATCTGGCGCCGAGGGGCATGGATGATGACCCGAATCTTGGAGCTGATTCCAGTGCTGTTCTCGACGAGCTTCTGGAGCCACTGCTCAACATCCACCTTGATCAAGTCCTGACTTGGACTGCCTGCAGGATTGAAGAAGGCCGAGAGGTTGCCCTTGAAAGTGACCTGGTCGTTGAGCAACTGAATCTCAATGGACTTGCCGGTCATCTGCTCATACTCCGCAGGCAATTGGTCGAGCAGATACTCCACCATCTCCCCGTTCTGAGCTGTCAACAGAGGGATGCCCTCGATGAGGTCACCACCACTCTCACCTCGGTCATAGATTCCGTCCTCGTCAGTCTTCCCCTCACCCTCGAAGGAGAATGCGAAGGCGAGACTCTGTTTCAGCTGCTTCAGCTTCTTGAGTTTGACCTCACCGAGGGCATAGAGCACCACGAAGAGCGCGAACAGGAGGGTCACCATGTCGGCATAGCTGATGACCCAACGCTCGTGATTGCCGTGCTCTTCGTGCTTGTGCTTTCTGCCCATCAGTGATTGACATAGACCGACAAGCGGCTGCGCAAGGCTCCGGGAGCCATTCCGGATTGAATCCCGACCACACCCTCGAGAATCAAACTCTTGTGCAACTGGTCATGCTGGTTCTGGCGCGCCAACTTGAAGGAGATGGGCAGGCAAACCACGTTTGCATAGCCCACACCATAGACCGTCGCAACGAAGGCGATGGCGATGCCGGGGCCGATCATGGCCGGGTTGTCCAGGTTCTCCATCACGTGGATGAGACCGAGCACCGCGCCGAGCACACCGACAGTGGGACAGAGGGCGCCCCAGGTCTCCCAAAACTTCGCCCCCGCCTTGTTGTTTTCTTCGGCGATATCCATGTCAGTCTCGACCGTCTGGCGAATGGCCTCGGCGCTGCTGCCATCGATGGCGAGAGTCAGACACTTGACCAAGAAGGGGTCACCCTCCCCGTCGGAGGTGAAAGACTCGAGGGCTAGCAGTCCTTCTCTGCGGGCCAGATTGGCGAGCTCGAGGATCTTCTCCACCGTGCCTGGAAGATCGATCTTGGGCGGAATGAAAGTGTTCTTCAGCGCCTTCATGGCGCGAAAGAAATCATCCATGGGCGTGGCGACCAATGTCGCTCCCAGTGAGCCAATGATCACGATCAGGAAGGCAGTCGTCTCAATAAGCGCGCTAACATGCCCGCCTTCGAGAACCTGACCGCCGAGGATTCCTCCAATTGCGATCGCCAGCCCAAGCAGTGTCGTGATTTCCATTGATCCCTTGCCGGGTATTCCCGCTAGTACCGTGGCTTATAGATTCACGGAATGAATGGCTCAGGCTTGAGTTCCGTTCAGGAATTCAACACTTTCCCACGAGCACTCTTCGCCCCCTTCAGTCCCACCTTCCTGATCGGTCAACACGCGTCTCGACCTTTCGATTTCCACGATTCGAGTTGCTCCAGTATCCTGGCGCAGAACACCCTTTACCGAGGTAGGCAGCTTGGTTGAGCAACATTGGCCCGCGTATTGGAATCCCAAACAGGAGACGCTTCCCAAGGAAGAGCTCCACGCGCTGCAAGGCATCAAGCTCCAGGGTCATGTGCAGCGAGCATGGCAACAGAGCCCCTTTCACCGCCGGCTCTATGAATCCGCCGGCCTGACTCCCGACAAGATCAAGGGTCTGGACGACCTCCGTCGGCTGCCCTTCATGACCCGTGAGAACTGGATGGCCTGCCAGGCAGAGCAACCCATGTTCGGCGACATGCTCACCCGCGATGTGGACGACGCGATTCGCTACCACCTCACTTCCGGCACGAGCGGACGACAGCCCTTGCGGGTTCTCGACTCGAGAAAGGACTGGGCTTGGATCGCCGAGATGTGGTGCTACGGCTTCTGGGGCTTTGGCATTCGCCCCAGCGATCGCGTCTTCTTTGCTTTCAGCTACGGCTCCTTCATCGGCTTCTGGGGTGCACACTACTGCTGCGAGAAGATCGGCTGCATGGTTCTGCCTTCCGGCAACATGACCACCGAGGGCCGAGTCAAACAACTCGTTGAGATGGCTGCGACCGTAGTCTGCGCCACACCCACCTACGCCCTGCGCATGGGCCAGGTCGCTGCAGAATTGGGGATCGACCTCGCCAAGGATGGTAAAGTCCGCCGCCTGATCGTCTCCGGTGAGCCCGCGGTCCCGGCGACCCGCAAACTCCTCGAAGAGATGTGGGGTGCGAAGGTCGGCGATACGGCGGGCATGACCGAGATCGGAACGATCATGATCTTCGAGTGCGAACAACAGCCAGGCGGCACGCATATCATCGAAGATCACTTCATCGAAGAGGTCATCGATCCGGAGACCCTCGAGCCCGTACCCATGGGTGGTCGTGGCGAACGCATCGTGACCTCCTTCGGACGGGGCTTCATCCCACTCATCAGATACCGAACTCGGGACCTGGTGCAGCGCATTCCTCATGACAGCTGCAGCTGTGGCCGCACAGGCGACATCTACCAGGGAGGGATCCTCGGCAGAGTCGACGACATGAAGTGCATTCGTGGGACAAACGTCTACCCGCGGGCGGTCGAGACCATCATCCGCGAGTATGCGGATATCGAAGAGTTTCAGATCCTCCTCACCCGTGAAGCAGGCATTCGCGACGAGATCACGGTCCAGGTCGAGCTCAAGCCCGACAGCGCAGAGAGCTGGCAGAAGCTAGAGAAGAACCTGGGCAAGGATCTGGCAGAAGCCCACGAGGGCTTGCGATTCAACCTATCCAAGGCCGCAGAGGGTGAGCTACCGAGATTCGAGCTCAAGGCCAAGCGCATGCAGGACAGGCGAGGAGATTGAGCAATGAGTGAGTCATCAAGGACTGGCCAAAAGGATCTTCTTGGGCGAGAGCTGAGCGAAGAGGAGAGAGAAGTCTTGGATCTCTACCAACGCCTCCGCAAACTGGCAGCCCGCAGTGACCTGGCCCCCTGCATAAGCATGAATGCCAAGCAGGCCATGGTCATGCTCTGGAATGCCTGTACCGACTTGGGACTGATTCACGAGGAGGCCGAGGTCGACTGAACGTCCCGCAGTACCTCAGCCACAAAGCTCGCATCTGAAGCACCTCAGCGATCGCTCTCATCAGACCCCGCCAGCAGTCTATGGAACTCAGCCCTCTGACCATCATCGCCGTCCCCTTGCTCGGAGGGTTGATTGGCTACCTGACCAATCGCCTCGCGGTGAAGATGATCTTCCGCCCCATCAAACCCATCAACATACTCGGCATACGAGTGCAGGGGCTCATGGGGAAGCGACAGGAGGCGCTGGCGGCGAGCATAGGCAACGTCGTCGGTGGACATCTGCTGCGCCACGAAGATGTGGTCAAGAGCTTCGAGAAAGTCGACCTGGAGAGCCTGCTCGAGCAGGTCCTGACCGAAGCCCTCGCCGATCGCATCGAGCAACTTCGTGGCCTACCGCTGATCGGCGGCTTCCTCACGGAAGAACGCCTGGGAGAACTCCGCAAGTCCCTGGTCGATGGCTTCCTGGGTCATAGGGAAGCACTCCTCGAAAAACTCGAGGAGGCGGTCGAAGCCGGCTTGGACATCGAGTCGGTGGTTCGAGAGAAAGTCGCTGCCTTCCCGGTGGAGAAGCTCGAGAGCCTCATCTTGGAGGTTGCCTCGCGGGAACTTAGGGCGATTGAGATTCTTGGCGGCGTGCTCGGTACGCTCATTGGCCTGATCCAGCTCCTCGCCATCTCAGCCTTCGGCTAGGGGATCTGGAGCGGTTACGCTAGGCCCCCTCCAAAGCTACTCGTCACAGTGAGACTCACCGCCCACCTCCTCATCCTCGCCATCCCCATGCTTCTCCCCGCACAGGAGCAGCAGGACTGGCGAATCCCTTTCCGCAACCCGCAAAAGAACCTCGCCCCCCCGGAAGACCTCTTCCGTGAGTTGCGGATCATGCAGAGCATCGCCCCCGGGCCGGACAGCAGCGGCGTGAGCTATGACCAGGAGGGGCGGCTCATCTGTGACGACAGCGAGTGGCAGCGGGCCTACGACCGCCTGCTCCAACTGCGCTACGACCCTGGCTACATCTCCATGGTTTTGCGCGAGAGTGGCTCCGTGCTCGACCGAGAGACGGCGATGTATGGCGCCTTCTACGGGCCGGAGATCGAACACAGCTTCAATCTCATCCGCCATATTCCTGGAGAACCGGTTCGGCGGATCCGCGAGCTTGGCTACCGGCTCGCCCTCGGCTTTCTCGAGGTGCATCTGGCCTCGACAATCACTGGCGACGTGGAGGAATGGGTCGCCACCAAGGTCGGTCCAGCCGGCAACAAGGGGCCGCGACCCGGCACTTTCGCCTACGAACTGGACATGGTGCCGTTCATCGCCCTTCTGGAGATCGGTGATGATCTTGACCGGGCACAGGTCTTCTGGTTCATGAGCGAGTGCATCCGGCTGCGTTCGGACCTGGGCCCCGCCTACTTCGGCTACTCCCAGCTCCCGCTGCGAAACTCTCTTTCGAGCAAGAACGCAGACCTCAAGAAGAACGCCCTCGGGCTGATCGCTCTAGTCGATCCGGTGCAGCGCGAGACTCCTGCTAGCGAGCTCGATGATGCCGCTCTCCAGGACTGGTTCGATGATGTGATCTACCGGGTCTTTCCGCCAATCCGCCCGATTCATGCGGCGCTCACCGAACTCTATGCCAGCGAAGACTTGGACCAGCTGGTGGCCAAGGGCCGCGAACTGCTGACGAACGGCAGCCTTGGTGACCCGGAGAATGGCCAGCTCAAGAGCGGTTCTTACTACCGCGGCCTTCGCCTCCTCCATCTGCCCGATCCCCTGCCGAAGCTAGGCTTCGCCGCGAATCAGGTCATCACCGCCATCGATGGCGAGCCTATCGGCAGCTGTGAGGATCTCCTACGAGTGCTCAGCAAGCTGATGGAGCTGAAGAAGACCAGCCTAATGGTCTTTTACGTGGACAGAGGAGAAGAGCGCGCCCGAGAATTCCGGCTGCGCTGAACACTGCGATCCAACTGACGCAGGGGCGCCTGGAGAATTGATCTTGAGCGACCTCCGCGGACATCTGGAATCCCGCCTGCGCGCCGCCCTGGGCGAGGACAAGTCGGAATTCATTCTGCTGCAAGCTCCCAAGAATCGGGAGCACGGCGACCTGGCTCTGGCCTGCTTCATGCTGGCGAAGGCCGAATCCACGGCGCCACCCAAGATCGCCGCGCGCATCGCCGCAGAATTCGAAGCTGACGAGATCATCGAGCAGGCGAGCGCTGCTGGTCCCTTCGTCAATTTCAAGTATCGCCGCGCAGCTCTGGCACGCTCAGCCATCGAGGGCATCCTCAGACAAGAAGCTCCCTTCGGACCTTCGCCGGCATCGGGGAAGAGCATCGTCATCGACTTCTCTTCGCCCAATATCGCCAAGCCCTTCCACATCGGCCACATGCGCTCAACGGTGATCGGCGCCGCCCTGCGCCGCATCCATCTGTACCTGGGAGCAGAGGTCCATGGCGTCAATCATCTCGGTGACTGGGGCATGCCCTTCGCCAAGATGATGACCGCGTACATGCGTTGGGGCGAGGCAGACAAGCTCGCTGAACAACCGATGCGCTACATGTTCAGCCTCTATATCCGCTACGGGAAAGAGGCAGCGCAGGACCCGAGCCTGGACAAAGAAGCTGCGGTGCATTTCAAGAACCTCGAAACCGGTGAGGACAACGAGGAGCGCAAGCTTTGGCAGTTTCTTCGTGATGAGTCCCTCAAGGCTTTTCAGGGGCCGTACGACCGCCTCGGTGTCAGCTTTGACCACATCACTGGCGAGAGCTTCTACGAAGACAAGATGGCCGGCGCCATGGACCGTGTCATCAAGGCAGGGGTCCTGACCGAATCGGAAGGGGCGGGAGTCGTCGACCTCAAGGACCAGGGGATCAAGGTCCCATGCATCCTGCGCAAGAGCGACGGCACGACTCTCTATCACACCCGCGACCTCGCAGCGGCCTTCTATCGACTCGAGACCTTCGCGCCGGATCGCATGCTTTACGTCGTGGGCTCGGAACAGAAACTGCACTTCCAGCAGCTGAAGGCGATGCTCGTCAAGATGGGAGAGCCCCTGGCGAAGAAGATCGAGCACGTCCCTTTCGGCCTGATCCTGGCCAAGAATCCGGATTCAGGTAAGTGGGAGAAGTTTGCATCCCGTGGCGGCAACGCGATCTTCCTCGACGAAGTCCTCGACGAGGCCGTCGCCAACGTGCGTCGCATCATCGAAGCGAAGAACCCGGACCTCACAAACAAGGAAGAGGTCGCCGAACAAATCGGCGTCTCAGCCATCGTCTTCAACGACCTCAAGAACGGTCGCATCAAGGACGTGAAGTTCGACTGGGACACCATGCTCAGCTTCGACGGTGAGACGGGACCCTACGTGCAGTACGCCTATGCGAGGCTCTCCGGAATCTTGCAGAAGTCAGAAGCTCCTGAGGAGGTAGACAGCCTGCTGGAGAATCTGGACTACGAGCTCCTCGCTGACGCCGAAGACGTTCTCCTGACCATGCACGAGTTTAGCGGCTGCATGCAGCGGGCCGCAGAGCAGAGCGAGCCAAGTGTCATCACCAACCTCATGATCAAGGTGGCTGGCGAAATCCACAGCTACCTGCACGAGCACCACGTACTCCGCGCCGAAGAAGCGACCAAGAAGGCGCGGATCGCCCTGGTTGCAGCTTCGCGGCAACTGATATCTACTGGTCTTGGCCTCATCGGCGTTGCAGCTCCAGATGAGATGTAAGCCCCTCAAAGGACATCACAACCCATGGAACTAGAGCATTACATCAGGGACGTGCCTGACTTTCCCAAGCCAGGCATCGTATTCAAGGACATCACACCACTGCTGGCTGACCCCGCTGCACTGGCCGGATCAATCCGTCTCATGGGCGAAAGGGTCAGCGATCTGGACTTCGATCAGGTAGTCGGCATCGAGTCGCGCGGCTTTCTCTTTGGCGTTCCACTCGCCCTGCAGCACAACAAGGGCTTCACCCCCATCCGCAAACCCAACAAGCTGCCTTACAAGACCCGAGCCGTGGACTACGACTTGGAGTACGGCTCGGATCGACTCGAGATCCACGAAGACGGGGTTCACCCGGGCAGCAGGGTGATCCTGGTTGACGACCTGCTGGCCACCGGCGGAACTATGGCCGCTGCCTGTACACTCGTCGAAAATCTCGGCGCCCGTGTGGTCGCCTGCATCTTCCTCGTGGAACTCGGATTCCTGAAGGGCCGGGATAAATTGCCAGGCCAGCGCCTAGAGGCTCTGATTGAGTTCCCCTAACTCCTTACCAGATAACTACTTGACGATTTCTCTCAAGTTAATCCAAAGTAGGAGTGAAACGGAACCCCAGTCCTGCCGATAAACACTCGCCGGCCAAAACCGGCAAACGATCTTTCAGAGTGCTTCACGACAAAGGCAAACCCATCGAAAGGTGGGGACGCAAAGCCAAGGGCCTTCCGCAGCAGTAGCTGCCTGGTAGCCGGTTCCCGAAAGAAGCTAGGACGCGATGCGGCGGTATCCCGCGTCCTGATAGCCCAGCTGGGCCAGGGGAACCAGGTAAGACCGGGTAGATCCATGTAGATCGAGGGGACCTTCAGCTGATTGTTGTGGAGCTTGGCTTCTTCCTTCACTCCAAAGCAGGGCTGAACACATGGTTCGGAGCACCGCCGCCAGACGCTTGTCCACCAAGCGCGTCTCTTCTTCCCCAAAGTCCCCCAAGGCCAGCTCCAAGAGAGCCACCCCTGGGACCACAACCAAGGGACCAAAGTCCACCAAGAGCAAGCTTGCCGGCAAGAAGGCTCCTGCCAAGAAGGCTGCTACTGCGAAGGCCAGCGCGGCCAGCAGTACCCGCAAGATAACCGTCAAGCCGGTGGCGAAGGCTGCGGTCAAAACCACCGCTAGCGGTCGCCCCCAGTCGAGCTACGCCGCCAGAATCGACGATTCTCAGCTCAAGCACATCTGGAAGACCTACAAGCGCACCAAGGACATCAATCTTCGCGACGTCCTCATCGAGCTGCACATTCCTCTTGTCCGGGTCATCGCTGAGCGCCTGCTGCAAACGCTGCCCAAGTCCATTGAGCTGGACGATCTCACCAGCGCGGGGATCTTC
This sequence comes from Planctomycetota bacterium, assembly GCA_021776805.1. Classification (GTDB taxonomy): domain Bacteria; phylum Planctomycetota; class UBA1135; order UBA1135; family UBA2386; genus JAJFFD01. The sequence goes on from JAJFFD010000054.1 coordinate 18,449, forward strand.
GGACTCATGGATGCCATCGATGGCTTCGATCTGAGCCGCGGCATCAAGTTCAAGACCTACTGCACCACACGTATCCGTGGCTCGATCCTCGACGAGCTGCGCTCTCAGGACTGGGTTCCTCGCCTGGTTCGCCTGAAGGCACACCGCCTCGAGAAGTCCCTCAGAACTCTAGAAGGCAAACTCGGCCGCGACCCAAACGCCTTCGAAATGGCCGAGGCGATGGAAATGAGCCTTGCCGAGCTGAATGAGACTGTCGAAGAGTCCAACGCGAAGGCCATCTTCTCCCTCTCGGAGAAGTGGGACGATGGTGACGACGACAAGGAGATGGAGAAGGTCGAGATCCTCGCTGACAAGAAGGGCGCGGATCCAGTGCAGACCATCCACCAAAAGGACGTGCTCGAGCTGATCACCCGCAACCTGACCAAGAAGGAGCGGCTGATCATCATCATGTATTACTACGAAGGCCTCACCATGCGCGAGATCGGCGAGATCATGGAGCTCACCGAGTCCCGGGTCTGCCAGATCCACAGCAACGTCATGGGCCGGCTCAAGGCTCAGCTCGACCGCGCTCATCTCCAGGCCAGTTAGGCCGGAGGAAGGGGCTGTTGCGTAATCCAACAGCCCCTTGGCATGGACTGTCGAATTTTCATTCAAGTCCCTGCAGGCATCTCCCGATGAGCTAAGAACGCTGCCATTCTCTACACTTCTGCGGCAGCGGGGTCTCAGATCACAACCGGGAAAGACGCCGCATTGAAACCTGCACAGGACTTGTTCGAAGTCATCGAGCGGATGCCTCCGCTACCTGATGTCGCCGTGCAGGTCCTGGGAATAGTGAACGATCCTGAGTACTCCCTCGACGGCCTGGTCTCCGTAGTCCGCACCGACCCTACTCTGACCGCAAGGATCCTCAAGACCTGCAACTCGAGTCTCTACTCTCTCAATCGTGAGGTGAGCTCGGTGAGCGAGGCCGTCAGCTTTCTTGGCACCAGAAACCTGGTAAAGCTGGTCGTCGCCACCTGCACGAGTTCGTACTTCCAGCAATCCGGCACCAGCGCCTATCTCAGTCCCAAGGAGATCTGGCGCCACAGCATCGCCTGTGGGATTACTTGCCAGATCCTCGCCGAAAGATCGGGTCTGGATGAAGCCGCGACCGCCTTCACAGCCGGCATTCTGCACAACATCGGCAAGATCGCGATCTCGCAGTTCATGTCCAGCTTCACTCCGAGCCTCGATGCCCTGGAGCTCACCGAAGATGGTGACTTTCTGGCCTTCGAGCGCAGCTTCTGCTCCATGGATCACGCCGTCGCCGGCAGCCTGGTTCTGGACCGTTGGCTGCTTCCCACAAGCCTTCGCCGAGCTATTCGCAACCACCACGACGAGAATCTGATCGTTGCTGATCCAGAGCTGACTTCGATCGTACACATTGCGGACATTCTCTGTCTGCAAGAGGGAATCGGCGTCTTTCGAGAAGACCTCAGCTACGAAATCTCACCTCTTGCCATGCAGAAACTCGGCATGACAGAGACGTCCTTGGAGAAGACCCGAAGCAGACTTCAAAAGGAGTTGGGTCGCTCAGAGGAATTGATCAAATTCGTCTAGGAGTCTTGCCGATACCAGCCTGGACTCTGCACGATCCAGCGAGAGGAGCTCCATGGGACACCGGGTTTTGATTGTCGATGATTCCCCCACAATGCGGAGAATCATCATGCGCGGCCTGAATCAGGCAGGGATACCAGTATCGGAATTTACCGAAGCCAATGACGGCCTCGAAGGGCTCGCGGTCCTCGAGAAAAATCAGGTCGACCTGATTCTCTCCGACATCAACATGCCCAATATGAATGGCCTGGATTTCGTCAAGGCCATAGGGGAATCCCATAGCGCACCGCCCCCCATCGTCATGGTCTCCAGCGAATGCAGCGAAGACGTGATGGCAGAGGCGATGACTCGTGGAGCGCAAGGCTTCTTGAAGAAGCCGTTTACTGCCGAAAAGGTAATGGAAGTCTTGAAGCCCTTTCTGGACTAACCAAGCTCGATGGCAGAACTGACATTCAACCCCGGAAAGACGAAGCAACTAGGCAAGCTTTGTGGATCCATGACCAACGCCATCGTTGAGTCACTCAAGTCGCTCATCGATCAACCCTTCGCACTGACACCGGGCTCTTTCGAGGTTCTGAGCGGAGAGCAGATTACGGCATCGCTTCCTCATCAGGCGGTTGTTGTCCGTGCCGATCTCGACAAGGACTTCGAAGGGCGCACACTGCGCTTCGTTCTGGCGTCGCAGGAGGCAACTGCTTTGGCCGGCTTCATGATGATGAACTCGGCGGAAGACATCCAGAAGAAGCGAAGCCTCGGGCAAATCGATGCTGAAGACCTGGAGGCCTTCGGCGATGTTTCCAAGGTCCTCTGCGCTGGTGTTGACGGCGTTCTGCGCGAATCCTTCGGTTCCGTCGTGGGCCTGACCTGTCATGATCATGGCCTGGTGGATTCCACAGGCGACCCCGAGGGCTCCCTCGGCAGCGAGCAGCTACTGGTCTACACATACGGCTTCAAAGTCGGCGGCTTCGAGGAGAGTCAGGCCATGATCCTGATTGACCTCGAGTCTGCAGAGTCTTGGAACGAAGGTGGTCTCTTCGACGATGGCAGCCAAGCCCTCGGAAGCGAAGAATCAGCTAGCGAGAATCAGGCGAGCCTGGAAGACATCCCGATTCGGGAGATTCGCGGCAAGTTGGCCTGCTATCTCTGCGATACCCGGCTGGTCGACACTCTGCGCAGGAGTTGCCGGCGTGTAGGGCTGGAGCTCGATCGTCATCCGACCTGCGAAGTGCCCAATCCTGCCGCTCACCAGAAAGACGTGGTGGTTTTGGACATTCCTATCGGCGAAGAACGGCGCTTTGAGTGGTGTAAGCGAATCAAGGAGTACGACCCTACGGTGATGGTCGTCGTCTTGATTCATCATCCTTCGAAGAAGCGCGTTCTACAGGGCTTCATGACCAAGGCGGACGTCATCCTTGGCTGGCCAGTCGAAGAAACCGTGCTCTCTGCCAAGCTGAATTATCTTCTGGACCCGCCTCAGCCAGACGAGGCTGATCTGGACGAAGATTGATCCGATTGCCGACGGATTTGGGCGACTTCTGTAAGCGCCTTCTCCCCACTCGCCGCGATCACTCCTAGAGCCTGTTCGTAGGCATCCTTGGTCGCGGTCAACCTGGCTACATCAGCCTGGGTTTGGATGACCGAGAGCAGATTGTTGATCAGATGGATCAACTTGCGCGATTCGGGCTGCTCAGGACTTCGGTCTGCATCGTGCATCGTTGTCGCATGATACATACGGCGTCCCCTATCGCTGCATCCAATCGGTGAGGGTCTAGCGCAGTCCACAGCATGTTGTGGATTCAGCACTTGGCACGAGCATTGCTTTGTGTGGATCGAGGTCGATTCCATGCAGGCAAAATACAAGTGGCTACTTCTTCCACCGGCGATCGCGCTGATTCTCTTTCTCGGTCCGCTACGCGGGACCACCTCACCAGCGAGCCCTACGCCGACTCCAACTGCCAACACCGCGACTCAGCCCCCGGCAACCGATACGGGGCAGGTCGGCACAGGGATTCCAACCATGCCCGGCATGGACCAACTGATTTCCACCTTGCTTGGAGTCTTGATCTTGGGATCCGTCGGCCTGGTGGTCTTCGCTCGAATGAGAAAGCCCAAGACGACTGGAACCAGCACTCTTGTGGAACACCGTCAGAGCATGCGCATCACTCCCAAGCATCATGTGCATGTCCTGGAATTCGACAATCAGCTCTTCCTGCTGGGCACCTGCGAATCCAACCTGAGCGTCCTCAAGGTCAGCGACTCGTCAGAAAACGAAGCTGACGAGATGGAAATCGCCAGGCGTGAGGAGGAAGAAGACGAGGGTGCGGTCCCCAAGGATCTGATCATTCCCCGCCCCCCCGCAAGGAAAGGCAAGCCGAAGCCCGCCCTCGACATCGCTCAGTTCAAGAAGCTCCTGGCCAAGGCCAAAGCTGGTCAGCTCTAAATATGCTACGCACGGCCCTAGTTAGCATGATCTTCCTGCTCTGTGCCAGCCTGCCGGCGCAGGCACAGGGCGGTTCCGGGATCACCCCTCTTCCTGCACAACTGCAGGGTAGCCCCGCAACAAGTCAGCAGGGCCCCAGTTCCGGATTCAGTCTGCAAGTCAACACTGGCGACGAAGTCAGCACGCTCAATTCTGCGCTCGAGATCGTGCTGCTCATGACGCTCCTGTCGCTGGCACCAGCGATCGTCATGACGATGACTTCGTTTACTCGAATCATCATCGTTCTCTCCTTCTTGAAACGCGCCATGTCCATCCAGGAACTGCCACCTGCGATGGTAGTCACGGGATTTGCGGTCTTCATGACGATCTTCGTCATGACACCGGTGGTCACGGATGTCTACGAGCAAGCCTACGAGCCATATGTCGCTGAGGAGATTCCTATCGATGTCGCCTTGCAGCGCGGTGGCGATCGTCTTGGCGAGTTCATGCTGAAGCAAACCAGGCCAGAAGACATTCAGCTCATCCTGGACATAAGCCATACGGATCGGCCGCAGACCATGGCGGACACGCCGTTTCACGTGATCGTGCCGTCCTTCATCCTCTCCGAGATCAAGACCGCATTTCAGATGGGTTTCGTTCTCTTCCTACCCTTTCTCGCGATCGATCTGGTGATCTCCTCAATCCTAATCTCGATGGGCATGTTCACCCTTCCACCCATCGTCGTGTCGACACCCTTGAAGCTCCTTCTGTTCATTCTCGTGGATGGTTGGAACTTGGTGGTCGAATCCTTGGCATTCAGCTTCTTCAACGCCTGAGGTCTCAATGGACGAACTTGTAATGATCGACTTGGGGAAGCAAACCCTGATCACGGCGCTGATGATCGTCGCCCCTGCGCTGCTGGTCGGAATGTTCACCGGTCTTGCGGTGAGCTTGTTTCAGACGATCACTGCACTGCAGGAGCAGACTCTGAGCATCGTGCCCAAGATGCTGGCAGTTGTTGGCACCCTGCTGCTGCTGATGCCGTGGATTCTCCGCACGCTGTACGAATTCGCGCACAGCTTGTTCACCTCACTGCCGAACTACGGGCCCATCACGCCCAGCTAGAACGCAAGCGATGGACCTGAACCTCGTACTTCTGCATGCGCCCCTGCTGCTGCTGAACCTGATCAGAGTGGCAGCCTTCTTCTTTGCTGCGCCGCTATTCAGTGCGCAGCGGGAGTCGCGGCTGCTCAGGATCATACTTGGTGTCTCTCTGGGAAGTTTCTTCTGGTGGGTCAACACAGATTGGACCAGCCAGATACTCAATCCCTTGGAGATTCGCGGCCTGCTCGATTTTGCGGCCATGGCAATACGCGAAGGAGTGATCGGCCTACTTGCCGGGTTCTCTCTGCGGGCGATCGTCACCGTTCTCTCCGTGGCTGGCGAGATCCTGGCGCATGAAATGGGCTTCAGCATGTCCAGGGTCCTCAACCCTGTGACCGGAACATCGAGCACGTCCATGGCTCAACTCTTCGAGATCATGGCCTACCTGCTGCTGTTTCAGCTCAATCTCCATCACCAGTTCCTGCGCGTCATCGAGTCGACCTTCTCCTTTGTACCCATCGGCCAGGGATTCAATTTCGCCATCGTCTACATGAATCTCCACGAGATGCTCCGTGACGCCTTGGAATTCGGCTTGATGTACGCGGCACCGATCTTTGCGGTGATGATTCTTCTTACCGTCACTCTGGTCGTTCTGTCGCGAGCCGTTCAGAACATCAACTTGATGGAGTTCAGTTTTGGCATGCGCATCCTCCTTGCGCTGGTCGCTTCGATCTACTTCCTCGAGGAAGGCAGCCCCTTTCTCGAACGGGTCTTCGTCGAAATCTTTACAGGGGCCCGCCTGCTCTTTGCCGGCGCTTGAGTCATGAGTCTCTTCAAAGACGACACTGGCAAGACTGAAAAGCCAACTCCGACCAAGCTGAACGAGGCCGGCGACAAGGGCACCGTGCCCCTGTCCCGAGAATTCGTCACAGCAGGAACGCTGTTGGTCGTGACCATCGCCCTGATGACCACAGGCCACTGGTTGACCGACGCCCTCAAGCAGAGCCTCGAATTCGGACTGACCGTAGACCCGCAGATGCACCCCATTATGGGCATGGCCACTCCTCGCGATGCCGGTGAAAGCAGCCTGGTGTCTGCCCAACAGCAGCTGCTTCTCAGCTACGGAAACATCGTCTGGCCCTTCCTCTGGATCATCGGCATTGCCCTAGTGGCAACAATTCTGACGGGCTACGGGCAGATCGGATTCAAGATTCGCAAGGAGGCATTGAAGATCCGCATCGAGAAGTTGAACCCAGTCAACAACCTCAATCGACTCTTCAGCTTCAGCTCGGTCTTCAAGACCATCATCTCGGCATTGAAGTTGGCCGTCCTTGGAGGAGTCCTCTACATCGTCTTGCAGGGTCGGATGCCGATCTTTGCGCAGATGTATGAGAACGAGAGCTTCGCCGAGTCTCTCACGATCATGATCGAAACGGCCTTCCTGATCCTCATGTGGATCGCCGTCATCGTCCTGTTGATCTCCCTAGCCGATGTCGCTTGGCAGCGCTTCGACCACACCAAGAAACTCATGATGTCAAAGCATGAGGTCGATGACGAACGCAAGCGCACCGAAGGTGACCCTGCAGTCAAGGCGCGCCTGCGCTCAGCAGCCATACAGATCATGCGCCAGCGCATGATGGAATCGATCCCCAAGGCTGATGTGATCATCACCAACCCAACCCACTATTCGGTGGCTTTGCGCTACGACCGCAGCAAGGATCCTGCCCCCCGCGTAGTTGCCAAGGGCTTGGACGATCTCGCCCTCAAGATTCGTGAGCTCGCGAAGGATAACGATGTCCCCCTGATGGAGGATCCGCCGCTGGCGCGAGCCCTGTATCGGGCGGTGAAGGTGGATCAGGAGATTCCGGAAAAATTCTACAAGGCAGTGGCAGCGGTGCTCAGCCACGTCTTCAGGCTCAAGGAACAGGTGGCCTGATCCATGGAAAACGTGCACGCACAAGGCTCAGCGCGGAACCAGTACCTGGCTCTGCTCTTGATTGCGGTTCTGGCGGTCATGCTGATCCCCATGCCGCCCTTCATTCTGGACGTGCTTCTGACGCTGAATATCACGGTCAGTCTGCTCATCGTGATGACGGTGTTGAACACGTCCAGGCCGATGGACTTCTCCACCTTTCCCAGCATCTTGTTGTTCACGGCGCTCTTCCGCCTGTCGCTCAACGTCGCCTCGACGCGCCTCATTCTTCTCGAAGGCGAAGCGGGCAACATCATCGAGGCCTTCGGCCGCTTCGTGATCGGCGGCAACTACGTCGTCGGTATCATCATCTTCCTGATCCTGGTCATCATTCAGTTCGTGGTCATTACCAAGGGCCAGAATCGGATCAGTGAAGTCACCGCCAGGTTCACCCTCGATGCACTGCCAGGCAAGCAGATGTCCATCGATGCCGACCTGAACGCTGGCCTGATCAGCAACGACGATGCTCGTGAAAGGCGCGCGGAACTGAATCGTGAGGCTCAGTTCTATGGGTCCATGGACGGCGCTGGCAAGTTCGTCCGTGGCGATGCTGTCGCAGGCTTGATCATCACGGTCATCAACATCATCGGTGGCTTGCTGCTAGGTGTATTCGTCAATGGCATGCCGATATCGGAAGCCTTCGATACTTTCACGCGACTCACGGTCGGTGACGGCCTGGTTTCTCAGCTTCCGGGACTCATAGTCGCTGTCGCAGCAGGCATCCTCACCGCGAAGAGCTCGAGCACAGTCGGTCTCGGCAACGAGATTGGCGATCAACTCTTCACGCGCCCAATGGCATTGCGTGCAGTAGCCGGCATTTTGGCATTGATCGCCTTCCTCCCTGGGATGCCCACAATCCCCTTCCTCGGCGCGTCCTTGCTCATGCTGACGCTGAGTAGCCGACGCCAAGCCAGCAACGCAGCGGAGGCCAAGGCCATCACTGATGAGGCCGCGGCAGAGGCAGCGGCGCCGACAGAGCCCGCTCTCGAGGACTTGCTCACGGTGGATCGTCTCTCGATCGAGATTGGCTACCGACTCATTCCACTGGTCGAACCTGGCAAGAACGGTGGATTGCTGGACCACATCCGCGCTCTGCGTCGGCAGTTCGCCACGAGCATGGGCATCTTGATTCCACCCATTCGAGTCAAAGACAACATCCAGATCGAACCCAACGGCTATCACATCATGCTGAACGGGCAGAAGGTAGCTAGCGGAGAGCTGCGTGCCGGCAGCTACCTGGCGATGGACCCAGGAGGCATCGCCGGCGACATCAGTGGCATCGAAACTATCGAGCCAGCCTTTGGCCTCACCGCCTGGTGGATTTCCCAGAGTGAAAAGGACAAGGCCGAGCTACAGGGCTACACGGTCATCGATGCCCCATCAGTTCTTGTCACTCACCTAACTGAGGTGGTTCGCGGCATCGCCGGCGAACTCTTGTCCCGTGATGATGTCAAAGCTCTCGTGGAGAATCTCAAGAAGGTGGCGCCCGCCATCATCGAAGAATTGGTGCCAAGTCAACTGACCCTGGGTCAACTGCAGAACGTCCTGAGTCGACTCCTTAAGGAGCGCGTCCCCATTCGGAATCTGCAATCGATCCTGCAGTCACTGGCGGATTGCCTGCCAGAGACCAAGGATCCGCGCATCTTGGTTGAGCAAGCCCGTACCGGCATTGCCCGCACCATTATCGAGCCACACCTCGATGACGATGGCACTCTCCACGCAGTCGTCCTCGATCCCACACTGGAGCGCTCCCTCGCGGATGCAGTCGCTGGAAACGACGGCTTCAATAACTTGCCCGGCGGCTTTCTCGCCAAATTCGTCGACAGCACAGCACAGGCGCTCGCGGCGATGGTTCAAGAGGGTAGGGATCCGGTTCTGATCACCAGATCCGCCTTACGCCCCTTCCTCGCCGAGGCGGTAGCAAGCGTAATCCCCAACGCCTCGGTGCTGAGCTATCAGGAAACCAGTCCGGCGATCAAGGTAGAGACAACCAATCGCGTCACAGTCCCTGCATAAGTCATGTTGCTCAAGAGAATCAACGGTCGGAGTCTGCAAGAGGCATTGAGCAAGGTCGAAAAGGAATGCGGCAAGAACGCACTCCTGATCGAGACTCTCGAGACGAGTCGAGGCGTCACCATCATCGCTGGCCGTCAAGAACAAGTCCTCGCCAAAGCCAAGCGCCACAAGCCAGAGTCCGGGGCACGGCCGGGAAATTGGACTCGTGGTTTCGCACAACTGGCCGAGGCCGCCTCCGCTTCCGGGCTAAGCAGCACCTTGCTACGCGCTATCGAGAACGCCCTCATTGGAACAGGTGTTCACCTTGACCGACCAGGGGATCCGGCGGTCGCTGGGATCAGCGCACGCATCCTCAAGTCACTGATCAAGGCAGAGACCCTTGGTGATCCAGCTTATCGCGTCACAGCGTTCATCGGAGCCACCGGGGTAGGCAAGACCACGACTCTGGCCAAGATCGCGGCCGCGGCTGTCAGGGACAGGGACGAAACTGCTGCGATCATCACTACCGACACCTACAGAATCGCCGCAGTAGAACAGCTCCGCGCCTTCGCCGACATGCTTGGCGTGCCCTTCGAAGTTGCCTTTACACCCATGGATCTTCGACGAGCAATCCAACGACACTCGGAAGTGGATCGAATCTACATCGACACATCGGGAAACGGACCCTTCGACCAACAAGCCATCTACCGACTCAGCGGAACACTGCAAGGCAGCGATCCAGCCACCGTGCTCTGCATGTCAGCGGCTTCACGAAGAGTGGATGCTGATGCGATCTTCAAGGCCTTCTCGAGCATGCAGATCGACTCCGCGATCATCACCAAGTGGGATGAAACCACCGCCCCTGGTGAAGTCCTCTCGCTCTGCATCGAGCAGGGAATGCCCCTGACTCAGATTACGAACGGACAGAGGGTGCCTGAAGACATCCTCCCGGCCTGCCCCCGCGCATTGGCGGAACACATGATCCCACAGGCCAAGAAAGCCGACGAGGCATCGCAATGAGCCATGTACACCAGGCGCAGTCTCTCCTCGAGACCAAGAAGAAAAAGGTCCGTCGAAGATTGACGCCTTGGGTCACCGTCACCGGTGGCAAGGGTGGTGTCGGCAAGACGCTGATCTCCGTAAACCTGGCAACTCTCACCGCACGCGCAGGTCATCGGACCCTTCTTCTTGACCTCGATCCCGGCCTGGCCAATCTCGATGTGCACCTGCGACTCGCCCCGCGATTCACCATCGAAGATCTCGCCGAGGGTCGCTGTGCTCTGGATGAAGCTCTGATAGATGGACCTTTTGGTATGTCCGTCCTCTGCGGGCAGAGTGGGTCAACGCGACTGGCAGGTGGAGATCTCGAATTCATCGACAAGGTCATGGCAGCCGCGGAGCGCGCTGCTCGGAAGTTCGATGTTGTGATCTGTGACACTGGCGCAGGGATCGGCCCAAGCGTGATTAGGGCAGCCAAGCGTGCGCACTTGACACTGGCAGTCACCAACCCGGATCCAGGGTCCATCACCGACACCTACGCTCTCTGCAAGCTGCTCCTTGGCACGAATACCGCCGAACCGCAGCTAGTCGTCAATCGAGTCCGCAACAGAGAAGATGCCATGCGAGTCGGGGCGAGATTCGCGGCAGTCTGCAAGAAGTTCCTCAACCAGAAAATGCCGCTCATCGGCTGGCTACTCGCGGATCCGGAGATCGAAAGATCCGTCTCGCTCCAGAAGCCATTCGTGCTCTCAGGCAGTGGTGCGGCAATGGAGGATCTGCAAGCCCTCACGGCCGCGGCACTGTCGAATCTTCCCGCAGTCAAGCGCTCCAAGCGGCCCCCTGGGAAAGCTCTTAAGAGCAGGTCCATTCGTCGCAATCTCCGATGAAAGCGTAGGTTTCGGCTCGCTGCACTAAACCCGCTCCGGCCGCACTGACGAAAAGTCAATGGGGATCGCCCCCGGCAGGCAAGAGGAACGAATCGGCTAATGGGAGTCGCGAGTAAGGAAATCACGCGGAGTAGCAGCGCCTATCTGGTGTGCATCATCTTCGCCCTGACCTTCCTGATCACCAGCATCTTTGGTGGTAGCCCCCTCGCAGCTGTTATCCGCGGCAGCATAGTCGCAGTTCTCGCCTACGTCACGCTGCCCTTTCTCATCCACCCAGTCGTCTCCGTCGTCTTGGACGCCATGGCTCGAGATCAATCTCAGGAGCAGCCAGAGACCAAGGAGGAGAAGGCTAAATGAGGAGCCGGACGGCACCGATTCTGAGAACCAAGGTCGAACGGGATCGGCTGGTTGAGAAGTTCATACCTCTCGTGCGCTATGTGGTGGCGCGGCTCCCGGTGACGATGCCAGCCTCACTCGACAGAGAAGACTTCTTCTCCGTCGGCGTCATGGGTCTGATGCACGCCGCCGCGAACTATGACCCAAGCCGTGGGGCCTCCTTCAAGACCTTCGCCTACACAGCCATTCGTGGTGCGATTCTCGACGAAATACGCAAGCATGATCCTGTTCCGCGCAATCGCCGCGATCGCCTGCGTAAAGTCGACCGCGCCGTAAGCAGCCTGCACTGCAAGCTGGGCCGAGCTCCCACTCTGGAAGAACTGGCCAGCTTCTTGGAGGTCACGAGCGCAGAGCTTGATAGCGATCTCCTTGCCCTGCACACGAGCAGAACTCTGTCGATCGATGACATGCCACCGAGCGCCAATGGCCCAGGCACGGCTCTCTCGGCCTCTTTGATCTCCGAGGGCACCTGTGACCCAGGTGACGAGGTCGCCTTCAAGGATCAGGTCGAGCGGATGGCTCAGGCCATCAGCGAGCTACCAGAAACAGACCGTCACGTAATCGTTCTCTATCACTACGAAAACTTGTACCTCAAAGAGATTGGTGAGATTCTCGGCGTATCCGAATCGAGAGTGTCGCAGATCTTGTCACGAGCCATCGAGCGCCTTCGCCTCAAGCTGATGCGCGTCAATGGAGACCGGGAGGAATGAAGCGATGAGTACGTCCAGTATCCCGCCAATCCCCAGCAACTACGGAATAGGCAGGCTCAATCCCAACAACCAGAGGCGCCGCCAAGGGAAACCCTTTGAAGAAGCTCTGGAAAGGGAAGCATCCGCAGAGGCAGAAGATTCTGCCGCTCACGAAACAGCCGCGGACACTCGACCCCTTCAGCCTGAAGCCCCTCGCATCCGAAGAGAGAGTCAGGACGGTAGACATCACATCGATGTCATCGCCTGATCAGCAGCAAAGGGCAAAGGAGACGAGACGGCATGAACGCTCCAAAGAACGGGGCGAATATTCTGCGTCCCACTGAGGTTCGCAGGGTTTCGCAACCCATCATCCTCGATCCAACTTCCGGCTCCGAGGGGAGCGACAATTGCATGTCCGTGGTTCCCGTCATGGATGGAAACGACGTGGCAGGTATGGATATCCGCTGCAATTGCGGGTCTCGAATGCTGGTCGAGTGTGTCTACGAAGAGGTGACAGAATGAAGCTCATAGCAATCCTCCTCGTGTCAACCTTGTTGTCCAGCTGCGGCATGGTTGCTGAGTTCTTCTCTTCACCAGCCAAGGAACGGCCAGTGGATGCCGCTGCCAACTACCTTAGAGGTGGGCCCAACACAGAGGTCGAGCTGGGAGCCGACGAGCAGGCGATGCTGGAGAGTTACAGCAGCCTGACCAAGCTCAGGACGCAGCTCGAAACCAAGATCCAAGAGCTCGAGTCGCATTCAGGGATTCAAGCCACCCGCCTGGCCCGAGCCGAGGAAGCTCGCGATCAAGAACAGCATCTGCGACTGGGTGCGGAGCAGGAAGTGGCACGCCTCGCCAAGCAAGTAGGCGATCTGCAAGCCAAGGTCCTCAGCATGAACGTGGAACGGGCCAGACAGGAGCAAGAGCTTCTGCGCCTGCGCATTCAGTCACTGAACAGCCAACTGGCTGAACTCCAGTCTCAGGCGACCGAAGCCGCGGCTCCCCCACCAGGATACCGCCGATGAGCGCCTCACCAAACCTTGTCGCCATGATCGCCATGGCGAGTCTGGCCACGGGCTGCTCCATGTTTCCGGCGCCGCCCGAACCATTGCAAGTGAATCACTACCTTGCGGACAAGCTCGATCTCGACTCAGTTCGCCGGGTAATGGTGCTGCCCTTTCACGAGGCACCGGGTGTGGCTAGTCAGTCAGACCTGGTGCGCAGCGCCTTCATCGCGGAGATGACCAAGCTGAAGAGCTTCGAAGTCATCCCTTTGCCTCGCGAGGCACAGGAGTATGACGAGATCTACCGTAGCCTCACGCGTGGCACGATTTCTCCCGATGCACTCGCGGTCCTCAGTGAGCGCTACGGCATCGATGGAGCGGTCATGGGGACGATCACCAACTACCGCGCATACCGCCCAGCCAGCCTTGGGCTGCGCATTCAGCTGGTCTCCATGCACTCCGGCAGGACAGTCTGGGCCGCGGATGGCATCTATGACTGTGGTGATGCCGCCGTCATAGAAGACCTGCAGCACTATGCAGAGTCCTTCGCTGCCGCCGAAGATTCACTTCACGGCTGGCGCATCCACATGCTCGCACCGCGTAAATTCGCGGCCTACGTCTGCCACAGAATTGCCGGCAGTGTTAGCGAAGCAAGCGCGACCAGGTAGCCCTAGTCGTCGCTGAGAATAGAGCGGGCTACGTCCCGATAGACTTCGGGCTTGTCCAGGTATCCGGACGCCAAGCGCTGCTTCACCTCGGCAACCACACCTTTGCGCTCGCTGGCGTCGTCGTGGAGTCGATTGGATATGCCTTCCATCTCTCGAAGCGCTTCGCGGCTGTTCTCGCTGATCAGTGCTGAATCACGCGCGGACCCCTGACCCTCGACACGTCCGCCGTCCTTGGGGGACTGTGGACGATCGGGCCCCTTGCCGAGGCCGCCGGTTCCATGGATCTGTCCAATGTTCATCTGATCTGCTCCTGGCAACCAGGTTGGCTGCACATGCTGATGCTCGGAAACTAGGCTTCGAGCTTTACTGCTCTTCTCTGTCTCCGTAGTTGATTTCGGCATTATCGGTCCCGGGCCTTTACAGGAAGGACTTGCCGGGTCGGCAGACTTTGCCGGCAGCCGCGGCGGCAGGAATTGCCGAGTCCGCCAAGCCACAAGTATGGAACCCGCTCGAGAGCTCCATGTGAGGGCTCCTAGCGGAATGCAGCTCTGGTTGGCACGCCCTGTGCTCCTTGTTCTTCGGTCGAGAAAGAGGGATGAGGGATTGAGCATCACACAGTTTGGACGTGTTGAATTGGACCCCATGAAGGTTCCCGTTCCGATACGGGCGTCTTCTAAGGATTACCCCTCATTCGACGAGCAGCTGCAGTCTGTCACCGGTCCAAGCGATCGTGATCAGACTCCCCCCAGGGAGGACTCGGTCAAGGAACCGACCCCAGCTCCAAGGCCGGAGAACTCCGGCGAGGCCCAGAGCAGCGAGCAACTCGAGCAAAGCCCTGCCGCCTCTGATCAGGCGCCACGATCAGCAGAGGCGGAAGCCGTCACGGCAAAGGCGAATGCACTTCCCGCAGAAGGCGGCGAGGTCCAAGAAAAAGGAACTCCGAATGGAGGGGCTTCGGCTCGGCGTACCAACGCAGGCAAAGGAGTCGAGGCCCCTTCCATTTACTCAGCACAGGAGTCAAAGGCTGACACTGATCCGGTGGTCAATCAGCGCAAGGTCAGCGATGAACTGCTCTCACAGGCCTTTGTCGCCGGATCCGGCGCAGACAAGCAGGCTGGAGCGGGCAATGCCCAGACTCGCGCTGACGGTCTCGGCTTGAAAGCCGAGAGCAGCAGCTCTCGCATTCGCAACGAGTCCCCTCTGGCGGGCTACAAGACGGTCAACAAGTACAGCCTCCAGATGACCGAGGCTGCCCGCGAATCAGTCTTCAAGCAGATCGCAATGCGCCTCACTCCTGAGGGCGGTGAGCTGATGATGCGCCTGGATCCGCCGGAACTGGGCAAGATCAACCTGCAGATGACAGTCGAGAAGCAGGGGCAGATGCGCCTGGTGATCACCGCAGAGAGATCCGACTTGGCAGCGCTTCTGGAGAAGCATATGGCCGAGTTGGAACAGGAGCTGCAGAAGCAGGGCATCACGGTGACGGGTTCAGAAGTGCGTCACGACGATGGGCAGGGCAATGCCCAATCCAAAGACGGCTTTGGCGACCTGTTCTCGCTCAACCGCGAGGACTCCGCCAATGAAGAAGAATCACAGCAAAATCAATTCAACCAGATTCGCCCCGGCGACGGCTTCATCACTGCTGACAGCCTCGACTTTTGGGCATGACATAGGAAGAACAGCATGGAACCACTCTCTATCAGCGGACTGAACACACCCGGAAGCAGCGTCCTTTCCAGCCAAGGGGGCTCCTTCGGAGACAACCCTTTCCTGAACTTGCTCGTCGCCGAAATGCGCACGCAGACACCTCTGGACCCGGTAGACAACGCGAGCTTCATGCAACAGATGTCGAGCTTCTCTTCCATGGAAGAGCAGCGCGAGCTGAACGACAACATCATGCAATTGCTCGACTTCCAAGGCCTCTTGGCAAGGCTCCAGGGCCTCAGCGAGAGCAGCTCCCTGCTCGGCAAGCAGGTCAGTTTCCAGCATGAAGGTCAGGAGCTGGAAGGCGTAGTTGACTCGGTCTTCGTCAATGACACCGGCGAAGTCATGATGCGAATCGGCGATCGGGAAATCTCCCCTCGCGCAATCACCAGCATCAGTCAGCCTACCGCGAGCTAGACCACACAGGGGCAAGGGAGAAAGAGAGATATGGTTAGTACCTCACTGTTTACCGGACTCGCGGGCCTGCGTTCGCATCAGACTTATATCGATGTGATCGGCTCGAACCTGGCCAATGTCAGCACTCCCGGGTATCGCGGATCGCGTGTCACTTTCAGCGACATGCTGAGCTTCACGCTCAATCCGGGATCCGGCCCCAATGGCAACTTGGGTGGCACGAATCCGAAGCAAATTGGTCTGGGCTCTGCGATCGCGTCCATCGACGTGAGCACCAAGCAGGGCACCTTCCAGGACACCGGAAGAGCAATGGATGTCGCCATCCAGGGCAATGGCTTCTTCACTACCACTGATGGGGTTCAAAACTTCTACTCCCGAGTCGGTTCCTTCGGGGTTGACGATGCCCGTCAGTTGGTTGACCTGCGCACCGGCTACCGCGTCATGGGCGCCGGTGGCGGCAGTATCACGGTTCCGGTCACCGATACTCTCCCTGCATCGCAAACCAACAGCATCGAATTCAGTGGCTCACTCCCCGCAACGGTCTCTGGCCCCCTTCAAGAGATCGTCGAGTCGGCG
The DNA here is from genome assembly GCA_021776805.1 of Planctomycetota bacterium. Lineage (GTDB taxonomy): Bacteria > Planctomycetota > UBA1135 > UBA1135 > UBA2386 > JAJFFD01. Next base: position 34,872 of record JAJFFD010000054.1, read on the forward strand.
AGCGAATTCCTCGAGGGTCAGCCAGCTAGCCTGGGCACCATCCCTCCCGGTGGTGGAGCGACCTACGACCTGACCGGCTTTGTGCCGGGCAACATGCTGGTCCGCGTCAACCAAAGTTCGCAGCAGCAAGTCACCTTTGACCCAACCAACTTCGCCAACATCGCCGCTGCGACGGCAACCGAAATCGCAGCACTCTTCTCCGGACTCTCGCCTGCCCTGGCAGTCGCTGCCAACAACGGAACCGGACAGCTCACCTTCGACACGCAGAAGCTCGGCGATAGCGCATCGATCAAGTTCGATGACGATCCGAGCAGCACCGGTCTACTCGCCGCCATGGGGCTCAGCACCATCCAGGTGAGTGGCTCGCAGTCAGCAGCCACCAGCACCACGGATTTGAGCGGCATGACCATGCTGCAGATCCCGTACAACACCGGTGATCAGATTCGGGTGCAAGGCACCAACCCCGACGGCAGCCCCTTCTCAGCCACCTTTGTCTATGGGATTGGCAACGATGGCACCAACGTGGGCGACCTGGTCAATTTCATCAACTCACTGGTGCCTGCATCCCAAGCTGCAGTGAGCTTGGACAGCGGGGGCAAGTTGGTCTTCACTGCGGTGAACGGCGCTCCAGCGGACATGTCCCTGAGCATTGGCGACATCACCAACGCTACCAACCCTGCAAACAATGACTGGCCAAGCTTCACCATGGTTCAGGATGGCAGCGGTCCGGACACGGCTCCCGCCTCCATCGAAGTGATCGACAGCCTGGGCAGAACCCACGCAGTGGACTTCCTGTTCACTCGCTCGGCGGCCGATCCGAGTGTTTGGGATCTCACCGCCTCCATGGATCCGAGCGAAGGCAGCGTCGGCGGTAGCTCCATCAACTCCATTCGTTTCAATCCTGATGGATCGTTCAATGTGATCGGTGGCGGCAACAACTCCTTCAGCTTCAACTTCAACGGCATCACCGCGGCACAGACAGTGACCGTCGATCTGGGAACTTCGTCCCAGTTCGATGGGGTCACCATGCTGGGTTCGGCGACCACCGTAGCTGCAACCGATCAGGATGGCTTTGCTCCGGGCTCCCTCCTCAACCTGGCCTTCAACGAGACTGGTGACCTGGTTGGCTTCTACAGCAACGGTCAGAGCCAGGTCTTGGACACCCTGCGGATCTCGGTCTTCCCTAACGAGGCCGGCCTACTCCGCTCAGGAGACACGATGTTCACCGAGTCTCCGAACTCGGACAACGCCATCATCACTACCGCGGGCTCGGCAATCGGCGGAGTAATTCGCGCTGGCTCACTCGAGAACAGCAACGTCGATATCGCTGAAGAGTTCGTCAAGCTCATTGAAGCTCAACGCGGTTTCCAAGCCAACTCCCGAGTGATCACGACCACCGACGAAATCCTCGCCGAACTGGTCAACATCGTGAGGTAATCATGGGTTCATACGGCGAAGCATCACTGGTAAACAGCATGAGCTACCTCTCGGAAGCTCAAGCGAACTTGGCCAACAACTTGGCCAACGCCAATACCATTGGCTACAAGCGCTCGGAAGCCATTGCACTCAACTCATCGTCGCGCTTCCAAGGTCTCCTGGAAGCCGAGCTTCCTTCCGTGCAGTTCGGCAAGGCGACGGATTGGCGACCTGGCCTCCCCGAGCCCACCAACGAGAAGTTTCATGTCTCGATTCAGGGCGAGCAGTTCTTTCGCGTCCGCGATGAGCAAGGCAATGCCTTCTACACTCGCCGCGGCGACTTGAACATCAACTCCGATGGCTTCCTGAGCACGCCCTCCGGGGCTCGCTACCTGGATGTCAACGACCAGCCGATTCAGGTCGGTTCCGTCGGAGATCTAGTTGTCGCCGGCAATGGCGATCTCCGCTCCGCCGATCCGGGTGCAGACAGCGATGTCGTCATGGGCACCCTCGGCATGTTTCTTCCCGATCAGCAAACCCTCGAGTCAGTCGGGTCGGGTTTGTATCGCGACACAGCAAACAAGTTGCCCATCCTCGATGTTACCTCTGCCGTTCAGCAAGGGTCACTCGAACGGAGCAATGTCGAAGTCATCACCGAGTTGGTGAGGATGATCGAGATCCAGAGAAGTTTCCAATCGGTGAGCAAGGCTCTGACCAGCGTCGGCCGCCTCAAGTCATCATTCAACAACGCGCTGAACAGGTAATCGCAATGCTCAAGAGCCTCTACACATCCGCTACGGGCATGAAGGCCCAGCAGATCATGGTTGACACGATCGCCAATAACATCGCGAACGTGAACACAGCCGGTTACAAGAAAACCCAAGCAACCTTCGAGGACCTGCTCTACGTGACTCTGCAGTCACCTGGCTTGCAGGAAGACGCCTCAGGAACGGCAAGCCCGATCGGCCTTCAGGTCGGTTCCGGTTCGCGGCTTTCTGGTACTACCAAAGTCTATTCCGCAGGCACCTTGGAAGGCACCAACCGCCAACTAGACGTTGCGCTCACTGGCAATGGCTTCTTTCAGGTACAGCTCCCGGATGGCCAGACTGGCTACACCCGTGACGGCCAGTTCTTGATGAATGCTGACGGCAAGCTGGTGACCTCCGCCGGTCTCATCTTGCAGCCCGAGATCTCCTTCCCGAACGATATCGATGAGATCAATATCGACCCGGAAGGGCGCGTTACCGGCCGAGTTGCTGGCAGCAGCACAACCTCGACCTTTGGCCAGATTCAATTGGCGAAGTTCGTCAATCCATCCGGCCTCTCCTCCCAGGGCGGCAACGTGCTGCGTGAAACGGACGCCTCCGGTGGTGCCACAGCGTCGACTCCAGGCAGCAATGGCCTCGGCCTCCTGCAGCAAGGTTTTATCGAGCGATCGAACGTCGAGATCGTCAATGAGCTCGTGAATCTGATCGTGGCGCAACGCGCGTATGAAGTGAACAGTCGATCGATTCAGGCCAGCGACCAAATGCTGTCCACGGCTACTTCCATCGTCAGGTAGAGGCACAAATCCATGACCAAGGTCATCTCAATACTTCTGGCAATGCTGCTCTCCACCGCGGCGCTCGCCGCTGACCCAACCAAGGTCACCATCGAGTGCAAGGAACATGCCCTGGTCCGAGGCAACGAGGTCCTCATTCGGGATGTTGCCAAAGTCGTGACGGCTCTTCCTGAGCTGAAGCTCCGCCTGTCAGAGATCAAACTGGCGAATCGCCCCGCCTATGGCATCAACCGCATCCTCACCAGGCATGACATCCTCATGCAGCTGGTGAAGGTCGGACTCTCGGTGAATCAGATCAAGTTCATCGGCGCGGATGAGATCGTCGTTCAGCCACAGTCAACTCAGCTGAGAGCAACGGACCTTACCGAAGTCAGCGATCCGGTCCTGACAGCGGCTCTGCAAGGCGAGATCAACTCGGACATCGAGTTTGAGCAAACTGGCAAGCTGCGCAGCTTGCATGTTCCCCCCGGACGGATCAGCCTCAATCTACAGGCCAAGCTGGATGAGATCCGGTCCAGCAGCGCCACCGTAATCGTATCGATCATGGTCGACGGCGAGAGCTTCAAGGATGTCGCCATCCAGTACCGACTGCGTCGATTCACCGAGGTACTCGTAAGCAAGCGCGCAATCAAAGCCGGCACAGCCTTCGGGATCGACAACCTCGAGCGCCGTCGCCTCTCGATCACCCCGGGATCAAACCTCAACGTCACCGAGTACGACCAGATCATTGGCAAGGTCGCCGCCTCGGACATCAGCGTCGACAAACCTGTCAACCTCGGTCACCTCGCTGATCCCAAGATCGTCTTCGCCAAGCAGATTGTGAGTCTGGTCATGCGCAGTCGACGGATCAAGATCGAATCGGATGGCCAAGCCCTTCGCGATGGTTCCATCGGCGAGCGCATTCCGGTCATGAATCTCAGCAACCGTAAGCAGACCTGGGGTCTGGTAACCGCTCCTGGAATCGTCTCACTGAATGTGAAGTAAGCATCATGAAAACTATCTACTTGACCTTCATCCTGCTTGCGCCGCTCGCCTTCGCCCCCGAGGTCAAAGCACAAAACCTGTTCATGCAGCGCCGCACACAGGGGACGCTCATCGATGACCTGACCGCAGCTCACGTCGGTGACTTGCTTACGATCATCATCTCGGAAACTCAGCGAATAAAGAACGAGGACTCGGTCGAACGCAGCAACACAACCTCACTGCAGGCACGCATGAATGCCTACACCCTCGGTCAGGACACCTTCAAGGAGAACTTCCTGCCGCGCATCGATATCGATCAGAGCCGCGACTTCGAAGGCGAGGCCAAGCAAGAGAAGGACACGACCTTTGAAGCACGTATGTCCGTGATGATCATCGACGTCATGCCTAATGGCAATTTGGTCATCGCCGGATCACGAGTGGTTGAGGTGGACGACGAAGTGAAAACGCTTCGCATCAGCGGCGTAGTTCGCAAGCTCGACATCACCCGCGACAACACGGTTACTTCCTCAGAGGTTGCCGATGCTCGCGTCTCCATCACTGGCGAAGGCGCAAACACCCGCGTCAACTCGCGCGGTCCCATCGGCACCTTCTTTGACACTCTGGTCTGGGCAGTCTGGCCCTTCTAGGGAGGCATGATGAAGATTCTCAGCATAACTATCGCCTGCAGCCTTCTCGCCTGCGCCATCACCGCCCAGGAAGCGAAGCCGCTCTTCAAGGTGCCAATCAGCAACATCACCAAAATTCATGGCACCATGAATAACCGCGTGCAGGGCTTTGGTCTGGTCACTGGCCTCAAGGGCCAGGGCGCCGGCGGTGGCGTCAGCCGACAGGCCCTCGCCAATGCGATCCGTCGCTACGGCCTCAACGTAACCGAGTCTCAGCTCAGCTCTGGCAATGTGGCCATCGTTTCTGTCACTGCCACTATCGAGCCCTTCTCACATGTCGGTCAGGAAGTTGCGGTCCAGGTGCAAGTGGTCACCGACGCGACCTCTCTTGAGGGCGGAATGCTGCTACAGACCGACCTGAAGTTCATGGACCAGGCAGCGAGCGTGGTCTACGTCACGGCCTCGGGAACGATTTCAACGGGCGGCATCTCGGCAGTTGGCGCCAACGCAAACTTCACCGTCAACAACCCCACCACAGGCACCATCCCCAATGGTGGCAACGTGATCAGGGCCGTGCCTACGGACTACCTGACCGAAGACGGCAACCTCGAGCTACTCATCAAGGATCCCAGCCTCCGCACGGCCAGCAACATCGTCAAGCGCATCAACAGCGTTCTCGAGGAGACGGGGATCACGGCGATGATCATCGACCCTGCCCTGATACGAATCTCCCTGCCGCAGCTGCAGAAGAACAACGATACGGCTATTCACGTTCTTAGCCAGATCGGTGACGAGAAGGTGGCAGTCCACCACCCATCCAAGGTCGTCATCAACACCAACACCCTCACGGTCATCGCCGGCCGCGGCGTCCAGATCAGCCCATGCGTGGTAAATGTCGGCGGGCTAACCGTGTCCGTGATCGAGGACGAAGAAGTCAGTCAACCACTGCCTGGCTACAACAAGGGAACCACCGAGATCGTCAATCGCACTTCGATCGAGGTCTTGCGCAAGAGCAGCAACTTGGGAGCTCTCACTAACGGTGGAGCCACCGTCGACGAGTTGATGGGCAACTTGAAAGCCCTGGATCTCAACCCACTCGAACTCATCGAAGTCTTCAAGGCACTCGATGATGGCGGCTTTTTGCATGCACCCCTGGTCGTCCACTGAGGAAGCATCATGAATATCTCAGATAGCCTTGGCATCAAGACCAACAACGCACTCGAGCCGAAGCCCAACCTGCGCGGAAATGCCAAGCAGACCGCCGACCAGTTCGAGGCACTCTTCGTGCAGAGCATGGTCGAAGGCATGCGCAAGAGTGCGGACATGGGCCAGGGACAAGGTCTCTTCGGTGACGGCCCGGGTGCCGACACCTACACCCAATGGTTCGATAATTTCATGTCCGAGCATCTCGCCGACAACGGCAGCATTGGCCTCAGCGACACACTCATGAAGGAGTTCGAACGCGCCGGTCAGATCCCAGCCGAAGACAAGGCTGGCGAGGAGAGCGAAGAGTCATGAGTGACCTTCGCTCGCCAGTAGAGGCCATGATCTCTCTCATCGAAGAGGAGATTCCGCTCATGCGATCGCTCCTGCAGGGAATGCGCGACGAACGCAGCGCCTTCGTTGCAGCGCGCCCGAGCAGGCTCGAGCGCATTGAAGCAGAACTGGGCCCAATTGCCGAAGAGCTCAGCAGCATCGAAACTCGCCGACGCCGGATCGAACTCGACATCAAGGCAATCGCCGCTCTCGATGGGCCAGTGACAGTCAGCAGCCTCCTACCACTGCTCACGCCAACCACAGCCAACAAGCTCCGCAACTGCGCGGACGAATGCAGCGATCTGGCAAGGGAACTGCAAGTCGAACAATCACTAGGCAATCAGTTGCTGGCGTTTTCGCACCAGGCACAGGATTGCATGTATCGCGATCTCCTGGGAGTAGCGGAAGCTCCCCAGGGAGCCTATGGCAAGGATGCGCGGACACTCACGGGCTCGCCTCAGAGCGGTCAGCTCATTAGCGGACTCATCTAGGAGAAAACCATGTCAATCGGACTCACAGCTGGACTGAAAGCCCTTACTGCAGCGCAGATGGGCATACAGACCGCAGGCCAAAACGTGGCCAATGCCAACACTGCAGGCTACTCAAGACAAAGGGTCCTGCAGTCCGGCGCGATGCCCTTCTCCTATGGCCAAGGCCTACAGATCGGAACCGGTGTCAACGTTGACAATATCTCGCGCATCGTTGATCAAGGCTTGGAACGTCGGCTCAACATGCAGCTCAGCTTCTTCGGCAGCGCTGCGATGAACTTCGACAGACTGCGCGAACTCGAGAGCGTCTTGTCTGAGCCAAACGGTGGTCTCAGTGCCAGCATCTCCGAAATGTTCGGTGGCATTTCCAGCCTGCAAACTGATCCAGGCAGCCGCTCGCTACGCGGTGGAGCCATCCAAGGCGCCAGGAGCATGGCGGAGAACTTCAATCTCATCGCTCAGCGCTACCAAGACTTGAGCACCAACACGGTCGCCGAGGTACAAGCACTCGTCGGAGAGGTCAACGAGAAGACCAAGGCGATTGCAGATCTCAACTCACAGATCATCAGCGTCGAGGCAGGTGGCTCCACCGCCAACGACTTGCGCGACCAGCGTGGTCGACTCATTTCCGAAGTCTCCGGGCTCATCGACACCCGGGCCCTGGAAAGGGACAGTGGCTCGGTCGATCTACTGATAGCTGGTCGCCTACTGGTATCCGGGGCGAACAACAGCGAGCTCAGTGCTCGCACTGCAATCGATGGCCGCAGCGAGGTGCTGATCTCCGGCAGAAGCCGCGTCGACATCACCAGCGGCAAGATCGGCGCCCTCATGAATCAAGAGGAGACGCGCATCCCCAGCCTGATCGGCGACCTGGACGTGCTGGCGCGCAACATGATTCTCGAGTTCAACCGCGTTCACAGCACCGGCATCGGTGGCTCGGGACCCTTCCAGTCACTCCTCACTTCCAATCGCTTCGCGGATACGAACTCAGACGGGAAGAGAGGCAATGAGCTCTTGGCATCGGCCGACCTTCCCTTCGATGTGGTTTCCGGCCAGCTCCATGTAAGCATCACCAACCGCAGCACCGGTGACCTCGAGAGGACGAAGATCAACATCGATCCAATGTCCATGACCCTCGAGAATCTCGCCACTCAACTCAGCGGGATCGACCATCTCACCGCGAGCGTCGACCCCACGGGCAGAATGCGAATCAGTGCTGATCAGGGCTATGGCTTCGACTTCGGCTCGCGTCTGGATCCCATGCCGGACAGTTTCGGTTCCTTCGGCAGCAGTTATGCCTCACTAGGCAACAGCGGAGCCGCGAGCTTCAACCTCAGCGCTGCGCCAGCCACGAAGGAATTCACCGTCGACATCAACGGCAGCGCTGAGACGGTTACTCTCGATCTAGCAGACTTCGCCGCACCGGGGCAGGCCAGTGTGGATGAGCTGGTCGCCGCCATCAATGCAGATCTGAGCAACGCCACTGCCGCCAACATCGGTGGTCAGTTGGTCATCAGGGCAAACAACTCCGGTCCCGGCACGACCCTCAGCCTAACGGACACGGTTGGCAGTCCCCTCGCCACTCTCGGCATGGCGACTGGACCAAGCAGTGGTCAGGCCAGCGCGGTCGATGCCAAGATCTCAGGCAACTACACCGGTGACACCAACGAACAGCTTCGCTTCGTACCCGATTCGGACGGCATCATCGGTAGCACTGCAGGCCTGACCATTGGGGTCTTCAACAGCAACGGATCCCGAGTGGCGACTCTCGATGTTGGCCCGAACTACGATCCGGATATCGATGGCCCCATCGAAGTCATCGATGGGATTCAGGTCTCGTTCTCGCGTGGAGCAATCAGCGCTACCGACAATGAAGTCTTCAGCCTGGATACGATCGCCGACAGCGACACTAGCGACGTGCTGGTTGCCATCGGCATGAATAGCTTCTTTCTCGGTAACTCTGCCGAGACGATCGAGGTCAACCCGGACCTCGTGAACAATCCGGATCTTCTCGCGGCTGCTGGCCAAAACGCTTCTGGCGACGGCGGCAACTTGAACAGACTCGCGGCGCTCCGTGATGCCGGGCTCGGCAACTTGAACGCGAACACGATCGAGACCTTCTACAACGGCCTGGTTGGTGATCTCGGTTTCGAAGTCTCGACGGCCGAATCCAGCATGCGTGGGCAGGAAACTCTGCTCCACACTCTCGAAGCCGAACGCGAATCGGTCTCGGGGGTCAATCTCGATGAAGAGATGGTCGACATCGTGCGCTACCAGCAAGCATTCGAAGCCGCCTCTCGATTCATCAACATCGTGCAAGAGCTGACTAACACTTTGATCAACTTGGGCAGGTAAGAATGAGCCTTCGAATCACTCAAGGGATGATCTACTCCCAGTCCCTGCGGGACATCAGGAACAGCCTGTTTGGATCAACCGTTCTTCAGCAACAGATCTCATCAGGCCTCCGGGTGAATCGGCCTTCCGATGATCCAGCTGCGGCCATGCGGATCCTCCCGCTCAATACGGATCTGCGCCAGCTCGATCAGATGCTCGATAATTCGCAGCTGGCACAGGAGACCCTGAACCTCGGCACTGCATCTCTTGAAGATGCATCGAGCATGGTTCAGAGGGTGCGCGAATTGGTGGTGCAAGCCGCCAACTCGACACTCTCGGATGGCGACCGCAGCAGCATCTCGGAGGAGATCAATCAGGTCCTCGAGCAAATGGTGAGCGTGGCCAACGTCAAGCGTGGCGATCGCTACCTCTTCGGTGGAACGGTCACTGACCGTCCACCCTTCCAGCTGGTCAATGGACCCAATGGCAGTCGCGTGGCCTACACAGGCAATCTCGAATCGCTCAGCGTGGCCGTTGCCCCAGGCGTCGACACGGCACTTAATATCCCTGGCAGCGAGATATTCATGCAGAAGACCCGTCTGCCAAGCAGCTTCACTGGCGGCAGCGGTGCGCAGCTGGGTACGGGCAACTTCTCGGGCAGCGGCGCAGACACGCTGAGCGTGAGCTTTGCCGGGCTCAGCATCCCTGGAGGCACGACCGGAATCGCCCAGGGCAGCGGGAACACCACAGCACTTGGAGACCTGGACTACACATTCACCGCCAGCCCACCGAGCCTGAGCATCAACGGTGGTCCTAGCGTAGCGGTAGCCGGCGGCGTTCAGGAAATCCCCGTCGGCACGCAAGGCGCTGTGGTGAGCCTGGATCTGACCTTACCGATCAATCCAGCGAGCGGCACGATCACCAGCAATGCCAACCTCTCCATCGATGGCGGCGCTAGCAGCAGTCTGGTGGACTTTTCGAGTGCCCAGGTACAAGTGACCAACGGTAGTAACGGCAACGAAGTCAGCGTCGACGTGAACAACCTGTTCATCACAGGCGATGAGGAAGTGGTCTACGGCGGCGTTTTCGATCTCTTCGAGACCATGGTGCACATCCGCGACCTCATGCAGAACCCAACTGGCAAGAGCCCAGGCGCCATCAGCAATGCCCTGAGCAAGTCTCTGGACAAACTGGACCTGGGGCATGAATCAGTACTCGATGGACTGCGCAGTCTCGGATTCAGAAACCAGAACATGAATCTCCTGCAGAACCGCGTGGAAGGACTGAAAGTGAACACCCAGGAGTCACTCTCACTGGCGCAGGACACAGACATGGTCAGCGCCATCGTCGAATACAACGAACAGAACAACCTTTACCAGGCGGCTCTCCAAGTGGGAGCACAAGTCGTGCAGACCAGCCTGCTCAACTTCCTGAGGTAAGATGAACATCAGCGAAAACTTGCGGATAGACCAAATCCAGGGTCAGGCTAAACCCAATCAGTCTGCGGAGAAGGCGGCTGACCCGACCGAGTTCAGGCGCCTCCTGGAAAAGCTCGAAGCCCTCGCAAAGACACCCAAGGCTTCCGACGTGGAAGATCTCAGCCAACTCGAGGATGCTGTCCGAAGCGCTGATGATGACTTCAAGCAAGTCATGGAAATGCGCGAGATGCTCGAATCGGCGTACAAGAGAGCCCAGCCGTGACCAAGACTCTGGCAGCACCTCTGATTCGCAACCTGACTCAGGAAGAACGTGAGGACGCCATCGACTCCATCCACTCCTGGATGGAGTTCCCCGACGATGCATCCCTGATCGGTAGCTACCCACAGGTCTTTCAAGCCGAAGGACAGGCGCTATCGCTGGGCGCATTCTTCGCTGGGAAGTTGAGCTCGCACACTGCCTATCGACGGGTCAATCTGCGCGCTAGCAACGGCTTCATCAAGGCGACCTTGGTCGGAGATGTCGCCACTGCCCCAGAGCATCGCGGTGAAAGACTGGCGAGCAGAATTCTGGAGAAGCTCGCCAGCAGCGAACAGGCTGCCGGCCAGGATTGCATTCTACTCTGGTCTGATCTTTGGGAGTTCTATGCGCGACTGGGCTACGCACCGGCAGGGGTACAAGCCGAACTCAAAATGAAGATCAACATCACTCAGGATTGCCCTGGAGTGCGGCCGGCTGCGATCGCGGATCTGAGTGCAATCCTCGAACTACACGAGCAGAAGCCATGGCGGGTGAAGCGTGATCTGTCCGAACTCTCGCTTCTCATGTCGGTGCAAAACCTCGACTGCATGGTTCTGACCGAGGACTCTCGGATTCTGGCCTATGCATGTCACGGCAAGGGACTTGATCTGCAAGGCTGGTGGCATGAATTGGGAGGCAGCGACCAGGCCCTCCAGAAGTTGATTCCTGCCGCCATGTCCCAGTTGCGCCAGAAGGAGGCGGTGCTCATCCTGCCGCCCTACCGGCACGCCCTGATTACCAAGTTGAGCGGACTCTACGAGGAACTACGGGAGGGCATCGTCGCCCTCTGCAAGCCGCTCTCCAGCCGTGGGCTCTGCGACTTCTTCGTGGATGGCCTGGATTCGATCTAGTCGGGGCCCGGTCCCCGTCCTTGATTGAAATACCCGCCTTCCTACACTGGTTCGCCCTCCTCGCCCAAGGACCTGGCCGCGCCGCGGCCCCAACCTTGCAATTGGTTATAAAGGTAATGGATATAGTAGTTTGCGTTAAGAGAGTGGCTGCCACCGACAGCCAGATCAAGATCGCTGCCGATGGCAAGAGCCTGGACCCGGCGGGAATCGAGTTCGTCCTGAATCCCTACGATGAGATCGCGGTCGAAGCTGCACTGGCGGCCAAAGAGCAATTTGGCGACAGCACGGTCACCGTAGTCACTCTCGGCAGCGCCGATGCGCAAAAGGAACTGCGCACCTGCCTGGCCATGGGCGCCGACAAGGCGGTCCTCATCAACGACGGGGGCCGCAGTCAGGACGCCTTCAGCACCGCCGAGACTGTTGCTGACTACCTGAAGGGAACTGCCGCCTCTCTGATCTTCTGCGGCAAGCAGGCAGTGGATGGCGACGAGAGCCAGTTTCCACCTCGCCTGGCGGAGTTGTTGGGCATGCCCTGCGTGACCGAGATCACCAGCTTGACTCTCGAAGATGGCTCACTGGTGGCGGAACGTGACATTGAAGGGGCTAGAGAAGTCGTCAACTGCAGCCTGCCGGCGGTCATCTCGACGAACAAGGGCCTCAACGAACCGCGCTACGCGAATCTCAAAGGCATCATGGCCGCCAAAAAGAAGCCCCTCGAAGAGATCGAAGCAGCAGCAATCGATCCGGCCACGAGTATCGAATCATTGAGCCTGCCTCCGGCACGAAGCGAAGGCAAGATTGTCGAAACTGTCGACCAGCTGGTCGACGCATTGAAGAACGAAGCCAAGGTCCTCTAAGTCGCCAGGATCAACATGTCGAATATCATTGTCATCGCCGAAGCTCGCTCAGGTTCTCTGAAGAAGACTTCGCTCGAAGCAGTCACTGCGGGCAAGGAGCTGGCTGCCAAAGCTGGCGGCCAGGTCATCGCAATCATTGTGGGGAACGATCTCAGCGCCGCCAAGGAAGCCCTCGCGGCAAGCGGCGCGGACAAGGTCATCGCCCTGCAGAGCGAGGCCCTCGCTCAGTACAGCGGCGACGGCTATTCGGCCGCCATCAGCGGCGAACTCGCGAGCCTGGATCCCGCCTGCGTTCTAATGGCACACAGTGCCATGGGCAGAGATCTAGCACCTCGCCTGGCCGCGAATTTGAAGACAGGCCTCATCAGCGATGTGACCGCCCTGCATTACGACGACAGCAAGTTCGGCGCGACCAAGCCGGTCTTCGCCGGCAAGGCCTACCGCAAGAGCTACTTCGAGAAGTCCCCCTTCATGGCAACCCTGCGCCCCAACAACTGGGCCGGACAAAGCGATGCGGGATCTGCAGAAGTCAGCGATGCATCCCCATCCGTGAGCGCAGCCGACCTAAAGGCAATCGTCCAGGAGGTCGTGGCAGCAGCCAGCGATCGGACTCCACTACAAGAGGCGCGAGTCGTGGTCTCCGGTGGTCGCGGCCTGAAGGAATCCGAGCACTTCAAGCTCATCGAAGACTTGGCTGCGGCCTTTGGACCCGGCGTAGCGGCCGTCGGCGCCTCTCGCGCAGTAGTCGACGCCGGCTGGCGCCCGCATCGAGAGCAGGTCGGGCAGACCGGCAAGGTCGTCGCCCCCACTCTCTACTTCGCCTGTGGTATCAGCGGCGCCATCCAGCACCTGGCCGGCATGAGCACTTCGCAGTTCATCGTGGCCATCAACAAGGACGCGAATGCGCCCATCTTCAAGGTGGCCAACTACGGCATCGTCGGTGATGTCTTCGAGGTTCTCCCCGCTCTCACGGCTGCGGTGAAGGCCACAGTCTAGCGCGGCCGGCGCGGACCGAAGATCGCGGTGCCCACTCTGACCAGAGTGGAGCCCGCGGCGATCGCTTCTGGAATGTCGCCGGACATACCGAGGCTCAACACTGGCAGGGCCAAACCGGTCTCCTGCCGCAGGTCCTCGAGAATGCGGCCAACATGAGCAAAGACCGGTGCAGGATCCGAGTCCAGTGGCCCCATGGCCATGACTCCCTGCAGGCGGATGCCTGGGCAGTCGGAGATGATCCGCCGAGCCAAGGTCGCGACTTCTTCCGGCCTCGCGCCGTGCTTGGCCACATCACCGGTTGCATCCACCTGCAGGAGGCAATCCAGATAACGGTCGGTCTGCTCGAGCGCCTTCTGCAGAGCCCGGGCAAGGCGCATTCGATCGAGACTGTGCAGGAGTTCGATGCCGGGCACGACAACCAAGTCCTTCACCTTGTTGGTCTGCAGGGAGCCGATCAAGTGCCAAGCGAGTGAGCGCTCCGCAAGGTCGACTGCCTTGCCGCTGAGTTCCTGAACTCGATTCTCCCCGAACTGAACCTGCCCCGCTCCCGCAGCCTCTTCGATCTCCACCTGGTTGCGAGTCTTGCTCACCGCCAGGATGGACACGGACTCCGGATCTCTATCCGCACGAGCACAGAGATCGCGAACCTGAAGGCGCAGGGCTTCGAGCCGATTGGCGATCTCACCCATGCGACCTCTCAGTGGCGGAAGTGCCGGCGTCCGGTGAAGAGCATGGCCATGCCATTCTCATTGGCGGCAGCGATCACCTCATCGTCCCGTCGGCTACCACCGGGCTGGATCGCCGCGCTGACCCCGGCCTTGGCCGCTGCGAGCAGGCCATCGGCAAAGGGGAAGAATGCGTCCGAAGCGAGCACCGCACCCTTGGCAAGATCGCCGGCCTTCTTGACCGAGATCTCCACCGAATCCACACGACTCATCTGACCTGCACCGACCCCCACTGTGGCGTAGACACCCTCGCCCTGTGAGCGCGCCAGCACGATGGCGTTGCTCTTCACGTGCTTGCAGACCTTCCAGGCAAAGGCCAAAGCAGCACTCTCTTCGTCGCTGGGTGCCCGACTGGTAACAGAGTCGAGTGTCGGCGCCGACTGCGGATGATCTGCGGACTGCAGAAGGAAGCCGCCGGAGATTGGCTTGATCACCGGTGGATGCGCCCCCGCTATGGAACCGCCAAGGGAGAGAATGCGCACGTTGGCACCCCAACGAGCTTCTTTGATCTTGTCCAGTGCCGCGGGCTCGACAGAAGGGGCGACGATCGCCTCGACGAAGGTGCCCTTGGCGACCATGGTGCCGGCCGTCGCCAGGTCCAAGGGTCGATTAAGAGCGACTATGCCACCGTAGGCGCTGAGTGGGTCTGCGGCCAAAGCCGCCACGAAAGCCGACTCCAAATCGCTGGCCAAAGCTGTACCGCAGGGATTGCTGTGCTTGATGATCGCGCAGGCCGGCTCTGCGAATTCTCGCACCAGCTCGAGGGCCGCATCCAAATCCATCAGGTTGTTGTAGGAGAGCTCCTTGCCTGACAACTGCTCGGCCTGGGCCAAGCCAGGATTCGCGGACTCTTCCTCGGCGTAGAGGGCGGCGATTTGATGAGGATTCTCGCCGTAGCGCAGGTCCATGCGCTTGACCCCCGAGATCGCATAACGCTCGCCATAGGCTGGCTTGCTCTGGCTGGACTGACGATCTGTTTCGAACCAATCGGCAATGGCCACATCGTAAGCCGCAGTGTGAGCGTAGGCCTTGCCGGCTAGCTCACGCAGGAACTCGGCACCCAAATGCCCCTTACCCTTGGCGAGCTCCGCGAGGATCCGGTCATAGTCCCTTGGGTCGACAACAACCGCCACGGATGCATGGTTCTTGGCAGCGGAGCGAAGCATCGCTGGGCCACCGATGTCGATGTTTTCGACGATCTCCTGACGCTCCACTCCCGGCTTTGCCAGGGTCTTGCGGAAGCGATAGAGATTCACCGCCAGGAGATCGATTGGATCGATACTCAACTCGCGCATGGCAGTCAGGTCGGCATCGTTGTCACGGCGGGCCAGGAGACCGCCATGAATCTTCGGGTGCAGACTCTTCACTCTGCCGTCCATCATCTCGGCAAAGCCCGTGTACTCGGATACCTCTTCGGCGGGCACACCACCATCCTTCAGAGCTTTGAAGGTTCCACCGGTGGACAGCACGGCGAACCCGAGATCTACGAGTCCCTTGGCGAAGTCCACAATTCCGGTCTTGTCGGTCACAGAGATCAGTGCGCGTCGTTTCATTCGGCGATCTTCTTTCCTTTTAGATAGCCCGCGATGAAACCGTCCAGGTCTCCGTCGAGGACGCCTTTGACATTCGAAGTCTCCACTCCAGTCCGGAGGTCTTTGACCATCTGGTAAGGATGCACCACGTAGGATCGGATCTGATTGCCCCAGCTAATTGAGGCGCGATCCCCATAGAACTTGGCCAATTCGGCCTCTCGCTTGGCTTCTTCCAACTGGAACAGCTTGCTGCGCAGGGTCTTCATTGCCTGCGCCTTGTTCTTGTGCTGGCTGCGCTCGTTCTGACATGAAACCACCAGACCGGTTGGCAGGTGGGTCAGGCGCACCGCCGAGTCGGTCTTGTTGACATGCTGGCCACCCGCACCACTGGCGCGAAAAGTATCAACCCGCAAGTCATCCTTGGGAATCTCAGCATCCTCGACGTCATCCATTTCAGGGACGACCTCAACTGAAGCGAAGGATGTCTGCCGCCGGGCGCGGCCATCGAATGGTGAGATTCGCACCAGACGATGCACTCCCTGCTCGGCCTTGAGATTGCCATAGCAGAAGGGGCCGTCGATGGTGATCGTCGCGCTGCGGATTCCGGCCTCTTCGGCCTTTTGAAAATCCTGCTCCTCCACCTTGAAGCCAGAATCCTCCGCCCAGCGCACATACATGCGCAGAAGCATCTGGGCCCAATCAGATGCATCCACTCCGCCAGCCCCCGACTGAATGGTGAGGATGGCGTTCTTGTTATCATGCTCACCGCCGAGCATCAGCTGGAATTCGACCTTGTTGAGGATGTGGTCAACTTGCTTGACCAGGCTCTGTAAGTCTCCTTCCACCGAAGCTGGGTCCTCGGCTCCGAGCTCAATCCAGCCCTCGGCATCATCCAATAGAGAACGAAGCTGATCGATGGGCTCGACGACGGCGCCGGCCTTCTTCTTCAGATCCATCAGCTCCCTGGCGGCTTCTTGCTTGTCCCAGAAGCCGGGCTGACTCATCTGATTCTCGATGTCACGGAGCTCACGGAGCCTCGCTTCATAGTCAAAGACTCACCTTCAGCTGTGACACGCGAAGTTCTGCTTGCTGCAAGGATTGGCGATGATCGGCGAGAGTCATGGCGCACAGGCTAGCCTGCGAAGAGTTTTTTTGAAACGACCCAGACTGTGAACTCGCCTTGCCAGCGGCGAGCTTCGACTCTCCACATATTCAGTCCAGATCAGGGACTTAGGTCAGTTCTGCCGCGTCCGAGTATCTCCATGCGCTGGCCCCGAGGGTCAGCATGAAGAGAAACACCTGAGCCGCGACGGGCTTGAGATTCGCCGACTTCGATCCTTTGCCTGCAGTTCCCGTCGCGGCTCACTTCATTTAAGCCGCTACTAGCGCTTCTTCTCTGGGACGCCGACCGAGATCTGGGCAACACCCGGATGCTTCATGAGTGCCTCGATCCCATCGGGAGTCGAGGGGAGATCGCCGGAGAGGTTGATATAGCCCTCGGCGGTCACCAGGATCGTGTCCTCGATCCGGCAGCCCATCGACTCCTTCTCCAGGTAGGCGCCGGGTTCGACAGTGAGAATCATCCCTGGTTCGAGCCGGTCAGGGCCCATGTCATGGACCGCCAGACCAACGTGATGGCAGGGACCATGATCCACTCGGTAGCCCTTGGCCATGAGCAACTGGCCACAGGTCCGGCTCAGGTCACGGAGGCTCGCGCCTGGTCGGATCTTGGCCAGCAGGGCCGCCTGCACTTCGTGAACATCCGACACCAGCTTGCGCTGCGCGGGGGTGAACTTGCCGTTGGCAGGGAAGGTGCGGGTGACGTCCGTTGCATATCCATGCACCGTTGGACCGTAGTCCATAACGATCAGGTCCCCGTCCTGAACCTGACGGCTGTTGGCGTTGTAGTGCAGAATGCAACCATTGAGGCCAGATCCAACGATGGCGGCATAGGCATCTGGCCCCGCCCCCAGTCGCGAAAACACATATCGGGCCACGGCAGCGATCTGGAATTCGTACATCCCGGGCTCGGTGCTCTTCATGGCCTCGGCAAGACCCTGGACTGCAGCCTCAGTAGCGCTCTTCACCTGAGCGATCTCTTCGGGGCTCTTGATCCCCCGCATTTCGTTAAGGATGGGCGCGATGTCTTTCAGCTCGAGGTCAGGGAACTGCTCCTGCAGTCGCTCGGCGAGCTTGGCCTGGCGACCCGGGCGGCCGTCGAGAGGGTCTTGCTGACGGGCTCGCAGCGCCCCCGAGACAGAACTGATCGTGGCCGTTCGACCAGGCGAGGGACTGAGCAAGGTCCAAAGGACGGGCCGCTTACCATCCTCGCCCTTGACCAGGAGCTTCTCCAAGCGGCCGAGCAAGTCGCGGGAGTTGCCGACCTCGTCAAAGCGCGTCTCCTTGGCCGACTTCTCGCCAGGAGCGAGTCTGGCACCATCCCACTTGGCGGTGAAGCGATTGAATGGAGGCACGAGGAGAAGATCCTTCTTGCTCTCCGGGAAGAGCAGCATGGCCACGTCCGCTTCGCTGATCCCGGTGAGATAGAAGAACTCGTGATCCTGGTAGAAGGTCCCCATGTCCGCCTGCTTGGGTCCACCGCGAAGGAGGACCAGGCCAGATCCGATTTGGTCCATCAGCGCCATGCGTCTGGCTCGAAAGGACTCTGGGGAAGAAGCCGGCGGTGCTGGCTCCTGTGCAACTGCTAGGGAGGCAAGAAGGAGGAAGGCTGTGGCTCTCATGCGCTGGCTCTCGGGGAGGATCGCTCGATTGGATTGCTGACTCTACGTGCCAGATCCACCTCCGGCGGAGATTCTGTTTCCGCATTTTCTTCGCCACCGACCAGAAACTGCCGCGCGCTGAGCAGGCTTGCCAGCAGGACAATCTGCGCAGTGATCACCGCGAGCTGCCCAAAGAGCAGGCCCAAGGGAAGGTTCTGCTGGACTTCCAATGCCCAGGCGGTGCCCTCGCCGAGGAGGGAGGGGAGAGCCAGGAATGCGAAGCTCAGGGCCAGCACCATGAGCCCGGCGCGCAGAGGATGGCGAAGGGTCTTGCCCAAGGCCAGCCCCCATGCGAGCAGCGCTGAACGCTTGTCAGCTGTTGCGAGCTGGGCCATGGCAACCTTGCTCATGAACAAGAGCAGGATGAACAGCAGCCCTTCAACATAGAGGATGCCTTCGAGCACATGCGCCCAACGGATGTCGAAGAGCCATAGGGGCAGGGCCGTCGCTCCCGGATCCGCATCTCGCAATGGTCCCTCGACGAGCCAGGACCGGAATGCATCCGTGCCCCAGAAGATCAACGCCGCCGGTAGGAGTCCGATGATCAGCACGCGAAGATTGCGGAAGAAGAGCTTCCCTCCCGCTGCCAAGAATGCGGTGAAGCTGAAGATCAAATCACGGCGCATGGTCTTGAGAACAGCACCGGAGAGGAAGGCCCAGGCGATGATCATGAACAAGCTTCCACCAAGGAGAGTGCTTCCCAGACCAGGGTTCTGCCTGAAGAAATCCTCATCGAGAGACTGATCCAGGAGGAAGCTCGCCCCCGGACTCTGGGCCATCTCCGCATCAAGGGCGAGATAGATCGAGTAGACGGTGATCAGAGCGGGGATGGTTACGAGTAGCCAGGCGAAGAGCCAGACACGCGGGTAACGCAGGGCCCTGCCGAGACTGCTGAGGACGATTGCAAGTGAGTGCATGGTTTGGTTTCTCAGCCGATGATGCCAGCGAAGGTGAGCCTGTTCTGTGCTTGCAGGAGCAAACGCAGACTGCGGTAGAGGGTCGGGTCTGAATTCTTCTCCGCCTGCCAAGAGTTATTGAGGAGATTGCTATCGATGAGGTATGCCCCCGCTGGCTCACAGGGCTCCTCGAACTCCTCGCCGCTTCCGGGTGTGCCCTCCGGTGGATCCACCCAGACTTCCACGAGGGCGCCGTAGGTTGCTCCACTGTCATCCGTCACGAACTCAAACTCGAACCATGGCTCGCTGTTGTCTGCCGCGATGCTGCGGTAGACGGGCTCGCTGCGATCGGCGAAACGGAAGCGCAACTTGATTTCTGCCTGCACGGATCCGTAGCGACGCACAACAACACGATTGCTGCTGCCTTCGCCGTCTGCAGCTGTGACTGAGTGGATGCCGTAATCGAGAACCGCTTCGGCGCCGGTGATGTCGCGGAAGAACTTCGCCGCGCTGGCACCACATTCTGAATCCAACAGGCGCGCAAAGTCCTCCGTGCTCGGATGGCCGAAGCGCGACTGCGCATGGAAACGGCGCATGAAGGCCCACCATTTGTCGCGGCCAACCATGCGTTCGAGGGTGCGCATGATAGTCGCTGGTCGAGTGTAGCTGTTTACCGAGTAACTCTCGCGGCTGAGGTACTGCCAGCCGTCCTTGACCATCGGATCCGGGTTGTCCGCATCGAGGGTCCTATCGCGATCATTCCATCCATCCTGGAAGTATGCTTCGCGATAACCGCTGGCGAGAGGTTGGCCATAGAGAAGCTCCAAGAGGGGCGAGGACGGCAAGATGGTGCCATCAAACCTGATTGCACTCAGACCCTCCTGCCAGCTCTGGGGAAGCAAGCCAATCGGCAACGCGATCTTGCCCAAGCTCTGCGGAAGCAAGGCATCCTGCTTTGATGCCAGGGTGAGGAGGCCGTAGCTGCTGTTTTGGACAGGGCGTTCCTCTGGAGCCTTGCGCAGAAAGAGCTCCAGCCATTGCGCGCGACCTTCGCTATAGGTGTTCAGACCTTCGTCGAGCCAGGACTCTTCGAACTCGTTGTTGGCCGAGAGCCCATACCAGAATTGATGGCCGAACTCGTGAACGGTTACTGATTCTGGGCGAGAGACGCGGGGGTGCGGATAGAGGAGCGTGCCGCAGGTGAAAATCGTCGGGTACTCCATTCCGCCGCCAAGGCGTTGGCCAAGCATGTCGCTACCCGGGTCAACCGCGGTGACGGTGCCGTAGGGGTAGGGGCCGTAGCGTAGCCCGTAGAACTCCAGGGCGAGCTTGACCGCGTGCATGTGCCGTTGCACCTGCAGCTCGCTATCGTGCTGCGGATTCAGGAGCAGAATGATCTTGGTTTCTGGAAGATTGAAGTCCGCGACAGGCTTGCCCATGAGCGCCGCAACCGCTGGTGCGACTCCGCTGGGATCGTTCGCGGCAACAAAGGCCGGAAAGACCTCCTCGTGCACCCTGAAGTCCGGGTCAGCCACAAAGGCAAAGTCATGCACATCCTCAGCCAGAAATCGCAGGATCTTCTTACCGTCTCGGTTTTCCTCACCCTGCAGCTCGCCGGATGCGCCAACGACATAGTCGTCAGGCACCGTGATGCTGACCTCGTAGACTGAGAAGTCGGCAAAGAACTCGGTATTGCTATGAAACTGATGACAATTCCATAGGGCCTGGTCACCGACCTGCTCGAGCACTCCGAGCTTCGGAAACCAATGCATGCCGAAGAAGCCGTTCTCAGGAATCCAACCGGTGCGCCTATAGGCCTTCGGCATTCGACTCGTGAAGCTGCTATGCAAGGTAATCGAGGCCCCTGGCTCAAGGGCACGAGGCAGGGGCACGACCAGGACCGTGGCATCGTTCTCGTTGCCGTCATCCGGAGACTCTGTTCTGGGCTGCAAGTCGACGCGACCACCTGCGGTCTCGAGTTGCAGGCGATTGAGCTCGACGGATCCGAAATCACTCTCCTGCCATCGCGCTCGAAAAGCCGCGTCGGACTCGAGCATCAGGGTGGACTGCTTGTCCCTGAAGGCATTCAGGTACATGTGAAAGCGCAGCTCAGAGGTTGGCGCCGAGGTCCCGTTTTGCCAGGTGATGATCTGCTCCCCCTGCACAGTCCTCGTCTGCGGGTCCAGCTCCACGGACATGCGGTAGCTGCTGAGCCGCGGACTCCGCTCGGGCAGATCCTGGGCAAGGAGACTCAGGGCAGGGAGGAGGAGAACGGCGAGGGGGCTGCGAAGCATGGCGATCCTTCTGAGGTGGCTGCGCCGCCTAGTCTACTGCCGGGAGGCTCCCCGTTGAGAGAGGCCCGGGAATCGCGCCACAAGCTCCGTCTGCTCCGGGACTTCCGAGCTCCTGCCAGCCACACGCCAAACCGCACAGAGCTTGCGCCTGCAGGGATGAGTAGAGGCTGGCACGCGGCCGGGGAAGCTGCCGGAGACCCTAGCCGGTCTTCGAGGCTGGCTGCTTGCTGTATCCTCGCTGGTGGGCCGCCTGATCCGCCGCCGCGTAGGACTTCAGCTTGTTGTACAGGGTCTTGGTGTCGATCCCCAAGATCTTGGCAGCACGAGTCTTATTGCCACCAGTCGAACTCAGAACTCGTTCGATGTGACGTCTTTCGATCTCGGCCAGAGGCGTGCGAAGAATGTCACCGATGGGGTCGGCCTCGCCGATCAAGCGACGCAGGGCAACAGAGTCCTCGGTGAGGACCATGTCGAATTCGCCCCCCTCGACCTTGCCACGAAACTCGTGGACGGACTCAGCAACAGTGACAATGCAGCTCCAGTCCCCGGCTTTGCTGCTAAGAGCGTGCGCCTTGGGGTCCGTGCTGGAGAAAACGAGCAGTCTTTTCCCTATGGACATGACAGTTTTGCGGGTGGTGCAGGACCGGGGGGGCGCACGCGGTCTTACGAACCTTCTCGATCGGGAGTCGATCTTAATCCGGGAATTTCAACGCCCTAGTCAGCTCAGGGCCAAAGGTCACAATCAATTGCCAGGTCTTTGCTTCGGTGACACCGATACATCGCCTCGCGCGCACCAAAGACGCACTGGCGGGCCACCCCCAGCTACATTTCCAGCGGATCTCATTCCGCGGCCATTTTCTTCTACCGGCAAGCCGTAGCTGTTCTTCCCTTCGCCAAACTCCGCTACCAGGTCCAGGCTAAATTCCGTGGTTGGTGGCATCCAAAATCGAATGGCGCCAGCCTCGACCAAGACTTCGACACCATTCGGACCGAGCTCTTCAAGATAGGCGAGCACGGTTCCATTCTTGGTTTCCAGATTCAAGTCACCTCGGTGACCATCGACGACGCAACTACCGTCACCAGTAAACGCGCTCAGCGCACCTCGATTGTTGCTCAATTTGATCTCACCTGATCCGGTGTGCACTCGGACGGCAGCACGCCGACCATCCACTGCGCAGTGACCACGTGCAGTCTCGAGATCCAACGCGATCCCCGCAGGGACTTCCATGATGAGGCGCATGACCATCGCGCTGCGCTCTGGCTCCAGACCTACAGGCAAACCGGGAGGCTGGAGAATAATCTCACCCTCGCCCTCGCCTGCAGTTTGGATCAAGCGAAAGTCGAGAGCCTCGAGCTTCGCATAGTCTTCTTCGAGATCCGCCGCCAACAGGGACATGCCCTCCCGAATCTTGATCACGCCGGGCTCACCGGCACGAATGGTGAGATTGCCAGCGGGGACACGAATGGTCAGCTTCTTGGTCCCATCCGGAACCTCATACTCACCGCTCATCGGGGTCTCGGATCTGTATCCAAGAGTCCCTTCGGCGCAAGAGAAGAGGAGAAGACAGAGAAGAATCGGCTGGAAGGTTCGGAGCTCAGGCATGGGATGACCGACCATGGTATATCCTCCGGGCTGGCGATTCCCGATGTCATGAAGCGCTGCCCTGAATGTCTGTCTGCAGTTGAGGAAACGGACAGCTCCTGTCCCCAATGCGGGGCATCCTTTGTGCGCAAGCGCAGAGGAGTCGTCGCCGGCCTGGGCATCCTCGGCCTGAGCCTCACTGTCGGCCTCGCTTGGTGGGCCTGGGGGAAGCTCCCGATGGACTCCGCATCGAGCTCGGCGGAGGGGCAAGCTGGCGAGTCGCGCCTAGCCGAGATTGCGCGACGGCAATCCTCCAGCGAGCTCGACGAGCCTGAGAACGAAACGAGACTCGAAGCCAACCACCTGCAATTCTTGGCCGGCAGTGGGAAGCCCTTCTCCGGTCTGCTCTTGGCAGGGGCGCAGACCTTGGTGTTCATAACCATGGAGGACTTCCCCATGAGCGGTGGGCTACAGGGGGATCCAGGAGCGATCGACTTCGATGTGGCTACCTACGACAGAGAACGTGGCTTCGTACTACTTGGCGCAGAGACCAAAGCCGCAGAGGGAACCCAAGCTCTCCCGCTCGGGGACTTCAGATCTCTCGCGATCGGCGAAGAGCTACGAGCCGTGACTCCCAGAGGCGAGAGCATCGGAAGTCTCTCGGTCGCATCTCGAGCAATGGATGGTCGACTGGAGCTGAACAAGCGGCTGGAGAGGGCGAGCGCCATCCTTGATCTCAGCGGCGGCGCGGTCGCCTACGCACTCGGCGGCCTGCGCGCGATGAGCCTCGAAGACCTGATTCCATGGATGCAGTACCGAGGCCTCCGAGAAGTCGAGGAGGTGCAGGCGGAACTGCGCAATCTGGACCCCGGGATGATCCTCCAGGCCCAAACGCGGATCCTCGCCGACATGAACGCGACCACGCAATCGATCCGTAAAGCGATCGAGGAAGTCCGTCGCGCCGGTCGCCTAGCCACGGACGCAGACATGGTCCGTCAGTTCATCGATGCGGAGAAGTACGGGCTGCAGAGACTCGTCCTCAACCTCTCCAACGACGAGCCCGAGGAAGCAATCAGCATCCTGCGTGAGGGACTCGGCCTCTTTCCAGACGACCCCACTCTGCTTTCCCAGGCGGTGCAGTTGATGGCCATCCACGGGGATCCCATGGAGGCTATCGCCCACTTCCGTCAGCTGCTGAGAGACCATCCAGAGAGGGGAAAGAGAGTGGCTGAATCCCTCGGCAGAGGACTCGCCGCCAAGGGAGCTCAGCTCGTGCAAGACGGTCGCTTCGAAGCAGGCCTGCAGCTTCTCGCCAGCGCATCGGAACTCTTCCCCCTGCGCGCCGATCTGCACATGACCTATGCCCAGGCATTGAGCGCAGCTGGCCAGGATCAGGCTGCTCTCTCCCAGGCTCAAGAAGCGGCCCGTCTCGACCCAGCCTATGAACGTCAGCTGGCCACATTCAGCCGCAAGGCCCGTCCGCGCGGGCTCCGCCGGGGTAGTCGCCGAACCGAGATCCCCTTCGACCCACAGACCAACGTGATCCGGGCGGACGTAAAGATCGGTGGCTTTCCCCTGGAACTGGTCGTCGACACTGGCGCGAGCATCACCATCATCCCAGTAGACCTGGCCAAGCGCCTGAGCCTGATCGATGGCAGCAACCGTGGAGTGCGCGTGCAGACCGCCAGTGGCATGGCCGAGGGCCTGTTGGTCGAACTGCCGATCCTCCAGATCGGCCGCATCCAACTCCAGGGCCTGGAGGCGATCGCCCTCGATCTTCCTAACTCACTGCAAGGAAAGGGCTTGCTAGGAATGAATGCTCTCTCCCAGATGAACATGCAGATCGACAGCGAGCGGGGACGATTGATCCTCGGAGGGAAGCGCTAAGCACGGAGTTTTAGGCAAGATCTGTCGTTTGAGCCCAGCCTTGGATGCCGAAGAGGCCTTGTGAGCATGTCTCGTCCCCAAAACTCCACTGAGATCGATAGTCTGAGCCTCGTGGCCTTCAACAGGGCCATGTCAGAGCACGCCGAGGGACTCAAGTCCTATGCAGCGCGCATGCTCAGCGACTCGATTCTCGCCGAGGACGTGACGCAGGATGCCTTCCTTGCCCTCTATCGACACTTGAGCCAAGTCCCCTCCTCGGCCTTTCGGCCATGGCTTTATCGGGTGACCCGTAATCTCTGCCTGGATCACCTGCGTCGACGCAAGTTCAAGCTGCGTCTCTTCCGCGACGTCAACAAGGACGACGAACGGCCCCATGTGCCCGTCGATCTCAATGCTGACCGCCCGGATCAGATCGCTGAATCCCGCGAAGCGCAGGCAGCAATGGAGGAGGCTATTGAGCAACTGCCGCCCCGCTTTCGCGAGGCCTTCCTTCTCTGCGAGATGCAAGGTCTCAGCTACGAGGATGCAGCTTCCGTTCTGGGTTGCCCAGTGAAGACAGTTTCCACACGCTTATTCAGAGCCCGTCAACGTTTTCGTGCCGCCCTCACCGAGCACATCAAGATGTGAGGACGACCATGACCTGCAACCGCTACGCCTACCAACTGTCTCTACACCTCGATGGCCGTCTCTCGAGCGCACGCCGAGAGGCCTTACTCTCGCATTTGACCAGCTGCGACTCCTGTCAGGGTCTTTGGTCCGAAATGCAGAAGGCCCAGGAGCTCGCTTTGAGCTTGCCCTATGAGAGTGTCACTCAGGACTTCCGCGAGAGCCTATTCGATAGGATTCGTGCCGGCGAAGGAACGCCAGAAGCTATCTTCCACGAACCGGTCCCCAAGCTGGTCAAGCTGCGCTATCTGGCGACAGGAGCGGCAGCGGCGGCAGTCATTTTGCTCGGCTTCAACCTCGCCGGTGCTTGGCCATCCGGCCAGCAGGAAAACTTCTCCCAGCCAGCGGGAACCAATGAAGTCCTTGCCAGTGGCCTGGACGACGAGTTCCGGCCCTTCAATGCCACCTATGTGGCAGAAGCCGGCGCCAACGGCGTTACGAGATCCATCGACGACTTGAAGTTCTTCAGCACGGAACTGTCTAAGAAGATCGACCAGATGCCGCCGCATCAGCTCCTCCGCGAGGATGCGCAGCTCACAACGCTGCTAAAGGAAGCCCGCGGATCGGTTGGCCTCATGCGCTCCATGCAAGAATGGGAGATCATCTCGCTACCGAGCAACTTCGCCGCCGAACTGCGCTTCATGGAGTCGAGCCTTCGCCAATTCGAATCTGCAGAGAATGTGCAAGAGTTCCGCTTCGCCCTCGAGCAACTTGCTCGAGTCAAGGTCGAACACATGCGCGATCCCTTTCAAGTCCTCTGCTGCCAGAACCAGGAAGAGTTCTTTGCCCTCTACAGCTCCATGGTGGAACGTAACCCGGACATCGGTCGAGTGCTGAAGGTAGTCGCTCCGCAGAATATGCAGCTTCAGAATATGGAGCCCACCGGCGGATCTCCCCAAGGCAGAAGGTTCTTGCGGATGCAGTTTCGGATCTCGAGCGGGAGCCCGCGAGGCCACGGGCATCAGGGCCCCAGTGCGGCGACCGAGGACGTCGAGATCAAGGTCGAAGAGAAGCGTCTCCGCAAGCAGAAGTAGCCTGGCCCTCTCTAGATCGAGAGAACACAGGATTCTCCTTTCGGATCTGCGATCGGATCCGTAGGACTGCGCCCCTCATACCTTTAGCCAGAGGCGGCAGCAGCCACCATGATCGCAAGCCTTCTCATCCTTCTCGCCGGGCTCGGCTTTCAAGATCCACAACAGCGGGTAGCTCAGATCAGCGCCTCAGCACCAGAATTGGCTGAGAGCATCACGATCGGTAGCTCCGAGGGAGGCCAGCCGATTACGGCGGTCAAACTGTCCGGCAAGGACGGTCCAGCAGAAAGTGATCGACCGGGCATCCTGATTCTAGCAGGCGCACACGGTACCCATCGTCTAGGCAGCGATCTCGCCATCTGGCAGATGGAAAAGATGCTTGCGGACTACGCAGAGGGCGGGGCAAGCAAGGCGCTGCTTGACCAACATGTGGTCTACGTAATTCCGCTTCTCAACCCCGACGGACGTTCACTTGATCGCAGCGGCAACGCTGCCGCCATGGATCTCGATCGGGACGGCAAGACTGACGAAGACGGCCATGACGATCTGAATGGAGACAGCCAAGTCAGCCAGATGCGCTGGCTCGATCCAGAAGGAGAATGGTTGATCGACGCTGAGGACCCGCGCTTGATGCGCAAGGCGGATCCCAGCAAGGGCGAGCGGGGCCTATACATGCTCGCTGTCGAAGCGCGCGATAACGATGGCGATGAGGAGCGTTCCGAAGACGCGAGCCAAGGCGTGCAAGTGCACCGCAATTTCTCGCATCGCTTCGATGAGTTTGACCGCAGCACCGGCCCCTTCCCCATGAGTGAGCCCGAGTCTCGCGCGCTCGCTGACTTCCTCAACGAACGCCGCCACATAAGCCTGGCCTTTGTCTACGGCCCGGACAACAACCTGCTTGGTAAAGTAACGACGGACAAACCAAAGCCTCGAGTTCAGCTCACGGGCTATCTCGAGGAAGACAAAGAGCTCTTCGAGCAGGCTGGCGAGATCTACCGCGAACTCACCGGTCGCGAGGGCGACGGCAACCCACGTCATGATGGCAGCCCCTGGTCCTGGCTCTACTTTCAGCTTGGCGCGACAACCTTCGCCAACGATGTCTGGCAGGTTCCAACACCAACTGCGGCAGAGAAGAAGGACGGCGCAAGCGCAGAGTCAACACGGCTCGCGCATTGCGATAGCGCTGGCGCCGGGTTCGTTGCTTGGACCGAAGTCGATCACCCGGATCTGGGCAAAGTCGAGGTAGGCGGATTCGTCCAAGGGCAAGACTGGACATTGATGCCCGCCGAAGGGCGTGAAGAACTCTTTGACAAGCAGCACCAATTCTTCAGCGCCATGATTGAGCGCCTGCCCAAGGTGCAGATCGCGAGCTTTACCAAGAAGGTCCTGCCAGGGGGAGCTTTCGAGCTGGAAGCGGCCATCGAAAACAGCGGCCGCTGGAGCACCCTCAGCGCTCAAGCAGAACGCACACGTCGATTCTCGACACCTCGCCTCAAACTCAACCTAGGCGGCGCCGAACTGCTCGCCGGTAGAGCGATTCAGCGCTGCGATAACCTCGCCGGGCTCGGGGGTCGCCAGACTTTCAAGTGGATCGTCAGCGGCAACCAAGGCCTGAAGGTCAGACTCCAACTCGAAGTGGAACCCAGCGGCAAAGACAGCAAGGAGGTGACACTGTGATCACCAGCCTCACCAAAGGACTCCGTTTTCTCCTCCCAGTAGTCTTGACTGTGACCGCGCTGAGCGCCCAGGCACGCAAGGAGTTCAAACTTCCACTGCACTGGAATCGCCTCTACGATTACGACGAGGTCTCTGAAATCAGCGCCCGGATTGCTGCGACCTGGCCGACCATGGTGTCTCGCATCAGCATTGGCAAGAGCTTCGAAGGCAGGGAGATGTGGCTTCTCGTGGTCAACAACCCGAATACGGGCTCCGACATGGCCAAGCCCGCCTTCTACTCGGATGCCAACATTCACGGCAACGAAGTGCAAGGCGCCGAGACCAATCTCTATCTGGTCTGGTACCTCCTCGAGCACTATGGAAAGGTCGAGAAGATCACCGACTTGGTCGACCGCGTCTCGTTCTACATCCTGCTCAGCGTCAATCCAGACGGCCGCGCGGCATGGTTCAGAGACCCCAACACCTCTTCATCCCAGCGATCACCACAAAAGCCGGTGGATGACGATCGTGACGGGCTCTTTGACGAAGACCCGGCCGAGGACATCAACGGCGACGGTGAAATCACATCCATGCGCCAGAAGGTCCCTCTTGGAGAAGGCAACTTCCGCGAGTCACCCGACTACCCGGGAATGATGGAGCGCGTCAGCGGAGACACCGAGGGTGACTACATCATGCTCGGGCAAGAGGGCATCGACAACGATGGCGATGGCCGCATCAACGAGGACAACGCCGGCTACTACGACATGAACCGGAACTGGCCGAGTGGCTGGAACCCGAACCACCTACAGCGTGGTTCCGGCGAGTATCCGCTCAGTCATCCGGAGACCCGTAACGTCGCGGACTTCGTTCTCGCTCACCCGAACATCGCCGGCGTACAGGCCTTCCACAATGCCGGCGGCATGATCCTGCGCGGACCGGGTGTGGTCGAATATGGGACCTACCCTCGCAGCGACGTCCAGGTCTACGACAAGCTCGGTGCCGAGGGCGAGTTCATGCTGCCCTTCTACCGTTACATGATCATTTACAAGGATCTGTACTCGGTCGCCGGTGGCTTCGTGAACTGGACTTACGAAGGCTTGGGCATCTTCTCCTTTACCAACGAGATGTGGTCGAACCAGCGCCTGATGCAAGGGACCAAGAACCTCAATCAGCAAGAACGGCGCAAGTGGGAAGACCTGCTCACCTTCGGAGAGTACTACGTCCCATGGACCAAGTTCGATCATCCGCTCTATGGCGAGATCGAACTTGGCGGATCACGCAAGATGACCGGACGCGTGCCACCAAGCTGGTTGATCGAAGAGGATCTGCATCGCAATGCCGCATTCATCATTCACCATGCAGATCAAATGCCGAAGGTGGAGCTCAGCGGCCTCGAAGTGCGGCCGGCACCCGGTGGCCTGCACTACGTGGACCTCAAGGTAAAGAATGACCGGCTGATCCCGAGTCGCTCCGCTCTGGCCGCAGACAAGAAGGTCGGCATCCCCGATCGCCTCAGCTTCGTTGGCAATGGCCTGCAAGTGATTGCCGGCGGCGTCCCCCAGGATCGTCACCGTCTAGAACTGATCAATCTGCAGGAAAAGAACCCGCGTGTTCTTCTTGGTGAGTCAGGGGTTCCAGGCAATGGCACCTGGCATGTGCGCTGGATCGTCGCTGGATCAGGCAGCTTTCGCATCGAGTACGAAGCGGAGAAGGCCAGCAACCAGCAGATCGAAGGCGAGATCAGGTAGAGCGACGCTTCCCCTTCTTCCGACCGCGTCCCTGGCGCGGCCGGCAGAAGGGCGAGAGCAGCGCCAACATTCCTCCGATCGCAATCATGGTCCAGGCGCTGCGCGCAGATTCTCCCACCATCGGTCGTGGGACTTCGTGAAGCCATAGAGCCAGGCGTGTGCTGTCATCCTGAAAGGGGAAGGTCACACTCCCGATCCAACGCCAGAGAAAGAAGGTGTTCGAGGCCTCGGCTCGAAAGTACTCCGCGGATGCAACCAACCCGTGCAGGAACAGACCAGCACCCAGGAACACCCCGCCCAGGAGAACCATCCACCATCTCGCGATCGCCAAGCCCATGCCCTTGATTATCTCCTGCTCGGGCCCGGGAACAGCCTAGTTAGTCCCAACCTGGCCCAGCGATCTTTGCGTCGATCTTGTCCAGGGCGATCTCACAGCCAGAGCCGTCAAATTCGACCTCGAATCGCGGCGCCATTGCCTTGATCAGATCTGCGGGATTATCGATATCGCCCGCATTCACCTGCATCTCGACACGGCGAGCCCCAGTCTGCTCGAGATTGCTGGAGCAGTAGTCCACCGAGCCGGGTAACTCGAGCTTCAGCTTCACCATGAAGCTGCCCATGCGCTCCTGCTGCCGCTCGAAGTACTGCCGCTCGACCAGGCCCATCTCCGCAAGCGATGGAGTCTTCTTGGCCTGCTCCAGAGCTGCCATCCAAGCTTCATGGCCACGCGGGAAGAACAGCAGGCGAATCCCGCCGTCATTCCGCCCCGGCAGCATGTACCACTCGGCCTGGGCGCCGAGCACGCCAGCGCCATTCAGTTGGCTGAGTGCCTTGAAGTCGGCTGCTATCTGGACGAAGTCTCGCCGCCGCTCTCGATAGGTGCGGTACTCGGACATGACGAGCCCTTGCTCCGTGAGTAGCTTCTCGGCCTTGGAACGCTGGTAGATCTCCATGGGATCAGCTCGATCACCGGCGGCATTGAGAGCGATCGCCGACTGACGCAAGGTGTTCGTCGCCAGATCGGTCATCCCGATCGTGAGCTCTTGTCGCCCGGAGCCATCTGCAGAGATCTTCACCTCCACTTCCATCTCGAAGCAGGCACTCAGAAGAGCGCACATACCCAAAGCCAAGCCTAGCCAGATTCTCCTTTGCATGCTCTCCTCATCGACCGTTGCTATGGCCGCTCTGGAGACCAAGGGTTAATGACTGTCGTCTTTCCCCACAGGATCCCTGATCCCTTTTGCTTCGTCGCTTCCAGCCCCGGATGATCCTCAGCACTCAGGTATGCAAGATCTATTATTGACGGTGGCGGGACTGATCACCCTGGTGGTCGGAGCGGATCTATTGATCCGTGGCTCGGTCTGGTGCGCCATCACTCTAGGCATCTCGCCGATGATGGTTGGCCTCACCCTGGTGGCCTTCGGAACCTCCGCACCGGAGTTGGTCGTGGCCATCACCGCCGCCCTCAAGTCCAGTCCTGGACTGGCTACGGGAGCTGCACTGGGAAGCAACATCGCCAACATCGGACTGATTCTCGGTATCAGCGCCCTAACCAAGCCAATCGCGCGCATGCCCGGCCCCACCCCCGTGGAGATGCGCTACGTCATTTTGGCTGCGCTCTTGCCGCTGATTCCTCTGCTCTCCAGCGGGTCCTTTAGGTGGCCTCACGGCCTCCTGATGCTCAGCATCCTGGTCGTCTTCACGATTCAAATCGCCAAGCGCGAGAAGCGACAAAAGGCCGACAGATCAGAGGAAGAAGAACATCAGGCAAAGATGGTCAAGCGCTCCAATGCTGCCTTGATGATCGCATGTGTCATCGCCGGCCTGGGAGGACTCTACTTCGGCGGTAATTGGCTGGTGGAAGGGGCGAGCGGGATTGCGAGCGACCTCGGCATGAGCGAGGTCGACATCGGCATCACCGTCATCGCTGTGGGGACAAGTCTTCCCGAGCTCGTAACCTCCCTGGTCGCCGCCTCGAGAGGGCATTCCGAGATCGCCCTTGGAAACGTACTGGGCAGCAACATCTTCAATATCTGCATGGTACTGGGTAGCACCTCCTTGCTACACGAGCTGCCGATTACCTGGGAGGCCGAGGGAATCGCCGTTCTTCTGGGTATCCTCATGGCATTCCTGCTCGCCTTCCTCCTGCGCAGAGGGATCGGTCGGCGCAGCGGCGCGATGATATTCGGCATCTACCTTGCGTACATGATCTTCATCTTCATCAATCGCTAGCTTGGCATTGAATCCACGCGATCAGATTTCAGAACAGGCTCCCTGGCTCTTCGAACCGGATCTGGTTGTCTGCGTGGTAGGCAGCAGCGCCCTTGCAGAAGCCTGTCGAAGAGCAGGGATTCCCGGGCCTCGGACTGCTGACCTGGATCTGTCCTGGAACCTCGACATAGAGGCGGGCAGCAAGCTTCTGCAGGAAGAGGGCGTAGAGATCCAAACGACCACGGCGAATCGTCAACGGGGCACTCTCGCCTTTCGCATGCAGAATGCTCGAGTTGAAATCACCGGCTTTCGTGGTGGCGAAGCGGATCAAGACATCCCCAGTCGCATCGAAGCGGATCTCGGCCGCAGGGACATGAGCATTGGAGCTCTCGCCTGGTGGCTGAGCGAAGACAGAATCATCGACCCCTACGACGGCCTCCAACACTGGCAGACCGGCCGCATCGTTCCTGTTGGCAGTGCAGCTACGCGCATCCAAGAGCATCCGGTGCGCTGGCTTCGCTACTACCGCCGCGCCAGACAATGGGACTTCGAACTCGCAGCAGAGATCAGCGAACTCGAATTGGACCCCGCTCTGCTCATGCAAGTCCCAGCGGAGGCGCTGGCCGCCGAGTTCCGCGCCGCTCTTCTCCAAGTCCCTTCACCCGGCCAGTACTTCGCCGAGCTCTACGATGCGGGGATTCTGCCGGTCATCGCGCCCGAACTGGCGCCGCAGTTCGATGGCCGCCCAGCAGGTCCGATTCGGCATCATCCCGAGGGTGGTCAAGGTGAGCACATGATTCTGGCTCTGCGCTGGGCGCGGGAGCGGAGCCTGACCATGCCAGAAGGCGATCGTGTCATGCTCATGCTAGCTGTGCTCTGCCATGATCTAGGCAAGGGCTTCACGCCGGCAGAGAAGTTCCCGGCGCACCATGGACACGAACGGGCCGGTGTCCTGCCCTTGCGCAAGCTCCTGGATCGACTACCAGGACTCGCTAGTCCCAGCAGTCGCAGACTCGCGGAAGAGGTCTGCGTTCTGCATCTGGACTCCAGGCGTCTGCGCGGACTGAGGCCCGGCACGCTGGCAGGACTCTATGAGCAGTACTTCCGCAAGGAGGACTTTCGCGCCGATCTCTTTGCCTTGGCAGTAGGCGCGGACAGTGGCGGCCGATTGGGCAAGGCCGAAGAGGGCGATCGCATCGCCGCTCAAATTGAAGACGATCTCGCCTGGCTACGAGACTCTTGTCGAGCCGTGGATGCGGGCAGCATCAGGAAGAAGCATGCAGACCCGGAGAGCTTTCGCCGGGCTCTGCATGAGGCGCGCTCCGAGTCCATCGCCGCTGCACGCAAGAGCTAGGTTCGAGGATTACTTCGGCGGTAGCTCCAGTTGTGGGCGTACGCGCTTACCAGCGACTACTTCGACGATCTGACTCGTCCCCCATTCTTGGTTGCCCCCGCCTATTCCCAAGCGCTTCGCGCTGAGTTCATACATACCGGGACGCAGCCCGTCGAAACTGAAGCTGCCGTTGATGGCTGGTTGACGCTTCGGCTCCGCATCGCTTCCGACCTGCTTGAGGCGCACCAACGCCATGCGCATGCCAGCATCCTCACCAAACCCGGTGACGCTGCCTCGAATGAATCCTGCGGGGCTCATGCTAACCTTGCCCTGCTCGGTCACCCTGCCGTCAGTGACCTTGATCTCCTCGATCTTCTGGTCCGCGAAGCGTGTGTGCTTGATCTCGAGGACGTAGTCGCCAGGAGGAATATCCTCGAGCAGAGCAACGCCGTCTTCGTCCGTACTGACCGTGCTGGCACCCCCGCCAACTTCAACGGTCGTGTTGGACGGGCCAGAGCTATCGACATTGCTAGTGACCATCATCACATTCATGCTGCGACCACCGCCCGACCCGCCAGCCTCACCTGGGCGCCGTAGTGCAACCTTGGCGCGCTCTACGGGCATGCCGTCCATATCGTCGACAACGGTGACACGCAGGGATCCACCGCGCAAGGTGAGATCTCGAGCGAGCTCAGCCTGGGCCGGTGGAATGATCAATTCTTCCTCGTGCATGATCAACGCACCTTCACGTCCATACTCGAGGGTGTAGGTACCAGCCTGGAGATCCTCGATGCTGAAGTGACCATCTCGATCGGTCTTGGCGCTCATGCTGCTATTGCCAAAAGGAAGGCTCGGGCTCTCTGCATCTCGCAGCGCAACACGGGCCCCAGCTACAGGACCGGTAGCATTGCTAAGCACGCCACTGAGGTGAGTCAGAATTGGCCGCACCAAACTCAGCTCGACAGTCTCGCCGGCCTTGACCAGGACGCTTTGCTCGGAGTCGCGCAGGGTCTTGTTCTCAGCGCCACCGATGCGGATATCCATCCCACCACCTGGCGAGTAGCGCACATTGCTGTCATGACTGAGCACCGCTCGATAGCTTCCTGCGACAAAGGGGCCAATGGTTGCGACGCCCTCGCCATTGCTCTTGCCAGATTTTCTTTCCTCGGACTCGCCTGCAATCAGAGGCCCGTTGATCTCGAAGTCAGTCTCCGGTCGCGGCTCACCGTTGGCATCCAGCGTGTGCACTGTGATGAAGCCTCCAGGCTTCATCTTCAATGTAGTCTCCACGATCTGAGTGCTGCTCAGCTCTGTTCGCGCATCCGCGGGCGACACCATGCTGCCATGTTCGGCTTCGATGCTGACCATGGACTCCGGTAGGCCGGCAATACGTACCAAACCATCCTCATCGGTGGTGCCCTTGCCAAGCGAACCGCCAGAGCCATCCATGATGAAGGTCTCGCCGCCACCACCGCCACGACGGACAGCGCGGACATCCCGCGTCTGGAAGCTTCCGCTGACACCCTGGACACCAGCCTCCTGATACTCTCGGACCGTGACCTTTGCACCAGCGACAGGCTCGCCCCCTGCATCGACAACCAGGACTTCCAGGACAGCACCGGTCTCGGCAACCAGGCGCAGGTTATTGACCTGACCTGCAGCAGGCATGTTCACAGTCTGCGCTTCGACCGGGCGATGGAGATCCCCATCGGCCGTGACCAAGACATCACCGGCGGGCACTCCCTCCAAGACGAAGCTCCCATCTGCGGCGCTACGCGCCTCGGCCAGGCTCTCAAAGAGCTGCAAGCCGGGGAGTCCCCGGTCCTTCTTTACCCAGACCTTGCTACCCGCGATTGGCTCGCCTTGGCTGTCCACCAGAACACCCGAGATGCTGCCATGACGGGTCAGATGAAAGACCACGCTGCTGGCCCCGATCTGAACGTTCTCGATCTGCTGCTCGCCATGGCCATCAGCCCAGGCGCGGAGCACAACTGCTTCGGACTCGATGCCGCCTAAGCTGAAGAAACCGTTCTCGTCCGTCTCCACAGCCTCGCGATCGTCGAAGCGACTGATGGAGACATTGCCGGCTGCCTGCCGCTTCCGGTAAAAGGCGACCTTCGCACCCTCAATCGGCTTGCCCTCGTCGCTGAGCACCGTCCCGGAGATGCTTGCTCCCGACTCCAGTTGAATGACAAAGTCGCCCCGGGCTTCTCCCTTGGCCAACTCCAATGCCTTTGTCGTTGGTACAAAGCCAGACGCGGTCGTGCTCAGACTGTGCTTGCCGGGGCGCAGGCTGCCGAATTCGAAGCGACCATCCGCGTCAGTCTTGATACCGCCTCTCGAGCCCATATCAGCGAAGCGGGCGACGCCAGCCATGTTGATGCTGACCCCTTCCACGCCCTGACCCCGGGCGTCAGTGACCAACCCTGACAGACTCGCGCCAGGGATAAGGACCAGATCACCGAGATCCACATCCTTGGTGAAACCGGCGATCGGGTGATAACGCTGCTCTTGTTCCGCGAAGAGGATGTTTGACTCCTCGGAGAGCAGGATCCCGCCCTTCTGGTTGACCGGGACGCGAATGGAGAAGCGACCATCGAGACCGGACTCGGTATTGACTGACTGCTCATCCATGCGCCGCTCCATGTCCGCAGGCGAGAACTCACGCAGGCTCGTTATGTCCTCCAGGTCATCGAGCTGGATGTGGACCTGGGGGCGAAAGCTCAGACCAACCTCGGCCGCGGGCTGCCGGCTCTCCTGGAGCAGGCGACCGGTCAACAGGATGCTGTTCGCGTCCACTGCGGGCGCCAGGTTCTCGACCGTGCTGCGTCCCGCCGCATCTCCCTCGGCCAGGCGCTGGCCCTCTGCCAAGTCCTCGGCCTTCGCCTCAGGGAGGGCCGTGCTCCCAGCCTCCATGGCCTCAGTCTCGGCACCGCTCAGGCTATTTGCCTCAGGGGCCTCTGGCTCTACGGACCAGATGAGAAGGCTCAGGACCCCCAGGAAAGCGACTAGGATGGCGAAGACGAGGAGGTTCTGCTTCTGGCTCATGACCGATCTTCCGTGTGCGAGTTCTGTGGGGCAGGGAACGAGGCTCTCCTGGTGAAACTCCTGATAGTTTGGCGACTTCCTCTCTGGTCCCAAGCCTCGGGAGCCTCATGATTTCCAATTCCCAGAAATCACCCTAGCACGCCCCTCCAACAAGCTCAGGAGTCATCCGATGCCCAGCTTGAAGCAACATCAGAAGCGACGCACCGAGTTCCTCGCCGGCCTGAAGCGACCGGTCCTTCTCATGGCCGGCGGCAACAAGCCCCGCAACTACCCGGACAACCCCTTCCCCTACCGTCCGGACAGCAGTTTCCTCTTCTTCTTTGGTGAGGCCGAGGCCGATGCAGCTGCCTTCTTCGATCCTCAATCCGGCCAGGTGCAGCTCTTCCTGCCAGCGCGAAGCCCCGAAGGCGCCCTCTGGTACGGGGACGTCCCCAGTCTTGCTGACATGCAAGCTCGGCTAGGAGTGGATGCCGTGGACAGCAACGATGAGCTCCCCGGCAAGATCGCCGCATTGGCCAAGGGCCGCGAGGTCGATGCGCTGGCGGTGGCAGATCCGAAGGCGACGGCCCTAGCTGCGGAGATCAGTGGCCAGAATCTGAACTTCGATAGCGGCGCCGGGCAGGGCAGGGCGGAGCTCGTGCTCAGCATCGCCGCTCTGCGCTCGTCCAAGGACCCAGAAGAGCTCGACGAGATGCGCCGCACGGCAGTGATCACCAAGGAAGCTCATCTCGAAGCGATGGGGCACACGCGGGCCGGCATTCTCGAGCAAGAACTGGCCGGCCGGGTCGATGGCTGTTTCGCTCGGCATGGCTGCGTTCCGGCCTACAACACGATCCTCTCCGTTCGCGGTGAGGTGCTCCATAATCACGAGCACCACAACGAGCTTCATGCCGGCGACATCGTCCTTCTCGATGGTGGTGCAGAAGCGTCCTCCGGTTACTGCTCGGACGTCACACGCTGCTGGCCTGTAAGCGGCAAGTTCGAAGGCGAAGCTGCGGAGATCTACGACATCGTCCTCAACTCGGAATTGGCTGCCATCGAGCAGGTCAAAGCGGGCGTTCGCTACGGGGAACTACACCGCACAGCCTGCATGATCGTCGCCGAAGGCCTGGCGGAGATGGGCATACTCCGCGGCAAGGCCGAGGATCTGGTCGAGACGGGCGCGCATGCGCTCTTCTTCCCGCACGGAGTTGGGCACCAGATCGGCCTGGACGTTCACGATATGGAAGCCTTTGGTGACCAGGTCCACTACCCACAAAACAGGTCGCGTAGCAGTCAGTTTGGCACCAAGTTCCTGCGCACGGACACGGATCTCAGGGCCGGCATGACCTTCACCATCGAGCCCGGAATCTACTTTGTGCCAGCCATCCTCAATGAGGCTGGCTTTCGCGAACAGTTCAAGGATCAGGTCAATTGGGATCACGCGGAGAAGTTTCTCCGCGCCAACGATGGGCGAGGCTTCGGTGGCATCCGCATCGAGGACGATGTCCTGGCAACAGAGGACGGCTACGAAGTGCTCACGGCGGCCATCCCCAAGGGTCGCCAGGAAGTCGAGGACCTGGTCGGTCGCGCCTTGAGCTGAGAGCTTGGTCAGCTCCAGCACCAAACGCTGCGACTGGGCAGGGACGGATCCGATCTACGTTCGGTACCACGACGAAGAATGGGGCGTCCCCTGCCACGACGAGCATCGCCTCTTCGAGATGCTCATCCTCGAAGGTGCGCAGGCGGGCTTGAGCTGGATCACCATTCTCAAGAAGCGCCAACGTTACCGAGAACTGTACCGCGGCTTCGACCCGGCATTGGTCGCAGGCTTCGATACACGCAAGAAGCGCCAACTTCTTGGTGATGCGGGCATCGTCCGCAACCGCCTGAAGATCGAATCGTCAATCATGAACGCGAAGCTCTTTCTCGAGCTACAAACAGACTGCGGCTCCTTCGATGAGTACATCTGGGGACAGGTAGACGGCGAGCCAATCCGCAACCGTCCGCGCAGCATGAAGGATGTGCCTGCCAGCACTCCCCTCTCCGACAAGATCAGTAAAGACCTCCGTAGGCGGGGCTTCAAGTTCGTGGGCAGCACCATCATGTATGCGTACATGCAGTCGATCGGAATCGTGGACGATCACTTGCGCAGCTGTATTCGGGGCTCGTAGCCGGAGCCCTGGCGACCCGGCTCAGCGCTCTGTGCGCTGCAGAACCAGCCGTTCGAGAGGCCTGCGATCACGGGTCGATTCGAGCCCTGCCTCGAGTTCTATCTTGTCATAGTCGAGAACTTGCATGGCCTCGGTGGCCGAAAGCTCCCCGTGTCGACGCAGGAGCACCGAAGCCCTGCCTACGGCACGATTCATGGCCCGTGGCCGCATGTCGAGGCGCAGATTCAACGCCTCCGGCAAGATCTCCGCGAGCGCCCGATAGAACCACCTCTCCAAGGCAATTGTGTCGCGCAGGTACTCCAGGGATTCCTCCTCATTGGCTGAGCGGAAGTTCCCGTGCAGGGAGGGTAGATGCGGGCGCATCTCCTCACGGAGTGCATCCGCCAAAGCGAGGCGCAGAATTCGCGAGGCATTGTTGCGTGCCCGGCCTCCCTCGGACTCGCTCATGCGATAGAGATTGACGATGGTCTGCGGATCCTCGACAGGCAGGAGCAGCTTGCCCTCCCTCTGAAGGAATCGAAGGATCTCGTCGGCCTCTCCCGACTGAAGCGCATCGAGTCCATAGGTCGCCGCCAATAGATCTTCCAGGCTCCGGCCAAGAGAACCCTGCAGCTGCGACAGGGAGCGCTCCGCTATCCAAAGAGGAAGTGTCTCGGTGTGCACCAGGCGCATGAGCTCGAGGGGTTCGTAGCCACAGCCATTGATCAGGCTATAGCAGAGAGCCCAGGCATCGTTGTAGTCCTCATAATCGCGGACCGGCTTGCTCATGATTTCGCGAGCGGTAATTGGACCAAGCTCTTCGCGACGCGCAGCAAAGCGCAGGATGCGCTCCCACTTCAGCGCCCCAGTCTCAGCTTCGGCTGTGGCCGCAATACCCTCATTGACCCAGTCCGGAAGATTGGGATAGCGCGAGGCGATCATGGCGTGCGCCAGCTCATGGCGCATGGTCGCGCGAAGCTGCTGCTGCCCTCGCTGCCACTCGAGGAGGACAATATGCCGGTCGCGATTATAGATCCCGTCAACGTGGCTCCCGAACCTGGCACTGATCGAGCGCGGCTCATCAGCAAAGTCCCGGGTAAACACGATTTGCAGGCCGGGCTCAGGGCGAAGATCGAGCCAGCCTTCGAGCTGCTGCATGTCTTCGGTGAGCTGCTCGCTAATGATTCGTTCCCAGGGATAGAAGGTGTCCAGGTCGTGAAAGTAGACCTCCGTATCCTCCCCCACTCGCATGGCATCCCCGTTGGGCTGATAGCAGAGCATGGGTTCCAAGCTGCAGCAGCCGGTGCAGATCACACTCAGCAACGCTAAGCTCCAGGCTCCCTTCCGGGCTTGTTCTTCAGGAGATCTCAAACCGTGCTCAATCACAGAACCAAGTCTCGCAGCGCAACCATCATCAAGGCTGCATTCTGCACCGCCACTTTCACCTGCCTCATCGCACCGGTCTCGTCTCAGGGACCGACTCTGCAGCCGATCCAGGTCATGCAGATGAAGTCAGTTAGTGGAGTTTACCTCAGTCCTGACGGCAAGAAGCTAGCCTTCACACGAACCAGTCCGCGACTTGCGGAGGACCGACCTGGAACTGCCTACAACCATCTCTATCTAATGGATGTGGATAGTGGTGTTGAGAGGCTGCTGATTGGCGGCAAGCGTGGGGTTTCGGGCCTGGCCTTCAGCCCGGATGGCGATTCGATCACCCTGCGTCATCGGGGCGAAGGGGATGCACATAACGAGATCTGGCAACTGCCTCTGAACGGCGAGGAAATGACCAAGCTCACCGAAACTCCCCATGGGGTGGGCAACTACCGCTGGCGTCCCGATGGCGGCGCCATTGCATACACGGTAAAAGACCCGAGCCCACCCGCCCGCGCCAAAGCCCGCGCCGCCGGTTTCCAGCAAATCGTCAAGGACGAGGATTATGACCATGTGAGTCTATGGCTCTGGGATCGGGAGACTGGCGATAGCGAGCGGCTCACGGAGACCGTCACGGTCACTTCTTTCGAGTGGGAACCCGGTGGAAAGCACCTGGCAGCTGCGATCGCCCCGCGAAACTTGGTAGACGACAGCTACATGTTTGTGCGCCTGCATCTTGTTGTGCCGGCGGAGAACAAGGTCGAGCTCCTGGTCGAGAACCCGGGCAAACTCGGCAGCTACGCCTGGTCGGAAGATGGCCAGACTTTGGCCTACCTGAGTGCCGCCGATGTCAGGGACCCACATGCCGGCATGCTCTACCGAGTTAGCATCGGATCCGAAGCTGGCCAGCCCCTCAACCCGAGTCTGCGAGGGATGTATCACCAGGTCGAGTGGACCTCCTCCGCTGGGCAAGTTTCGATCCTGGCCGCCCTCAGCGAGGGAGTCGAGACCTCACTCGTGAACGTGGATCCTGGTTCAGGCGAGATGCGCAGCCTCGTCGAGGGCGATGACCTGGCCTTCCGCAGCTTCGTCCGTGGCGCTGGCCAGATCTATGCCATCGCCTCGCGTGCAGATCACGGCAATGAGCTCTACCGACTCAGACAGGATGGCAAACATCAGCGTCTGACCTTCTCCAATCCCTGGCTGGAAAAGATCAAGCTCGGCGTGCAGGAGACGCGCAGATTCGAATCCGTTGGTGATGTCGAGATCGAAGGCCTGCTCATCTACCCGGTTGGCTACGAAGAAGGAAAGCGCTACCCACTCGTGATTCTCGCCCACGGCGGACCCGAATCCCACTTCAGCGATGGCTGGAATACAAACTACTCCGCCCCCGGCCAGGTGCTCGCCGGACGCGGCTACTTCGCCTGGTATCCCAACTACCGCGCAAGCACGGGATACGGCGTCGAGTTTGCGAAGATGGATCATGGCGATCCCATGGGCACAGAGTTTGATGATCACCTCGCCGCAATCGCGCAGTTCGCAGAGGCCGGCATCGTCGACCCGGATCGAGTGGGTGTGATTGGCGGATCGTATGGCGGCTACACAGCGGCATGGGCTGCTACCGCGAAGTCCGAGCACTTCGCCGCTGCGGTGAGCTTCGTTCCCTTCGTCGACATCCGCACCAAGTGGTACACGAGCGACATCCCCTGGGAGTTCTACTTCGTACACTACGAGGAGAAGTGGCCCCATGAGCAGGCCGGCTTCCTCGCAGACCACAGCCCCCTTACCTACGCGGCCAATTGCCGCACGCCTCTGCTGTTGTTGGGCGGCACTGCCGACCCGCGGGTGCATCCGAGTCAACCGCACATGCTCTATCGCGCCGTGCAGATGGCGACCAAGACTCCCGTGCGCTATGTGCAGTATCCGGGCGAAGGACACGGCAATCGCAGCAATACCAACCAATACGATTACCTACTGCGTGGATTGCGTTGGCTGGGGTATTACCTCCGCGAAGGCGATCACCGGATGGATCCTCCACCCCCTCTCGACCTCGACTACGCGGACTGGTACGCCACGAAGCGCTAGTGCTTACGCATGGGCCGCCTCTCGAGGAGGAGGAAGAGCATGTTGTCGGTGAAGTGCGGGTTCTTGGTCAGGCCGATGTGATCATCCGCCAGGAAGGTCACATTGCTCCAAGGCACTGGAGACTCGAGCCAGGGCCGGTAACCACCGCCAAAGCGCTCATCAGCGAGGCTGCTGTAGCGGGCAACAGTTCCGTCGCCATCTCCATAGAGTCGGCGCTCGTCGAAGGACAGGCCGCCCCAGTTCTCTTGCTTGGCCTTGATCAGGGTGTTTTCCGCATCCCCCGCGAAGAGGAAAACCTCGGACGAGGGCATCCCTTCCACCGGCCTATCCAGGGCAGCATGGAAGGCGCTGGCTCGATTCAGGCACCAGCTTAGATACTCGAAGGCCTGGGCCCGCCGCGCCTCCGCCGTTGCGAGATCAGGCAGAAGGTAGGCCAACAATTTTTCTGCTTCGGCGGACATGAGGCCCCACTTGTTCTGCTTCCAGACTTCCGGATCGAAGAAGTCCAAGTCTACGACCTGGTCTTGGCCATCGACGATCAGCTTATGCCGCACTCTGGGTAGCAGCTGGTAGAGCGAGGGCATGCTGCAGAGAAGCGCTGCACCGAAGCGGGGCAGGATCCAGGCTGGCTTGAAGCCATGCTGGAGATTGCGCATGGCATCCATGGACCCCAGGTTTGGCGTGCCCACCATGACCAGACGATCGACATTCTGCGCACCTTCCCAAGTGATCTCCGGCAGCGAGCCATCCGCAGGCAGGTCCGTCTTGCCATAGCGCAGGTAGTAGCGCGCGATGAGGCCACCCATGGAGTGAGCCACAATGTCGAAGTTGTAGCCCTCTGCCAACCAATTGGCGACCGCATCCGCTTCCTGCAACTCTTCAGGCTTGCCGCTGGCCCGCAGACGCTCCACCTTGGCTCGAGCAGCGAGATCGACTTCCTTACGCTTCTCCTCGATGAAGTAGCCCAGGCGAATGGCGTTCTCCACATTGTCGCGACGCCAGTCGTAGAAGAAAGTGAAACAGCTGTAGTGGTCCTCCGCGTAGAGCGGTGAAAGAGGATCATTGACCAACTGATCCGTGTAACCGCCAGCTCCCAATGTGCGCAGGATCTCCGCGTAAACATTCACAGATAACACCTGGTAGAGAACACTCAACTCCAGCTGCCCCAGGGGGCCGGCCGGGTAGACGTCCTCCTTGTCCGGGTCATAGACCATGGCGGACTCAGGGACCTTGATCGGCAGAGCTACCGCCCGCGCGCCCTCCGGACTGTTGGGGTCAATACCCTCCGAGGTGAAGGCACCCCAAACGATCTTGTTGGTGGAGCGCTGCCTTAACTGCGCACCGAGCACACCGTGAATGACGATGACCGGATTGCGGACCTTGTCGAGGGCAGCCTCTTTGTAGATGCGCGCTATGTTTGGCGGGGGTCGCCCGGTTCCACAAGCACTGGCAAAGACAAGGAGAGAGAGGGTTGCTAGAGGCTTAACTTGCATCGCGGCCCGCGATGGTATCCGCAGAGCCGCGATAAGAGTGGAAACTCGTCTACTTCTCGGCGCCGGAGTCGGTCTTTGCCTTCGCAGGCT
The DNA here is from genome assembly GCA_021776805.1 of Planctomycetota bacterium. Taxonomy (GTDB): domain Bacteria; phylum Planctomycetota; class UBA1135; order UBA1135; family UBA2386; genus JAJFFD01. Next base: position 78,797 of record JAJFFD010000054.1, read on the forward strand.
CGCCCTTCTCCGCTCCGATGAACTCCGCGCCAGGCTCGGGAGCCACTTCGTCTTCCACCTTCTGGCGCTTCTCGTTCTCGCGCTGCTCCTTCTTACGCTTGGCGCGAGCACGACGCTCTCGGGCAGCACTCTTGTTGACGTGATTGGCATCTTCGGGGTCATAAGCCAGGACTCCGATTCCGAAGTCGATGGGCCAGATGCGCAGGCGGAATCCGGCGAGGCCGACACCGACCCCAAAGATGGGGCCCAGATCCACAGCGGCGACTTCGCCGTCGCCTAGGTTGCTGAGGATATCGATGCCGTAATTGGGCCCGTCATACTCGTCGAAGCTGACGATGTTCCCATAGGCGCTGGCCAGGCCATCGACCTCGAAGAACTTGTCCTCGTCCTTGGTGTTGTCACCCATACGCAGGCTGAAGCAAGCGCTGAGGAGCGGGACGAGGGAGAGAAGGGAAAGCTTGGTCAACAACTTCATGGTGAGTGGGCCTTCAGCAAAGGGGATGCCGAGAAGAAAGGGCTCGTAGCCGATCTGCAAGCCCACCTTTCGGATCCCGAGACAGGAATTGTGAATCTACGCAGACTGTTCTGTCCTCCCCAAGGGACAGATCAGGCATTCAGCCAGCCGAAATCCGTATTCCCGCCACTGATGATGCCGCCCACCCGAAGGCCTGCGAAGCGCTCCGGATAGCCGCGAATCAAGCCCATGACCGTGGCTCCGGAGGGCTCGACCACCATCTTCATGCGCTCCAGATGAAAGCGCGCCGCCGCGAGCAGGGCCGCCTCCGGAACGGTCATGACCTCTACCCCATACTTCCTGAGGATCGCGAAGTTGATCTCCCCCAGCCCGGTCAAGAGACCGTCCGCGGCTGTCGAGGGGTTCGCCACTCTGGGTTGGAGTTCTCCCGTCTGCATGGAGCGATAGGCGTCATCCACCGCCTCCGGCTCGGCACCGATCACCCGGATCGAGGGCTGGAGAGTCTTGACCGTGATCGCTGTGCCGCCGATCAGCCCCCCACCTCCCACGGGAGTGATGATCACATCGAGATCGGGCACCTGCTCCAGCAGCTCCAGTGATGCAGTGCCCTGACCAGCGATGACCAGCGGGTCCGTATTCGGGTGGATGAAGACGGCGCCGCGCTTCCCCACTTCGGCCGCGCACACTTCCGCCCGCTCGGTCTGCTTGCAGAAGACTATCTCAGCACCGTAACCACGCATGGCCTCGACCTTGACGCGGGGCGCATCCTCCGGGACCACGATCGTGCAAGGCAAGCCGGCCTGCAGGGCAGCATAGGCGAGGGCCTGGCCGTGATTCCCGGAGCTGTGGGCGATGACTCCGCCAGCGCCGATCTCTGGCTGAGCCAGCAGGGCATTCATCGCCCCGCGCGCCTTGAAGGCGCCGATCTTCTGGAAGTTCTCGCACTTGAAGAAGACCTGCGCGCCCACTTCTCGATCCAAGGTCTCGGATCGCAATACCGGGGTGAGGTGCACGCGGCCAGCGATCCGCTTGGCCGCTGCGCGCACATCCTCGATCCCCGGGAGCTTCATTCTGAAGTCACTTTGAAGCGCGATCCCTTGCGCTCGGCGGTGTATCGCTTGTTGCCAACAGGGATTCCCTGCAGCTTGAAGTCGGGCATGTCGTCGATCACCGGGTCGTTCTGCACCTCTCCGAAGCGCACAGCGATGCCGCATGCCACACGGAAGATGTTGTCCATCACAAAGGAGTGCATGCAGAGGTCGATGCCACGGAAACGCGCCGGCCTGCCGTTGATCGGATTGTAGTGTTCGAAGACTCGCGGCTCCTCAACCCCGTCGAGCTCACCCGACATCATGCTGATGCTGCGGTTGAAGAGGTCCTTGGTCAGCTTGCGCGCATGCTTGTGCCCGCGCTCAGCGACATAGCAAAGCCCCTCGAGGATCTGCGAGTTGATCATCGGCCAGCTGCGACCGTTCCAGGGAGTTTCTCGCCGCGTTTCCTTCCAGCGCCCATCCGGATCAAAGTAGGGGTCGCTGATAGCCACGCTGGGCACCGGATACTTGGTCCAGAACTCCTTGCGGTCCGAGAGAGTCTTACACAGAGCATCCACCTGCTTGGGCGTCGGGATGTCCGTGGCCAAAGGATAGAAGCCCACAGCCGATTTCACGCCGGTCTTGCGACGGGTCTTCGGATCGATATCCATGAAGATGCCGCTCTTCTCGTCCCACATGCGCTTCCGGATCACCTCATGGATGACCTCAGTGGCAGCAATGAAGCGATTTGCCATCGCCTTCTCCTGCAGCTCATCTGCGACCTTTGCCAGGTAGCGCACGAGCTTGTAGCGGAAGATGCTCGCATCGACTCCCTTGAGACGAAACTGCTCCTCGCTTCCCGTCGCACGGTCTGACTTCTCATCGATGACTGTGAAGCGACGGGAGAGATCCTGCCCTGACTCGATGTGATTGCAGATGTCCGTCAGACCGCTGCCCTCCGGATCACGGTTGTTGGCCAGCCACTTGGAGTAGCGCTGCATGCCCATGATCACAGCACGCTTGGTGGCACGATCCGGGTGACTCGAATCCAGAGCCTCAAAGCCACCCCCCCAGTCCGAATGCACAAACTCGGTGTTGGAGAGAGCGCCGAGGTGAAGATTGGCCGGGACCATCCCGTTCTGCCGGATGTTGTCGAAGAAGCCCTTCAGAATGCCGCGACCGACACTCGGGTCAGCCAGCCATCGCGCTTCCCGCATGATCGCGGGAGCGGCGAAAGCATTGGGGACATGCAGATGGCCATTGCCAAGGCAGACGTTCGGGCTGCTGATGTTGCCGACGCCGTTCGGCATCCGCAGCAATCGTAAGGTCTCGATCCGATGCTTGACGATCCGCTCGATCTCCTTGGACTCACAGACGAACTTGGGCGCCTTGTCCATGTAGGCGCTGTAGCTGTTCTCGTCCTTCGCATCCGGACGCCGCGGGCGATAGTTGATGCCCTTGCCCTTGAAGATCACGTTCGCCTCGAAGCGATGCGCAGCCTTGCTGGCAGGCTTCATCTTCAGTGCACGAAACAATCCCAAGTAGACCTTGGCCGTCGGCAGGATCGGACTCGGCTTGACCATGGGCCGCTTGGCGCGCGGCGTCGGCATGTCGGCCATATCGAACCAAGGAGTCTCCTCGTAGTCCGGGCGATCGCTACCGCCTTCGGCGAAGAAACCCTGCAGGCAGCGCGCACCCTTCGAGTCCGGACTGCTGTAGACGATCTCCGTCGGGATGATCGACTCGTCCGGCTTGGCCAGATTGCGGCGGATGCGAAAGCTGTCACCCTCCAGTGAAGGTGCCTCACCCTCCGGATCCGTGGTGGTCCACATCACAAGGGTAAAGTCGCGCTCAGACTTGGTGCTGTTCTCGATGGCGATCTGCGAGACGAAGCGATCGTCGGTCGTCACAGATCGAGTTTCGACGAACTTCAAGCCCTTGGCGTTGGCCGAGTACTCGAGCACCAGATTGCCGTTGCGCATGGTCTGCTTGCTGCATTCAAGATGCAGCAGCTTGCCATCCTCCAGCAGGCTGATGACGAAGAGACGCGGCACCAGGGCGCTGAAGATGGAGACTTCGTCAGCAAATCCGGGGGTCAGCTGGAAGCGAGGAAAGGTCGGTGCGTAGAGGCAGTAGCCGCCGCCACCGAGGGCGATTTTCTTGCTCTGATTCATCTTTCATTGCCAGGCGCCAGTCGCATCGTCGCCCCCAGTTCCGGCCCTCCACGGGACCTGGGTTTTTCCATCTCGGAGCCCCCCTCAGCAGCCCCGCAAAGTCCCGGCTTGGATGAGGCAAAACGGCATATTATTCGGCACTACGCAATAAGCGCGTCCCGATGATAATGCGTTACCCCTTATGTAGCCAGCAATTGCGGAGAGAGGTGGGAGGGATCCAAGAAGCAGCGAGAATACGGTGCGACCGTATCAAACACCCGGTTCTCAACGCATCTTGGGGAGAGCCGCTGGTTAATCAAGGGAAAAGGGCGGCTCCCCCCGGTCAGGACTACTTGCTGTTGATCTTGGTGACCGCGTCGGCGGCGGCCGCAGCCACGTCCGGGTCCTCAGAACCCATGAACTCGATGAGCAGAGGCAGGGACTCGGCCTTGCCCAGGGTGCCGATGGAGATGATCGCCGCGATCCTTATCTCCTTCGTCTTGCCTTCTCGGGCATGGGTGATGAGGGCGTCCATGGGGTCTTTGCCGCTGTCCTGGAGGATCTTGGCCCAGCGCTCGCGTTCTTCGTAGTTCTCGCGCAGGACCTTGAGGATGGTCTGCGCATTGCCGCGCACTAGTGCGTCCCGGTCCTTCAGAGCTTCCACGAGTATCGGTGCTGCCTCGCGCCACTCGAGGGAATTGCCGATGACCTTGACCAATTGCAGGCGAACGCGGTTGGATGGATCGTTGAGGAAGGGTTCGAGTAATTCGGCGGCGTTTGAGTTGGCCAGATCGCCGATGGCGTTCACAACCTGGATTCGCACCTCTTCACTTTCGTGAGCGGCCTGCGCCTTCACTGCGTCGAGGGCCTTGGTATCGCCACTGTCACCCAAGAGGGCTACCGCACGAGCGACCACTTGCTTGTCATCGCTCTTGAGTAGGGGCACCAGGATGGGGGTCAAGTTTTCACCGGACTCGACCTGTCCTTGGAGAGCGTCGAGAGCGCGGTCGCGAACTACTGTGACTGTGTGTTCGAGAAGCTCGATGAGCACGGACTTCTCCTCGGAGGTCAGGTTGGGAAAGGTGTAGGCCCGGTTGACGAGCTGGCCCAGGGTCCGAGTCGCTTCGCTTGCGGGCGCTTCTTGGAGACTCGTGACTGTGGCAATCCGGTAGTTAGCGCGCACCAGGCTCCAAAAGCCCCCAATTGGCGCTGCGTGGTCGTTGAGCTCCTTCCATGCAGTCTCGCCACCGCGACGGAGGCAATTCTCCAGGATGCGCTCTCTTTGCTCTGAGTCGTACTGCCCCGACTCACCGAAGATCTTGGGCATCAATTCCAGAGGCCTCCCCAGGGCGTAGCCATCGCTGTACTGGCTGATCGCAGCCTCGTCACCCAATGCAAACAGATGCTTGGCAGCATATTCGGCGCTGTACCTACTGACTCCTTCCAGACTCAGCAGCACTCGCAAGGACTGACGAATGGCTTCGTTGTCGGTTCGGAACGAATCGATCAAACCAAAGCTGAGTCGCTGGCTCTCATTGCGATCACCAATCAGAATCCGACGGATCTCCAAGTGCAGTTTGTGGGCATGCATGCATGACTCCTCGGTACCGATGGAGCCGATGAGCTTGCAAGCCGCCAAGAGGGCAGCACGTTCCATTCCCGTATCCTTCACCTTCTGCATTGCAGCAAGCGACCATTCTCCGAGGTTTTCAAGGTTCTCACCCACATCTTCTGGGCGCAGACTCTCTAGAACAAACTCGCGCTGCGTCACATTCAATGCGTCGAGATAGGCCAGCATCTTCCGACCTGCCTCGATACTGATGGGCTCGTTGAGCCAAGATCCATTCACCGTGTAGTCGAGCGCCGAGATTCGCATGCCTTGATCAAAGGCGTCCAGATCCCAGGATGGGCTGGCCTGATCGACATAGGTGTATAGGTAGATCTTCTTCCAAACACCGCTCTCATAGCGACCCAGGTGTTCAGCTACTCGGAGGACAAGATCCAGATGTTCATTGGGCTCCGAAGTGAAACTCAGCTGCCAATGCATCCCCTCCGCAGCACTGGTCGGCAGAAGGAGGCAACGCAAGAAGTACTCGCGCCCCTCAGTACTAGTGACAACTCTCTGTGTTCGGAAATGACCGATCACCTCGTTGGATGCAAGAAGCGCCGGAGCAGCCGGATGGTCCTTGGATTCGAGAATCTCGATCAAACGGCCCAAGCCAGCAAAGAAGTCGGCGTCGTCATCTGGGGGATACCGCACGCCCCGTACGGCCATGTCTCGCACTCTGGCATCCGGATCGTCCAAGAGCTGAGCGCGGGTGGCAAAGTCGAAGCGACTGCTCTGCTCCAGGGCATCACGTCGCACTTCAGGATCTGGATCGCGGATGAATCCCTCGAATCCGGGAATCGACTGCTCGACCATCGTCGCGCTCCGAATCACCGCTCTCTTCTTGAGCACGCTGTAGCTCTTCTGAACCTTGTCTAGCCAGGCCTCTACCGAGTCGCCGGCGATCTGGAACAGCACTGACGAAGCGGCCGTGACGAATTGCAGGTCGAGTTCTTCGGCATCGACTGCACGGGTAAGCAAGGGCAAGGCCGGCTTGCCCATCCAAACCAGCTCCTTGCCGAAACTCCAGTCGCCAGCCTTCAACCCGGCAATCAACTGCAGCACCTTCCC
>JAJFFD010000055.1 GCA_021776805.1 Planctomycetota bacterium
GATCCTGGTCCTGGAGGCGATGAAGATGGAAAACCAGATCGTCTGCCACATCGACGGCGTGGTGAAGCAGATCAAGGCCGAAGCGGGACAGACGGTGGCGCTGGGCTCCGAACTGGCGGTAATCGAAGCGGTCTGATCCGCTTTGTGGATCTGGGGCCGACCCCCACGCGGTGGACGAATCCGGCCGGGCAGGGCGACATTCACATCGTTCCCACCTGCGTGGAGACGGTGAACCCCCACGGTAAGAAGATCCCGCAGGCACCCCGGCCCTGGCCAGAACGAGGACGGTTTCTACGAAATCTCGTCGTTGCCCGGCTCGGAAAACCAGGAGGTCTTCGTCCGCGACACGGCGACCGGCACCACCTTCGGACCGTTCGAGCCCGGGACCCGGGTCAAGTACGTCGGAGCGAGCGGCGCCAAACCGTCGATCAAACCCATGGCAGCCAACGGATCGAACAACAACGGTTCGGCCACCGCGGGGCAGATCAAAGGTCCCACTAAGCGGCTCGCCACCGCAACCGATCGTCGGTGGCGCTTGTTTTACAAACCATGGGCTTTCCAGTATTCGTGACCCCTGTCGCGCCTCCGCCAGAGCAGAAGGCGCCCGGGTGAACGCTTCCGGCGACGGCCGGCGGGGGCGGAGGGTTGGCCGGCGGAGGGTTGGCCGGCGGGGGGGCGACGAATGCGGGGGGCGGCGGCTTGGGAGCCGGAGCGGGGGGCTTGACTACGGGGGCCGTAGGCGGAGAAACGAAAACCTGGCTCGGCGCAGCCGGAGAAGGAGCGACCGGCTCCTCTTGAATACTTGTGAACGGTTCAAGCGCTATTGGTGTCGCGGCTGGTGTGGTTTCGAGTGCCGAGTCGGTGGCTTCAGTGCTCTGGGGAGCGAGCGAACCGGACACTCCGAATAGCAGCAAACTTGCTCCAAGAAGGGCCGCTCCGTGCTTACGGGCCCTCAAACCAATCGACGGCATAGGCCGCCGGAATAGAACGAGTCCCCCAACGACGAGCCCAACCAATGCGACGAATCTCAAGAACCCGCTCATGTCTCCCCTTGGCTAACCATTTTTAGGCAGTATATGCCGCTGCTGACGAAGGCTCTCGGCAGCAATACCGGAGGGATTCACTCGATCCGGTCGGCCATTTCGCCGCTGCACTTTCTCTCCAATTAGCCCGTCGTCCGCCCCGGACCACCGGTCCCCGTAAAAAGTCCACTCTGCCCAACGAAGCAGATCCAGCCGCGGTTCGACCCAATGCAAGCCCCGGAACCGTGGCTTGCTTACGACTGCGACTTGTCCTGAATCTCCCAAGCGTGGTCCAGGATGTGCCAGGCGTGCCTGCGCACGGCATAAGGAGTGGGCCAGCCCTTTTCCGGTGGCGCATCGGCCGGCTGAATGGAATCCAGGATCCGCCGGCGCAGCTCGGCGGCGGCCTTGTCGTCCCCGACCCCGGGCTCTTTGAACTTGATGCCGGTGGAACGGGCGTAGGCGGTGGCCGCCCCCAGCACGTGCCGGTACACCTCGTCCCGGTCCCGGCCGCCACCTCGGGGCCCCTTCTTCAGGGTCGGCGGGGCGTGGGCGACCACATCGTCAAAAAAGTCCCACGACGCCTTGAGTAGTCTCCGCAGGCGGTTGGCCTCCACCCGGTCAAATGCCACCCGGTCTGCCTGGGCCACCTTGCCGGGGGCGCCGAAGTCGGTCGTCCCGCTGCCCTCGATCCGCTCGACCACCTCGAGTAGTTCAACCTCGATCTTCGGGAATTTCTCGTGCGCAAGGGCGGCTACCTCGGCATAGCGGGGGGCGACCAGCAAGAGCGCCTCGGTAGCCGCCTCCTCGGTCTTGCCGGCGCGACACCAGCCCGGCCAGTCGACAGAGCAGGCGAAGACCTTCTTGGTACCCGTTTCGAGGTAGATAGGGATCTTGTTGGTCGCCAGATCCATCCTCCCGCTGCGGCGATGCTCTCGGTTGACCGCCCACCTGCACCCAAGTTTAGAGGGCAGACGGACGCCGCGACACTCCCAATCTGGTCTGCGCAAGAACCGTGATCACTGGAGCTGCTAAGTGAAGGCAGCGGCCTCCGGCGTGCCGGTTGGTCACCTACCGTGCTCGACGGAACCTCGGACCGGCCGCCCGTAGTACCAGTCGTAAGCACCGGCCACCATGAGTAACCCGCCCGACAACCGGTTGACGCAGGGCAGGATCCAGCCCTCGGGCCCCGTCAGTTCTTGGCCAGCTCTTCAAGCGCCGCCTCGACTGCCCGGTGAAAGGTCGGATAGGCGTAGATCATTCGACGGAGCTGGCGGTTGGCACCTCAGCGTGGACCGCGAGGGTCAGCATCCCGAGCACTTCGCCGCCGGCCGGGCCCATCGAAGTGGCGCCGACCAGCACCCCACGCTCGGTGTCCTCTACCAGTTTGATGAGTCCTTCATTTCCTACCTTGTGGATCCAGCCTCTGGCGGAGCTCGGAATTGCGGTCACACCCGATCGCAGGGCGATTCCAGCGCTGCGCGCGGCCGCCTCGGTTAGGCCGACTGCTCCGACCTCGGGGTCGGTAAAAGTCACCCGGGGCACGGCCTTGTAGTCCGCCGGCGGCGGCGACTGGCCGAGGATGTCGGCGGCAGCGATGTTCGCCTGGTACATCGCAATGTGAGTGAAGGCTCCCTGGCCCGTCACATCGCCCACCGCCCACACCCCGGGCGTCACCCGCAGGTGGTCATCGACCGGAACCCAGTGGTCGGTCTCGGGTACGCCGACGCTGGCCAACCCGAGAGAAGCCAGGTCGGCGTGCCTCCCGGTGGCCACCAAAAGCCGATCACCCGACAC
>JAJFFD010000056.1 GCA_021776805.1 Planctomycetota bacterium
ACTCGAGAGGTCCACACGCCCTCTGCAACTTTCGGCGTCGATTCGAGGATCTCATCGAGGGTTTCTCCGCGGCCGATTCGCTCGCCAAAGGCGCGGTTTCTTCCGTGCGGGCTAAAGGTGGTTACCGCGAGATCCCCCACGCCGGCCAATCCGAAGAAGGTCTGCAACTGCGCTCCCTCTGCCAGCCCGTAGCGACTCATCTCGATCAAGCCCCGAGACATGGTTGCTGCCTTGGCGTTGTCTCCCAGTCCGAGACCTTCCGCTATGCCGGCAGCCAGGGACATGACATTCTTGAGGGCTCCACACAGCTCTACGCCGAGGCTGTCCGAGTTGCGATAGATCCGAAAGCTGCTCGCGGAGAGCGCCTCTTGCAGCTCGGAAAGAGCCGCATCGCTGCCCCCTGCAAGCACCAGAGTCGCCGGCATGCCACGAGCGATCTCTTCCGCATGGCTCGGGCCACATAGCACGAGGACCGGCCGATCCTCTTGGATGCACTCGCTGATGACCTGGCTTGGGCGCATGCCGGTTTGCTGTTCGAGCCCCTTGGCCATCGAGACCAGGGGCTTGCCCGCAGGTAGATCAGCGGCGATCGACTCCAGAACCGCCCGAATGTGTTGGGTTGGGACAGCAATCAGGACCGCGTCTACATCGCTACAAACTTCACCGGCATCAGCGGAGATGAGGATCTCGCCGGGTATCTCGAGGCCCGGGAGATAGCGCGGATTCTGGCGGCTGGAAGCGAGCTCCGCGGTGTACTTGGGGTCGTGACCCCATAGGCGAACCTCGTTTCCGGCTCTGAGGGCTGTCATCGCCATCGCTGTGCCGAAGCCACCATTCCCGAGAACTGCGATTCTCATACTCTTGTCTTGTTGCTGAAGAAGCCGCGAAGATTACTGCGGTGAGTGAAGAACAGAAATGCAGCGCAAGTCAAGGCGAGGATACTGACGGAGAATCGTCCCGCAAACGCTGTCTCAGTGTCCTGGAGAATGACTGCCGCGGCCAACCCGATTCCAAGTGCCAGACTGCCCCAAAAAACCTGACGAGTCAGCAGGAAGATAGCGAAGAAGGCGCCGAAGGCGATGAGCAAGGAGGTGAAGTCCAGAGCCGCGAAAACGCCGGTCATCGTGGCAACGCCCTTGCCACCTCTGAGCCGCAGAAATGGTGATGCACAGTGCCCGAGAACAGCGCAGGCCCCCAGCCAAACCTGAAGATCAAGATCCGGCGCCCGCCCGAGTAATTCGGGCCCGTAGTAGGCCGGAAGGAATCCCTTCGCGAAGTCGAGGAGGTAGATCCCGAGGAAGAATGGCAAGCGGGACCTACCCGTGAATGCGCGCGAGGCATTGGTCGCACCGACATTGCCCGAACCGATACTGCGTATATCGATTCCCTTGCAGATTCTGACCAGCACGAGGCCAAAAGGGATCCCGCCAAAGATCCAAGCAGCCAGACACGCAACTGGGATATCCATGAGGTCGCGAATCATAGCCTCGGGTATCGTTCCGCCGCTCATGCAACGCATCGGAATCGACACTGGTGGCACCTTCACCGACGTAGTCCTGCTGGAACGCGGCAAGATCCGTGTGCACAAACTTCCCTCCACTCCAGACGACCCGGCAAGAGCCGTTCTGGCTGGTCTCGCCGACGTTCGCCGAGTTAAGCAGGAAGTCGATGTGGTGCACGGCACCACGGTGGGCCTGAATGCGATTCTCACCGGTCGAACCGCACAAGTGGCCTTCATCACCAACCGGGGATTTCGCGACTTGATCGAGATCGCCCGCCAGGATCGACAGGGCATCTACGATCTGCAGGCCAGCAAGGCCTTGCTCCCGGTGCCACGTAATCTCCGCTTCGAGGTAGACAGTAGACGCTGCAAGGATGGCGAAAGCCTCGAGCAACCGACCAAGGCTGCTCTGCGCGATCTGGTCGCGAGCCTTCGCAAGCGTCGGATTCAGTCTCTCGCCATCGGGCTGCTGCATTCCTACGCCAATCCGCGCGACGAAACCGAAATCGCCAAGCTGCTCGGTGAGCTGGATCTGCCGATTACCTGCAGCGCCGATCTACTACCCATACCTGGGGAGTACGAGCGCTTTGCCGCCGCGATTCTCAACGCCGGCATCCAACCGATCATGGGTGATTACCTTGGTCGTCTCCGCAGCGGTACGGGACCTGGCCGACTACGCATGATGCGCAGCAGCAGCGGCATCATGAGCGCCGCAGAGGCTAGCAAGCAACCAGCGAGAGCCGTCTTCTCAGGGCCTGCCGGCGGTGTACTGGCCACGGAACGCCTTGCCGAGTCTCTGGGCGAAGCGCGCATGGCGGCTCTCGACATGGGCGGGACTTCAACGGATGTCAGCCTGATCGATCCCGGGGCTGCCAGGCGAGGCATCAGCTCAGTAGCCGGTCTACCTCTAGCCATTCCGGCCGTGGACGTTCACACAGTGGGCTGTGGCGGCGGTAGCATCGCCTACGCCGACGGCGGCAATGCCCTGCGGGTGGGGCCCCTGAGTGCCGGTGCGGATCCGGGCCCTGCCTGCTATGGCCGAGGCGAGCAACCAACAGTGACCGATGCTCACCTGGCGCTCGGGCATCTGGGCGCGGAAACCCTGTTGGCAGGGGCCTTCCCAATCGATCCCGAACGCTCCCTGACCGCAATCAGCAAGCTCGCACGGCAACTGGGCATGACCGCCAGAGCCTGTGCCGAGGGGATCATCGAGATCGCGGAAGTCGCCATCATGCGCGCCCTCATGGTGATCACCGTAGAGCGCTCCGTGGATCCGGCGAAGATCCCTCTGGTAGCCTACGGCGGCGCAGCCGGCCTGCATGCGGCGGCCCTCATCAAACGGCTCGGCATGCCCTACGCCCTGGTACCAGTTCACCCTGGTGCGTTTTCTGCACTCGGACTGGCCCTTGCGGGCGAGACGCAGGAAGCGAATCGGCCAGTCTTGCAGTTGCTCCAGGATCTCAGCCAGGCAAACCTGCAGGGCTGGATGGAGAAACTGCGCAAACGGGCCATCGCCGGGATCGAAGACGATTCAGGAACTCTCAAATTCCGCGGCGAGTGCCTGCTCCGCTTTCGGGGCCAGGGCGCTGGCCTATGGCTGCCATGGGGCAAGAGGCTCGAGGCAGCGTTCCGACAAAGGCACCAGGAACAGTTCGGCTTCCTCCCCGATGCAGGTGATGTGGAGCTCGTAGAATTGCGGGCGCGAGTGAGCACTCCGAGCGGCCGCTACCCCCATGACATCGCCAACCCGGGCAAGCGAAGCAAGGTCTCTGCGACGGCGCGAGTGGCGCCTCTTGGGGACAAACCCCTAAGAACCCTGCAGCGAATTCACATTTGCGAAGGTGAGCGCATCCCTGGACCGGCGGTCATCGAAGAGTTCAGCAGCACTACCCTTGTTCCTGACGGCAGTGTGTGCACAGCAAGCACATACGGTCTACGCATTGAAAGCAAGTGACATGCGGCGGAGGGTCATCTCTCGCTTAGAGATGTCTCCAGATTCCGATCGATTTCGGCAATTTTTCGTGAGCGATTCCCGTGCCCCGGATTTGACTCCCTCCATTCCTAGAATATGATCCTTACATCGAACGGGACCTCGACGGCACGTCGGGAATTCGACATCAACGAACAGGGAGAATCGATCAGCAACGAAGATGAATCACGCAGGAAGTGAGTTGCTCGAGGGGAACCATCCCCGAAACAGCTAGCGAGACTGCAAGAAAGCGAACGTATGCCGGGGGTTGTCCGCCGAGGACGTAAAAACTTGACTCTCCTTCTTCCCCTTTTCCCGAAGTTTATCCTCCGGCTTTTTTTTCGTTCGCTGCCGACTGCAACGCGCCGCATCAGAGCGGCGTGTTTGCTTTAAGGCGAACCAACTAGCGGCGAAGAGACTTCAACTCCGCCTGAGCGGCGATGAGGAATCCGCGAGCCTGTTCGTGCTTCGCATCCAAGCGCAAGACGCGCGTCCAGTCGTTCAGTGCGAGTTCCAAGTCACCCTGTCCGTAGTGCAGAAGCGCTCGCTGATTGAGAACACGGACGAGAGACTCAGCGACTTCAGAATGAGAAGGCAACTCTGCGTGCAGGCCTTCGAGCAGATCCAAGGCCCGCTCCAACTGCCCACGCTGCAAGAGATCCAGAGCCACTCGCGTCCTTGCCTTTACGTCCGGTGCTGTGCCCGCCTCGGACTGCAGCATAGGCTCCTCGACCCTGGGCTCGATCACCGCACCTGGTCCAGGCTCGGGATTCGGTCCAGGCACTGGGAAACCTATGGGCATGGTCCCTGCAATCCCGATGTCCTCACTGCTTCCGTAGTCTTCCTCATCGGCGGGTTGCAGGGCAGACATCCGGTGCTCGGTCGCGAGGATCATCTCACTGGCTCCACTGACACGCGCCCAAACGCTCAGTGACTGCTCGAAGAGATCGATGGCCTCCTCATCGCGCCACTCGGCGCGGAGGGCCATTCCTCGTCCCATGAGTTTGTGTGCCGTGCGCATACGGCGCTCTACGGCCTGGGCGATGGAACGCGCGTCCGCATAGCGTGAATGATTAGGTGGAACCTGATCGAGGTAGAGCAGAGTATCGAGAAGATCTCCATCCTTGAGACTCTGTTGCGCCGCCATGAATGGGTCGGCCGGCATGACTACGCAGGCCGGCAACAGAAGGGGGAGCATGATCAGGGGGAAGGAAAAGCGGGTCACCCCAACCTCCCCTCGCCTTCGTCACCGTACAGCTCCAGCTCTTCTTCGCCGTAGGCGAGCAGATTCTCGGAGTCCTCTTCTTCTTCAATGGCAAGAGCGCACGGTTCCTCACCCAACTTGTAAGGCAGCACTCCAGAGTTCGAGATGAGAACACGAGCCTTCTCTCCGGTAGGGACCGGGGACTTGCGAATCTCTTCTTCGAAGAGATCGAGGATGTCTGGATCGAAGTGCTCGCCACGATCCTCATGCATGCGATCCAAGGCTTCAGGCCAGCTCATGACTGCGCCAAGATGGCCTGGGCTGGTCAAGAGATCGTAGGCGTCGGCAATGGCCAGGATGCGGCTTCGCACTGGAATGCGCTCTCCACGGAGCCCCTCTGGGAAGCCGCTGCCATCGTACTTCTCGTGATGGTGCCGAACGATGCGTGCCGCACCCCGCAGGCTCGGCAGCCCGGAGAGCAGATGCGCACTTCTCTGCGGGTACTGACGCAGAGATTCTCGCTCGACTTCATCGAGATGCCCGCCCTTGTGCAAGGCGGACTGACGAACACCAACTTTGCCAATGTCCACGAGCAGAGCAGCTACGGCCAATTCCCGCTTACTGTTGGGATCGATGCTCAGACGATCCGCGAGCATCATGGCATAGCGACGTGTCCGTTCACCGTGACCACGGGGAGTACATCCCCGTTGCTCCAGGGAGCGAAGTAGTTGCTTGGCCAGCTCGAGGAAGCCTTCCTCGACTTCCTCCTGCCACTTCTCAGTTACTGTGTCGAGTTGCTCGAGGGCGTTATGCAATTCGCGAAGACCGCCTACGGCGCCCGCCTCGACCACCACTGAAGCCTCACCCTTGGTCAGGCGATAGGCCTGCTCAGTGGCGCGACGAATGCGCAGCACCTGCTGGTGACCAATCCAGGTCGCCAGAAAGGCGAGGCTCAGGCTGGTGAGGAAGGCAATCCCGAAGAGACCCCAGGGAAAGGACGCCGTAGCAAGTTCAGGGGCCGGATAGCGCAGCCGCACTTCGCCGACATTGCCGCGGTTGCTGAGAGCCGGGGCGATGACCTCGAATCTTCCATTCTCGAGTTGCCTTTGCAGCGCCCCATCCGCGGATTCGGTGCCCAGCTCCTTTCCTCCCAGAGAGAGGCCTGTATCCAGGCGCACCAGCCCGTCTTTGCCAATCAGGAGGACCCGGCACTTGCCGAGGTCCGCTGTCGATGCTGCCAGGACCGCCAGACGAAGATCGTCGCCGCGGTCGAGCAGGGGGGCGGCCCGAGACGCAAGATCCTTGCAGAGGGCCAGCTCGCGCGCATGCTGTTCGCGCTCATGATCGTGACTGCGCATGTCAGCACCGACCATCGCAACAACCCAGGCAAGCAGAAGCCCGCCGGCGACCAGTGCGGCCGACAATTGAACCGTCAGAGGCAGTTCCCTGCCCTTGTAGGCGATCCTTCGAGCCATGCTTCCCCGGTCTTATCGGCAGAAAGGAGCTCGGACCTTTCCACTCTTTGGGTCGGCTGTGCAGATATCCGACAACCGACCCTGACCTGCCCTTGGCGCTGGCCCATAAAGGCCACGCGGCTCTCTCTACTTGATGACTTCGACGCTGTCGGCGTGCAGCTGGAAAATGTCTACGCAGTAGCCATCCTCAATCGCAGCCTCGACCTTGAAGTCACCGATGATCTTGATGGGATCGAACTGATAGTCGGTCGTCGACTTGCCCTTCATGATCACCCGCACGATGCCATTGATGTCCGGTGGCTGACCGTAGCAGCAGGACCATAGGGATTGGACCAGGAGGAACTCCTTGATGTTCTCTACCTGATCGATCGGCAGCATGAACCCAGTCATCATGATCTTGCGCCCATCAAGCTTCTTGACTGTCTTGGGCAAGCCCTTGAGCCCATCTTCGTAGGGCCAAGATGAGATCTCCTCGAAGCTGAGCATCTGATCGATATTCTTGAGCTTGCCCGACTTGATCATCTGAGTCAGACGACGCTCCGCATCCAACATCTGCTGTTGGCCGCGCATGGCGCGAAGATCCTCAGGATCAGCGCCCATAGGCAAGGGCTCGTCGGTCAGAGGCACATCGACCTTGGTGTCCTTGACCTCAGTCTTCTTGCTGTCCTTCTTGCCACTGTCCTTGCCCTTGGAAGAACCCGGCTTGGGATCCTGAGACTTGCTGTTAGCAGTCTTCTTGCTTGTGGCTCCTCCAGCTGTGCCTGTCTGAGCTGAGACAGAGAGGCTGCTAGCGAGCGCGAGAAGGACTCCAAAGACAAAGTATCGCATGTTCATATCCAGCAAGTTTTCAGGACACAGGTCCCAGGTTGTCAGCGACCTCGACCAGGGATCCCTTGATGGCAGGAAGGATACCCGCGAAGCCGCCCAGGACACAGGTTCCAAGGATAAGCCAGAGCTCATCCACCGAAAAGGCCCGCCAGTCCACCATGACCCCACTGATGTCAGATACCAGGGGAGCAAAGAAGTAGGCCGATACGTGGCAAAGCAGCACACCCAGACCACCGCCGAGGAAGGCGATCAGAAGGGCCTCCTGGAGGATGATACGCAAGATCTGATGCCGCCTGGCCCCGAGCGAGCGCATGATCGCGATCTCTCGCCGGCGCTCATTCATGGTGTTGTAGAGAGCCACCATCACCGAGATGCCAGCGACGAAGAGCACAAGGTAAACCGTGACGCGTAGCACCATCGTCGCATCCCCAACCATCTCCAGGAGCTGACGCATCTCTATGGACGGCGACGCCGCCTGCGCATCAGTCCGGGTCTGGAAGGCGTTGCGCAGATGGAACTCCGCGAGCCGAGCTCGCGCCTCCACAATGATTGCGGAGATCAGGACACTGTCGCTGGCCGCATCCTGACCAGGGCGGATCGCGTCATGCTTGTCCATGGACATAAACACGTCCATGGGGATGAAGATCGAGCGATCCAAGGGTCCGCCAGTCTCAGCCATGATCGCCACAACCCGACAGGCCGAGTCTTCATGTTTGTGTGCAACCACTGCCTCATCTGCTCTGCCGTGCACAGGCACGATTTCGGAACCGAGCTCGAGCCCCAGGCGATCGGCCACCGCGGAACCGATGACCGCGGCCATGTGCTCATCCGGGAGAGGCTCGTGTTCGTGATTATGCTCGCCACCATCCGCTGCAACTTCGGCGGCGTGCTCTGCCAGATGCTCCGCAAAGGCCAGGAATTCGGCATGGTCGAAGGTCCATGCCTCGCCTTCAGCGAGATCAAGCATGCGGTATTCACCGAACTCGTCCTTACCGCGACGAAACTCGGTGAACATCTCGCTGGTGGTGCCGATGATCGGGAAACCGCCAAAGGTGTCGCCACGAGCTTGAGGGATCGCATAGACCAGCCCCAACCTGCGAGCGAGATCACCTTCATGTAATTCCTTGTAAACTGAGAGAGGCACGACTCCTGGCTCGATCCCTAGATTGAAGACCGTGCTCAGTACCAGACTCAGAGGCGAGCCTTCTTTCGGCCCAATGATCGCCCGGTAACCTTGCGTGTTGGTCGTGTAGCGCTTCTCAGTCTCAGCAATCAACAGCCAAAGGGCGGCCACCATGCCTGCACCGACCGCAATCGAGAGGGTCGTGAGCGAAGTGGAAAGCAGGCGCAACCTGAGATTGCGAAGGCTAACGCGAAAGAGATTCATGAAGCCTGCCTCAAGTCTGCCAAATCGATCTGGCGTTGCATCATCGCTGCACTCTCTGGGTCATGGGTCACCATCACCACTGTGCAATCCTCTTCGCCGGCGATTTCCAAGAGCAAGCGTAGCACCTCGCCTCCAGTCTTCCGATCCTGGTTCCCAAGCGGCTCGTCCGCCAAGATCAGTTGCGGCTCATTGATGAGTGCGCGGCACATGGCGACCCTCTGAACCTGACCGACGGAGAGTTCCCCCGGGAGGTGGTGCATACGATCCGCCAGACCGACGCGCCGCAGGAGCTCCTCCGCCCGCTCACGGGTGTGCTGATTACTCCCCTGACCGAACAGCGCGCCGAGCATCACGTTCTCCAAAGAGTCGAAGGGCATCAACAGATTGAAAGTCTGG
This sequence comes from Planctomycetota bacterium, assembly GCA_021776805.1. Taxonomy (GTDB): domain Bacteria; phylum Planctomycetota; class UBA1135; order UBA1135; family UBA2386; genus JAJFFD01. The sequence continues at coordinate 8,761 of JAJFFD010000056.1, forward strand.
AAAACAATGCCCACATGGCGTCCGCGAAAGCGGTCGCGGGCCGACTCGCTCATCGCGGTCAAGTCCTGGTCAGCAACCAGCAGCTTGCGCACCTGACTCGGGCGAACGATGCCGGCAATCATGTTGAGAAGTGTCGTCTTGCCCAGGCCTGATTGGCCTAGAAGAGCCACCTGTTCTCCCCTGCCGATGGACAAGTGTCCCACCGTGCAGGCGGTCACCAGCTGGTCACCACGCCGGTAAGTCTTGGCAAGCTGCTCGATCTCAATCATGGGGCCGGAGGATACGCAGGTCAGGCTCCACTTGTCAGTCCGAGATCAGCCCACGGACAAAACTGAGCTCCTTTTCGAGCCCTGAGAGCAGGTCCCGCCCCGGATTGAAGCTGCCGTCCAGAACTTGCCAGGTGTATGTCTCAATCTCCAGCAGGGGAAGAGGCCTCGGCAGCGCCCGCAAGACCCGCTCAACTTCACTCCGGGTTGAGCCTAGAGGACCCTCCGCATCCCAATACACCGGCAGGTGAAAGTGGCAGCGGCTGCGACCAGCAGCGAGGAACTCCTCGCGACGCCGGCCGACCTCCGGGAGGTCCAGGGCGCGCTCCCCGCCTTCTGCCACGCATTGATGAAGATACCGGGGCTCGGCAAATGCGAGCAGCTGATCCAGCCCCTGGGAAGGATCCCGCAATTCCAGGCAGGAGGACACTTGGATCTTGGGCACACGGATACCGCGGGCCGCGAGCTCCGCCATAGCCGCCACCGGATCCTCCCAGAGGACAGCCAGGTGACATAGGTCGACACAGACTCCCAGGTGTCGCCGCAGGATCTCCTCATCCACGGTCCAGGCAGAGCTGCGAAAGACCCAGTCCTCGAGAAAGTCCATGGTCTGGGCACAGGTCTCCAGCAGGCAGAAGGGCTCAGGTTCGAGGCAGAGAACGATCTCGCGACCATGCTCCTCCTCCAGCGCATGGAGCCGACTGGCCGCCCGCACGAGGTTCCGCGCCATACGGCGCAGATCTCCCTCGCCAAAGCCCAGGGGCAAGGTGGAAATGGCGAGCAGCTCACCGGGCGGGCTCAGCTCGCAGGCAAGCTCGGCAACCCGCAGGCTGTACTGCAAGCGCTCTTCCGCCGCCCAATCCGGAGAGTAGACCGCAGTCTTGACCTCCTCGGAGTGGAAATCACCGAAGGGAAAGGCGTTGCAGGTCCATAGCTGCAGGTCCTCCGCAGCGAGAAGATCCCGCAGCTCCTGGCCTGCCGCCGGCGACGAATTCAGGTCCGCGAGAAGCTCTGCTCCGAACCAAGCTCCAAGCCCGAAGCCAAAACCAGCCGCGCGCTGACTGACCGCCACTGGACTCGCGTATTCTCGGAGCATCTCCGACCAGCTGGCCAGATCAGATGTGCCGTGGACGTTTCCACAGTATGTCAGTCGCGCAGGAGGCATGATGGCATCATGCGCTTCGATCCCCCGCTCGTCCACGGCACCCTTCTCCGGCGCTACAAGAGATTCCTCGCCGACATTAGGCTCAGCGGCGGGGAACAGATCACCGCGCATGTCGCCAATCCTGGATCCATGCTGGATGTAGCCGTACCCAATCGACCGGTCGTCCTCTCCAAACATGAGAACAAGAAGCGCAAGCTCCCCTACTCCTGGGAACTCATCGATCTGGGTGAGTCTTGGGTATGCGTGAACACCGCCTTGCCCAACCATCTTGTCGAAGAAGCGATCTTGGATGATCGGATTCCGGAACTGAGCGCATACCCAAGTCTCACCCGGGAGGTCGCCTACGGGGAAGCCAGCCGCATCGATCTCCTGCTCAGTGACGAGGCTGGTGAGCGTTGCTACGTAGAGGTCAAGAGCGTGACCCTCGCCAGAGCCAGGCGTGCGGTCTTTCCCGACTCAGTGACGGCAAGAGGCCAGAAGCACCTACGCGAGCTCATGGCCATGCGCGCTGCAGGCCATCGCGCGGTGATGTTTTTTCTAATCGGCCGAGAGGACTGCCGAGACTTCGCTCCGGCCGATGACATCGATCCGCGCTACGGAGAGCTTCTGCGTGAGTCCTACAGTAGAGGTGTCGAAATTCTGGCCTATAGCTGCCAGGTGAATCCTCATTTCCTCTGCGTCGGCCGGTCGATACCAGTTGTGCTGTAGTCAACAGCTCCCCGGAGGCCTAGTTTCCCATGGCACCCAGCCAAACCGAGTCGGCAATGAATGAAACCCTCGAAGATCAGCAGGCCAGAATCGAAAAGATCAAGGCTTCCTCCTCCTATCGCCAGGCACACATTGATGCAGAGTTTCTCAGCCGGGAGGCCCTGCGTCCGATTCGCCTGCAACTCGAACTCCTGAAGCCGGAAATCATCCAAGAAGAACTCGGAGTCCAATCAACTGTGGTCGTCTTCGGAGGCACACGCATAGTCCCGCAAGAAGAAGCGAACCAACAACTGCAGAAAGCGCAGGCAGAACTCGACAAGAATCCGGAGGACCCGACACTCCAACGCGATCTACGCATCGCCAAGAACGTCGCCCGCAAGGCACCCTACTACGAAGAGGCGAGACGCTTCGGCAACATCGTCAGCAGCTCCTGCCAGATCGATCGGAACTGCGACTATGTAGTCGTCACCGGGGGTGGACCGGGCATCATGGAGGCAGCCAACCGCGGTGCCCATGACGTCGGCGCGAAGAGCATCGGCCTCAATATTACCCTGCCCTTCGAACAAGAGCCGAACTCTTACATCAGTCCGGAGCTCTGCTTCGAGTTCAAGTACTTCGCCATCCGCAAGATGCACTTTCTCATGCGCGCCAAGGCCATGGTCGCCTTCCCGGGCGGCTATGGCACCATGGATGAGCTGTTCGAAACCCTGACCCTGATCCAGACACAGCGCATGGATCCGATTCCTGTCATCCTCTTCGGCAAGGAATTCTGGGACAAGCTGGTCAACTTCGAGAACTTCGTCGAGGAAGGGACCATATCCCCCAAGGACCTCGAGCTGTTTTCCTATGCCGAGACGGCGGAAGAGGCCTGGCAGACGATCACCGAGTTCCACAGGGACCGGCCACAGCCCAAGCTACCCCGCGGCCAATAAACCCCTGGGACCGCTCTCGGGATCGGTACATGAGAACGGCTGGCGCCTGCCAGCCGTTGCTACATAATTGGAGCGGGTGATGAGATTTGAACTCACGACCCTCACGTTGGCAACGTGATGCTCTACCACTGAGCTACACCCGCCCACGGGGGGCGATTAAGTAGAGAACCCCGGGCTTCATCACAAGTACGATTCCCGAGAAGATCCCCTAGTCTCCGGTCCCGACTCCCCCCATGCCCATGGAGCCCTGCCCCACAATTCCCCGCCTGATCGACCATCTGGCCGAAAAACACCGGGACCGAATCCTCTTCCCCCGGAGAGATAGCAAGGGTGGCGAGGCTGTGAGCTACAGGCACTTGCATGGCGACCTAAGGCGACTGGCGGCAGGCCTTCTGTCCCGTGGACTCCGGCTGGGTGACCGAGTGGCGCTGATTTCTGAGAACCGCTACGAATGGCTCCTCTGCGATCTGGCCTGTGCCTATGTGGGCATCATCGACGTCCCACGTGGAACGGACACTGCGGGGCAAGAGCTGCAGATGATCCTGAGCCACTCCGGTTGCAGCTTTGCCTTTGTCGAGACCGGAACGGCAGCCGCCGAGATCGAAAAACTTCGCCCGGAGCTCCCTCTCTTGCGGGAGATCTGCCTCATGACCGGAGACGGGGCAGGAAGCGAAAACCAGCTGCAGCTCGATGAGCTTCTCGTAATCGGCGATGCTTGGCTCGAAGAGAACCCAGGGGAGCTGGACCGCTTGAGTGCTGACGTCAAGGCGGAAGACATCGCCACGATCGTCTACACCAGCGGAACTACTGCTGACCCCAAGGGCGTCGTCCTCAGTCACGGCAACCTGCGCAGCAACATGATCGGAGTCAACCAGATGCTCGATTTCGAGGAAGACGATGTCTTCCTCTCGGTGCTGCCAGCCTGGCACACCTATGAGCGCATGATCGACTACGTGGCTCTCTGTGCCGGTGCCACCATTTGGTTCACTGACCGTCGCAAGCTGAAAGAGGATCTCAAGTCAGTACAACCCACCGCCTTTGCTGGAGTGCCGCGAATTTGGGAGAGCATCCATGACGGCATGGTCAATTTCTGTCACAAGCAGGATGGATTCAAACGTCACTTCCTCTCCTTCGTCATCGACAATTGCCGCCGTGTTGGTGACCAGCGGGCGGGCCCTGTACGACGAGCTCTTCACGGCTTCTTTCGCCGCGGTATCCTGCCGAAGTTTCTAGCCAGCACGGGTGGACAGCTGCGCATCGCCGTGTCCGGCGGCGGCTCCCTGCCGCGCCACGTGGACGCCTGCCTCACGGGCATGGGGCTGCCGATTCTGAACGGCTACGGTCTCACCGAAACCAGCCCGGTTGCCGCGCTGCGCACGCCAGAGAACAACCAGGTCGGCACCATCGGCCGACCGATCCCGGAAACCAGCTTCGAGATCCGCGACGATTCCGGCAGGGTGCTACCTGACGGCAAGGTAGGCAGTATTTGGATTCGCGGACCACAGATCATGAAGGGCTATTTCCGCAACCCTGATAGGACCGCGGAGGTGATCGACGCGAACGGCTGGTTCAACTCCGGTGACTTGGGCCGGATTGACGAGCTGGGCAACTTCAGCATCACCGGCCGGGCCAAGGACACGATCGTGCTCGCCAGCGGCGAGAACGTCGAACCAGAACACCTGGAAACCCAACTCAAGACTTCGCCCTTCATCGATCAGGCAGTCGTCCTCGGTCAGGACATGAAGACCCTCGGGACCATTCTTGTCCCCATGGTCGAATGCCTCGAGCGCGAGATCCCCCGGAGTGAGTGGGGCGAGGACCAGCAGGTCCTCCGTTCGCAAGAGGTTCAGAGTTTCTTCCGCAGCGAGCTGGATCGTCTGCTGAGTAAGGACGCCGGTTTCAGGCCAACCGAGCGCATCGCCAAGTTCCGGGTGATCATCGAGCCCTTCTCCAGCGAGAACGGAATGCTCACCCAAACTCTCAAACTGCGCCGGCACCTGGTGGCCAGCAAGCACCGGAGCCTGATCGAAGAGATCTTCAGCTAGAGGCGCTGAGATTCAGGTTGATCGGTCTGCCGTCCTCGCGCTGTGGAGTCGCCGCGAGGTAGGCCTGCACCCTGTCGATTGCCGCCTCCGCCGCCTGGTCAAGCGCCCTGCCCAGAGCAAGCTCCGCAGCCAAGGCGGCAGATAGCGCACAGCCGGTGCCGTGAACCGGTCCGAGCTCGAGCCGGGCCCGCGGAAACTCTCGCAACTCATCTGCCTGGTAGAGCCTGTCCACCGTCTCGAGGCCGCTGCCGTGCCCGTCCTTCAGGAGAACCGAGCGTGCCCCGGCCTGGATCAGGGAGCGAGGGTCTGCGCCTCCGCCCAAGCGCGCCGCCTCCGGTAGGTTGGGGGTGACCACTGCGGCCCTGGGAAGTAGCGCGTCTACGATCAGCGCAAGCAGTTCCTCATCCGCAGCCCAACCCCCCGCACTCACTGAGAGAACAGGATCTACCACCAGGGGACCATCGAATGCGCTCTGGTCGAGGGCCGACAAGAAGGCCTCAAGACTCCCCACGTCGAGGATTAGCCCAGTCTTGATCGCAGCGATGTCCCCTTCCTCGAAGACTGCCTGGATGGATTCGCAAATGAGATTCGCCGGGCAAGGCTGCGCCGAACTCAGACCACCGCTGTTCTGCACGGTCAAGCAACTGGCAACCGCCAGTGGCTCTGCCCCGGAATTGGCGATGACTCGCACATCGGCAAGGATGCCAGCGCCGCCGGAGGGGTCGAGACCCGCGAAGCTCAGAACGCGAGGAGCCATTCAATGGCACAGCCTAGAGCAGGCCGATCAGCATGGGCGGGCTTTTTGCCGCCTATTCGTGATCGCCCCCGAGACCGTTGACTGTCACCTGGTCCACCCCCATGGCCTTGAGGATGTTTTTCTCCAGGCGACGCTCCCAGCGCTTGAGACTGCGGGAGTCATCATCTTTCAGCTGCTTGCTTCCACCGGCCATGCTGCCATGGCCACCAAAGGAACCCTCTCCATCGAGGGCGGCCTTGATAAGGAAGTACGCGTCCTTGTCCAGCTCGGTCCGCACCGACATATGGTAGGTAGTTCCAACCAGGCCGCCGCAGAACACGGTCTGCCTACCCTCGAGGCGCAGCAACAAGTCCGCGACTTCAGCGACCATTTCCGGACTGGTCGTCTTACCCAGGGAGCAGAGCACCACCTCGTCATAGAGACGAACGGAGTTGAGTGCAGTACGCAGAGCCTTGAAGTGATCCAAGCTCAATTCGGGCTTGGTTATCTTGGCCATGCTCTGGCGATTGCTCAGGCCTGACAGATGCTCGTAAGCGCGCTCATCGAGAGGGCTCACGTTGCGCGACAGATCTGCAGTATCGGTCTTGATCCCGTAGAGTAGAGCCGTGGCCACGTCTTCGGGGATCTCAACGCCAGCCTCAATCAAGTAGCTCGTCATCAAGGAGCAAGTCGCCCCGACGAATGTTCGCACATCGACGAAGCCCTTGGCCTCCGGGGCAAGCCCGTCTTCCGGCGGCATGTGGTGATCGATGATGATGTCGATGCTGCGACCAGGCGGTAGATGGGTGTGACCGAATCCGGGTTGCGTATCCACAACCGCAATGCAGTCATAGCTATCAATGTCGAGCTCCTCCTGAGGAGTCATCTCGATCGAACAGCAGTTGACCATCTCCTTGTTCTCCGCGCGCATGATCTGCCCGGAGAAACCGAAGGAACTCGGCACGCCCAGCTTCTGCTCAGCAAGGAGCCTGAGGCCAAGTGCAGAACCCAGAGAATCCGGGTCAGGATTCACATGAGTCAGCACCAGCAGGCGCTTGCAGCCCCTCAGCTTCCGAAGAAGCTCCTGAGTTCGACTGTCCACAGCTTGAGCTTTCATGATCGGATCAGCTTGCCCTTCTGCCTCTCAGCATCCTACCTGTCCAGCTTTGCACCATTGGGCACCATGACGGTATGTCGGCTACGGTCCCTAGGGTTCTAGAGGCCAAACTTTGTCAGAAAGGCATGTACGCCCGGAATCTCCCCTTGCTCCACTGAGGGCGAGAGTTCGACCACCAGGGTCGGCTTGATGCCCGCATGGCGCCAGTAGGACGAGAGGAGCGGGTAGTCTACCAATCCGCTGCCCGGTGGCAGGTCCAGGCGCCCATCTCCTGAATCTCCCAGGGAAATCCCCAGGGTTCGAGGCGAGAATCGATCCAACCAATCTCCCTGCTCCTCCCCCAGGACCTCCTGTCGCCGGGCCGTAAGAGCAGTATCGTGCCAGTATCCAAGTCTGCAGCTGGAGAGATCCTCGAAGATCGCCTCCAGGCCTTCCGGCTCCCCCAGTCCGAAAACCGATCGACTCCCAGTCAAGGCCAGCTCCATCTCAGGCATCTGCGAACAGGCCCAATGCAAGCTCCGACAGCTCTGGTCCAAAGCCGACTCCAGGCGACTCCGGCGGCGGGCGCGTTGGCTGGCGGCCAGATCCTCGGTCCAGGCCAGGCCCGGATCCGCGAGGTTTTCCGGGCCGACCTCGTCCGCCACGGGAACGAGCCCTGGCTCGAGGACCAGGCGGTTGATGCCCAGGCTCGCCGCCTGCTGCATGCCCGTAAGCAGAGCCTGCTGAGCAGCCTTCCGGGTGCCTTCGTGTGCGGAACCAATACCCGAGCTCTGGGCGGCGCTGCCCGCATCAATCGGATCAAGTCGCAGGGCAGCCAGGGAAAAGGGTAGGTCCTGGATCGAATCTCGCAACCGACGCCAATTGAGGGGTCGGGGTGAGGGTGCCGGTTGCAGGCCATGAAACCCGCGGTCGAGGAGCCAGATGGCTAGCTCTCTGGGCTCGGATGGACCGTGGACTGCAGGCCAATTTGCACCGATGTATCGCTCAGCGTTCACTCTGCTAGATAGTAGTGGGCTGAAGCGATGACAGAAAAGCCTGAAAGCACGCGCATCGGCCTTATCGATCTGGGGTCCAACGCGATCCGCTGGGAGATCGTCGAATTGGACCCTCCCGGATACCGCAGCCTGGATAGAAAGCGCATTCCAATTCGAATCGGGGACCAGGTCTTCTCCAGCGGTGAGATTTCGGAGGAAAAGATCGAGGAGGTCTCGGCAGCCTTCGCGCGTTTCGCCCGGCGATGCAAGAAGCGGCATGTGGGGCAGCTGCGCGCCGTCGGCACCTCAGCGACTCGGGAGGCAGGCAATGCCAGCGACCTCTGCGAAGCGATCGCCAAAGCGAGCGGAATCGATCTGGAGGTGATCAGCGGCATCGAGGAGTGCCAGCTCTTGCTCGAATCGGTTGCCACGGTGATCGAGCTCGGGAAGGGTTCGAGCCTGCTGGCTGACTTGGGAGGTGGCAGCATCGAGCTGGCTTGCGTACAGCAGGGCAAGATCACATCACTCTGCTCCCATCCCCTCGGTGCCCTTCGCTTCGATCTAGACCCCAGCCTGCGGGGGAAGGAGCTGCTCGCCGCTGTCGATCAGGTTCTCCAAAGCCATGGCCAAGCCCTCATACAGCAATTGGCGGACAAGAATTTCGATCGCTACGTCGCCATCGGCGGAAACCTTCAGGCGATCTGTTCGATCTTGGCAGCCCAGGGTGATCTCAGCGCGCAGGCCGAAGTTGCGGTCATCAAGGTCGCCGCTATGAGCCAATTGCTTGACGAGATGGCTGGGTTGAGTGCAGGCGAGCTCGCCGAGCGCTTCAACCTTGGGCCGGACCGGGCTGACAGCATTGTCCCCGCGGCCCGCGCCTATCTTTGGATCGCCGAGCTGAGCGGCCAGACGGAGATTCAAGCTCCTTCGGTGAGCCTGCGTGTCGGACTGATCCAGAGAATCCTCGCCGCGAGAGCTTCCAGCTAATCACAGCTATGCGCCGGACTCCATTCCTGAGAAAATGGCAGTGCAGCTGATCTTCCCAGACAATCCATGATCGACCTCGAACTCAAGGAACGCGACCCATTCCTCGCTACTCGCAAGCGCATGGTCGCAGTACAGATCGAAGCAAGAGGTCTGCGCAGTCCGGAAGTTCTCGCTGCCATGCGCACGGTTCCTCGCCACCTCTTCGTGCCAAGCAACCTGATGGAGCAGGCCTACGAGGACCGGGCCCTCCCCTTGGGACCACAGCAAACGATCTCACAGCCCTACATCGTAGCCTTGATGACCGAGCTCGCCTGCGAGGGCAGCCGTGATAGCGTGCTCGAAATAGGTACTGGCAGCGGCTACCAATCGGCAGTTCTCGCCGAGCTCTTCGGTGATGTCTTCAGCGTTGAAGTGGATCAGCATCGATTCGATTGCGCAGAGTCCAATCTCTCTCGCCTCCACTACAAGAACGTCCATCTCCTGCGGGCGGACGGCAACGCTGGCTGGCCTGAGCACGCCCCCTACGACGCCATCCTGGTCACCGCCAGCACCCGCCAGGCCTCCGAGGATCTTCGGAATCAGCTCCGCGTTGGGGGTCGCTTGATCGTCCCCTGCACAAAGAGCAATCGAGATGAGCAAATGCTGCGTGTAATGCACAAGACAGGACCCGACAGCTGGCAAGAACACGATGCCGGCGCGGTACGATTCGTCCCCATGCGCGAGGAGAAGCTGTGATCAGGATTAACAAGATACTCGTTCCGACCGACTTCTCGGAGCACTCGAAGGAAGCCTTGCGCTACGCGGTCGAGATGGCAAAGGTTCACGACGCTGAGATCATCCTCGGACATGTGATGGAACCACCGATCTATCCAACCATGTTCGAGGGCGCCGCTGTCGCGGTCCCCCCTCTCGATGAGAGCTTCCGCAAACAACTGGAGGAACATCTGGAGGATCTTCGCAAAGAGGAAGTCGGCGAAATCACATCCAAGATCGTAGTGCGTGAGGGCTCAGCAACTTCTGAGTTGACCGAACTGGCCAAGGATGAGGATGTTGACCTGATCATCATCGCAACCCACGGCTATACCGGCATCAAGCACATGCTACTGGGCAGCACCGCAGAAAAGGTCGTGCGCAATGCGCCCTGCCCGGTCCTTACCGTTCGCGAAAAGGCCAAGAACATCTGCAAGCCCTAGCGTGCTGACCGTTCTGCAAAGGGTGCAGCGCGCCGCTGTTCGTGTCGATGGCGAGGTCCTTGGAGAAATCGGCCGAGGGGCACTTCTCCTGGCTTGCATCGAAGCGGGAGACACAGAGGCTGATGTAGCGGCCACTGCTAACAAGATCGCAGGACTCCGCTTCTTTCCCGGCAAGACAGCCATGGATCTCAGCTTGCGGGAGGCTGCTGGAGCATGCCTGGTCGTGAGCCAGTTCACTCTGGCCGGCGACATCAGAAAGGGAAGGCGCCCGAGCTTCACCGCTGCAGCGCCACCCGAGTTGGCATGCGAGCTATACGAAGCCTTCGCGAATCGCTTGCGCAGTGAAGGACTTTCCGTGGCAACTGGACGCTTTGCAGCAAGCATGCAAATCGAGATGCTCGCCGACGGGCCAGTCACCTTGATTATCGCGGCCAAGAACGGGCGAATCCTCTAGACGAATCTTCGCAAACTGCGCTCGACATCATCGACGTAGCCGCCTCCGAAGAGACGCACATGCACCAGAAGCGGGTAGAGGTTGTAGAGCGAGCACCTGGCTGCCTCGAACTCAGCCTCGAGGCCATGAATCTCGCGGTATGTCGAGAAGAAGCTCTCGCCGAAGCTCCCAAAGAGCGACATGAAGGCCAGCTCGACTTCCGGGTGGCCGTAGTAGATCGCAGGATCGATGAAGCCGGTTACCCGATCACCTTCGGAGAGGATATTTCCAGCCCAAAGATCGCCGTGCAAAAGGCTGGGCTCGGCAGGCTCTGACAACCACTGGCCCAAGCTGCCAGCAAGCTGCTCGATCTTCCGCAAGCAGTCCGTCGGCAGACTTCCCTTGCCATGCGCCTCTGTAGCCATGTACAGGAGTCGATGCTCGGCAAAGAACTCGAGCCAGGAATCGGTCCAGCAGTTCGGCTGATGCAAACCTCCGATGAGAGTATCGCGTTCCAAGCCAAAGCGAGCTGCGTGAGTCGCATGCAGGCCGGCGACCAGTTCCGCGGCGTGGGTTTCGGCCGCTGATCCGCAACCGGTCCTCCCGGGCAACCATTCCATAACTAGCAAGTCTGCCTCCGCGTGCTCGACGGCGGGAAGGGGCAAGTCACTGTGCTCGGCAAGGTAGCGCAGCATGTAAGCTTCGATGTCGAGTCGTCCTTGACCGGAGTCGTCCAGCTTCACAACCAGGCGCTCATCATTGGGAAGCTCCGCCAAACTAACTTGGCCTACACAGCCGCCACTCAGCCCCTTGAGACGAATCGGCGGCTTGCCGAGGAGTCTCTCCAAGCGCTGCAAGAGGCTCAAAGGGCGCTCTCGCGAATGTGCCTCAGCAGACCCTCGGAACCATCCTCGATCAGATCCAGAACGGTTTCGAATCCACTCTCACCGCCGTAGTACGGATCGGGCACTTCTCCTTCGCTGGCATCAGCAAAATCGAGAAGGAGGTGTAGTCGGGCCAAATGCGAAGCGGGTGCCAGGTCTTCGAGGTAGCGCCTGTTCTCCAAGTCCATGGCGATGATCAGATCAAAACGCTCAAAGTCCTCCTTCCGCACCTGCCGCGCACGCAGCTCGCTAAGGTCGACTCCTCGCCGCGAAGCTGCCTGCATGGCTCTCGGGTCCGGAGGATGACCGCGGTGGTAGTCCAGGGTGCCCGCAGAGTCAGCCTCTATGCGCTCTGACAGCTGCGCCTTCTCAACAACCTTGCGAAAGATGCCTTCCGCTGTTGGCGAACGACAGATGTTCCCCATGCAGACGAATAGCACTCGGAAGGGGGCGTCGGCCATGCCAGGAGGTTAGGGCCCGGCATGACCAATTCCAGCCAGGATCAGGCAGTCTGCGTGGGTAGGGATGGATTCTCGTGCGCAACACGCAACTCACCATCTTCCACATCAACAGTGATCTTCGCGCCATCCTCCACCGATCCCGCGATCAAAGCCCTACCGATCCTGGTCTCCAGTTCACGCTGCAGGAAGCGCTTCAAGGGACGAGCACCGTAGACAGGGTCGAATCCCTGATTGGCGATGTAACTGCGAGCTTTGTCACTGAGCTCCAAGGTCATCTGACGCTGACTCAAACGGCTCCGCAACTGATCTGCCAGCAGGTCGACGATCTGTTCGATTTCATCTCGACGCAGAGGCTTGAAGAGAACGATCTCATCAACTCGGTTGAGAAACTCAGGCCGGAAACAGTGTCGGAGCTCCTCCATTACAGCATCACGAGCTCCCGAGTCGATTTCACCATCCTCGCTTAAACCTTCCAGGAGCAGGGGCGCCCCCACGTTGCTGGTCATGATTACCACGCAGTTCTTGCAGTCCACGGTCCTACCCTGACTGTCGGTAATGCGACCATCATCAAGGACCTGCAACAGAATGTTGAACACATCGTGATGCGCCTTCTCGATCTCATCGAAGAGAATCACAGAGTAGGGGCGTCGCCGCAGAGCCTCCGTCAGCTGTCCGCCTTCTTCAAAGCCGACATATCCGGGCGGCGCACCAATGAGCCGCGAAACACTGTGCTTCTCCATGTACTCGGACATGTCGATGCGCAGGATGCTCTCTTCAGAATCGAAGAGGGTCGCGGCCAGAGCCTTTGCCAACTCGGTCTTCCCCACACCGGTTGGCCCCATGAAAATGAAAGAACCGATTGGTCGACGCGGGTCCTTGATCCCGGACCGAGCTCGAATGACCGCATCGGCGACCACTTGCACCGCTTCATCCTGACCGATCACCCTCTCGTGAAGTTTCTCATCGAGGTGCAAGAGCTTCTCGCGTTCGCCCTCCATGAGCCGTGCAACGGGAATCCCGGTCCAGCGCCCAACGATTTGCGCGATCTCTTCTGCGGTCACCTCCTCGCGGAGCAATCGTGACTCTTCTCCGCGTTCCGTGCTCCGACTTTCCTCCGCTTCGAGCTGTGCTTCGAGTTCAGGGATCCGGCCATGCTTGAGCTCGGCAGCCTTATTCAAGTCGTAGTCACGCTCGGCCTTTTCCATCTCCATGCGCAGTTGCTCAATCTCAGCTCGTAGCCCACGCACCTTCTGAATCTCAGCCTTCTCTTGCTCGTACTGATCGCGCATGGCATCGCACTGGCCGCGCAGATCTTGCAGGTCGCTCCGCAGAACTTTCAGGCGCTTCTTGCTGGCCTTGTCCTTCTCCTTCGAGAGCGCAGCTTCTTCAATCTCCAACTGCATCACCTTGCGAGTGATCGCGTCCAAGTCAGCTGGCAAGGAGTCGATTTCAGTTCGAATCATGGCGCAGGCCTCGTCCACCAGATCGATGGCCTTGTCCGGAAGGAAACGATCGCTGATGTATCGGTCCGACAGCACGGCAGCTGCCACCGAGGCGTTGTCCTGAATTCGCACGCCATGGTGCACTTCAAAGCGTTCCTTCAACCCGCGTAGAATCGAAATGGCGTCCTCTACGCTGGGCTCATCAACCTGCACCGGCTGGAAGCGCCGCTCGAGAGCCGCGTCCTTCTCGATGTACTTGCGATACTCATCGAGAGTTGTCGCCCCCACGCAGTGCAGCTCTCCGCGTGCCAGCATCGGCTTGAGCATGTTGCCCGCATCCATGGACCCTTCGGTCTTGCCGGCCCCAACGATGTTGTGGAGCTCATCAATGAAGAGAATGACCTTGCCCTCGCTTTCTTTGACTTCGTTGAGCACAGCCTTGAGCCGCTCTTCGAATTCGCCGCGATACTTGGCGCCAGCAACCAGTGCACCCATGTCGAGGGAGATGAGGACCTTGTCTTTGAGCCCCTCAGGAATATCACCGCGCACAATCCGCTGCGCCAGGCCCTCAGCAATTGCGGTCTTACCGACGCCAGGCTCACCGATCAAAACCGGATTGTTCTTGGTCTTGCGCGAGAGGATTCTCACAACGCGACGAATCTCCTCGTCACGACCGATGACTGGGTCCAACTTGCCACTGGATGCTGCCTTGACCAGGTCCAGGCCATAGCGCTCGAGCGCTTCGTAGGTCGCCTCCGGATCCGCACTCTGCACTCGCTGATTGCCTCGGACCTCCTTCAAGGCATGGAGGAAGCGATCGTGGGTGATGGCGAAGCGCTGCAAGATCTCCGTCACCGGACTGTCCTTCTCGCTGAGCAGGGCAAGCATCAAGTGCTCCACAGAGACGTACTCATCGCGCATACGCCCGGCATGCTTCTCCGCATCAACGAGCAGTTTGGACAGGGATTGTGAGAGGTAGATCTTGCCCGCCTCATAGCCCGGCCCGGACACGCTCGGCTTGTTGCGCAGACTGCCTTCCAGGGCCTTCACCAAGGCCTCCGCACTGACATCCATCTTCTTGCAAAGCCGACCGATCAGACCCTCCTCCTGTTCCAGGAGGGCCATAAGCAGGTGCTGGGTCCCAACCTCCTGGTGACCGAAGGTCACCGCCTTGTGCTGCGCCTGCGCGAGCGCCTCCTGAGACTTCTGTGTCAATCTGCTCATGTCCATGATCCGCATACCTCCGCTCGCTAGACTTTCGCTGCCGGGGGCCGCGAGTACCACCGAGAGCTGGCACCGACCGGCACCGCCCCTTCATTAGCAGGGCGCGTGCCATGGCTCGATATTTCCTTCAACCCCTTTATTCTCCATGCTTTAAGGAGACACAGCGGACTCCCGACTCGGCCCTGAATCCGCCATAATGGCAGCCTCACGCCGGGCCACGGAGGCCTCGACCGACAGCATGTCATCCTGTCAGCCTGGCCTAGACCCGAACTTCGCTGGCCCCGCCCTTCGCCTCGAATCCCCGCAGCCTGGGCTCCACCTCCGACTGGAGAAACTCATCAACCTGCTCCCGGGAGCGGCCAACGAAGCGCTCCGGCTGCAAGAGATCCGGCAGATCGCCCTTCACCGCAGCAAATCTGGCATCGCCGGCGATGAGCTCCATGAGTGGATTGGGCCTGCCCTCTTCTTTCACCTGCCGCGCTGCTTCTCGCGAATGCTGGCGGATGCATTCGTGTAGATCCTGCCGATCTCCCCCGGCGCGAACCGCCGCCATGAGGATTTCCTCGGTGGCCAGGAAGGGCAGGTTTTGCTCGAGCTTGCCGGCGATCACTCGTGGGAAGACACGGATACCAGCAGCGACGTTCTCCAGGAGAATCAGGATGCTGTCGATGGCCAGGAAGCTCTCCGGGATCGCGATGCGGCGAACCGCGGAGTCGTCCAGGGTCCGTTCCAGCCACTGATTTGCGGCGGTCTGCGCCGACGTCTCCGCCGCCGCAATGGTGTAGCGAGCCAGGGCGGTGATCCGCTCGCAACGCATGGGGTTCTTCTTGTAGGCCATCGCCGAGGAACCGATCTGCTTCGATTCGCTCGGCTCTTCCAGTTCGCCCTCGTGAGACAAGAGCCGCATATCAGCGGCGAACTTGGCAGCCGATTGGGCAACCCCGGAGAGCGCTGAATGGATACTCCAGTCAATTTTCCGACTGTAGGTCTGCCCGCTGACCGGAATGCTGCGCTCGAAGTCGATGGCAGCACAGACCCGCCGATCCAATTCCTGAACCTTGTCGTGATCCCCATCGAAGAGCGACAGAAAGGAGGCCTGGGTCCCGGTCGTGCCCTTGACCCCTCTACAGGGCAGCCAGGCGATGAGCCTGCGGATCTCGTCCAGATCGAGGAGAAGGTCCTGAAGCCATAGACAAGCGCGCTTTCCGACGGTCACCGGCTGCGCCACTTGAAAGTGGGTGTAGCCCAGACATGGCTGATCCCTCTCCTTGCGCGCGAATTCTGCTAGTGCGCCAATCGACCGGCAAAGTCGATCTTCCACAGCACGGAGAGCCTCCCGATAAATCATCAGGTCGCCATTGTCCGTAACGAAGCAGCTGGTTGCGCCGAGGTGGATGATTCCCCTGGCCGAGGGAGCCAGTTCCCCGAAGTGATGAACATGGGCCATCACGTCGTGGCGCAGTTCTTTCTCCAGGGCAGCCACCCGCTGCCAATCGAATTCCTCGACCTTGGCTCGCATCTCGGCGATTTGGGAGGGCTGGATATCCAGGCCCAATTCGCTCTCCGCCTCCGCCAGGGCGATCCAAAGCTGTCGCCAGCTGCGATGCCTGGCCTGTGGCGAAAACAGGCTCGCCATATGTTCTCCTGCATAGCGCTCCAGGAGCGGATGCTCGAATCGCTGGCCTGTCTCTCGCGTCATGGGAGAATCATAGCGAAGCGGGCCGCCACACTCACCTGTGACGACCCGCTTCGAGTTCCAGACTTCGCGGCCTGGCTAACGGTAGTAGCCGGGAACCCAGCGCTCTTCGTAGCGCGACCGGCGAATCAGCACGCGCACTCGATAGCCGCAGTCATCGACCCAGCGGTACCGAGCTGGGACGTGGACGCGCTCGTAGTGGCCCGGGACCCAGATCCGAGCTGGTCGGCGATGGGCCCGCCGATACTTGCGGTAGGACTTAGCGCGGTACTTGCTGCGAGGTGCGCGGTAGCGACGACCTCCCTTGTTATGGCCATACCCGAGGTCGGCGGAGGCGCTGATGGAGAGCCCCTTGTTTCCGTATTGGAAGCCGATCCTCTGAGCGGGTGCGGAGAGGCTCAAGCCAGTGAGGCTGAGCACGCTGAGGATCAATAACTTGTTGAACATGACTCAGCTGTAGAAGCGAACGCCGTGCCAGCTCTCGCCAGGGAGATTCACCCACGAACGCCCACTATTGCTGCTCTCTGGCGGAATTCTGTAGCCCAGGTGAGACAGGAATTGGCCGTCAGGGGTCAGCCCAGACTCGCCAGGAACACGACCAAGACACTGAGGAGCGCGAGCATCGCCAGCAAGCTCACAGTTCTCTTGCTAGGAGCCTGCAGACAGCAGAGTGCCGTCAGGGACAGGGCTGACCCGAGGGCGTCACTCAACACATCCAGAGCCGAGGGGTGACGCTCGGGCACGGCCATTTGGTGGAACTCGTCGATGCAGCCATAGGCCGTGCTAAGCAGAAAGGCCCAGATAAGCGCTCGGCTACTCAGGCCCAAGAGCGCCAGATAGATCAGGGCAGCGAGCACGCCATAGACCACCACATGCGCGCCGTTGAAGAGGACGATCTGCCAGAACTGAGACTCACCGGAACTCACAGGTCCAGAAGAGGACCACCAAATGGTTGAGGCCCAGAGAATCGCCAGGAGAATGCGCAGCCAGCGCGGCGACTCGGCATAGAGCCGCAGGAAGCGGCCCAAGAGCAGGATCAATCGAACACCCGCAACACGCGACCCTGGAGGTGCATCCCGCCGCGCGGCGCGACATCGATTCTGACCTCATCGAAGGCATCGTCGATGAGAAAGAGACCGCGCCCACGCTCAGCCAGAAGATCAGGGGGTCGGCCCGCAGATGCGGTAAGCAGCTCAGCCAGTTGCTTGACAAGCTCCTCTGGCACATCCAAGTCGAAGAAATCGAGGACGAGATCACGCTCCTGCATGGAGAGCTGCACATGCAGCTCGCCGCCTCCTATCCGATAGTGCTGCCCATGCTCAATGGCATTGCTCACGATCTCATCCAGGACCAACAAGATTCGATTGAGCGCCTCCGACGCCAGACCATTGCCCTCCAGGCTTTCACGAACCTGGCCTCTAATCAGGCGCAGCTGCGCGATATCCGCGGGGAATCGATAGTCGAGGGGAAGCATCTCAGTCTCTCGCCTCCACCAGCATGCTCAGATCAAGGGCGCTAACGGAGTGAGTCAATGCCCCGACAGAGATGCGGTCCACACCGCAATCCGCGTAGCCCCTGACGTTTCCGAGATTGATTCCCCCCGAAGCCTCGATGGCGACCTGCCGTCCCAACTTGGCTGCAAGTTGACGAATCTCTCGAATGACCTCTGCCAATTCCTTGCTTGGCTCCATGTTGTCCAACATGACGACTGCCGCTCCGGATTCTACCGCCATTCGTGCCTCATCGAGACTTCTCGCCTCGGCGATCACCGCTGCGCTTGCTCCCTGGACTGCACGGGCAACCGTTTCCGCGTAGCTTGCCGGGGCGGCCAGGGCGATGTGGTTTTCCTTGATAAGCACCTGATCATACAAACCCATACGGTGATTCTGACCACCCCCGACACGAACCGCATACTTGTCCAAGGCACGCAGGGTGGGCGCGGTCTTCCTTGTCTCGAGAATCACCGCCCCGGTACCGGCGACCGCATCGACGAAGGCTCTCGTCATGCTGGCGATCCCAGAAAGCCTCTGCAGGAAGTTTAGGGCGGTTCGCTCCGCTGCCAGCAGCGCCTTTGCCTCGGCGCGAACGCTCATGACCAACTGGCCAAGCTCGACAGCCTCGCCTTCGCCACAAGCCAAGCTGATTTCGGCGCCGGAATCCTGTGCTCCAAAGGCATGCTCTGCCAGTGGTAAGCCGGCGATTACCCCCGCTTCCCGAGCCGTGATTCTTGCCAGTCCCCTGGGTGCATTGGGCAGACAGAGTTGGCTGGTTAGATCCAGGCCGTCGGCCAGGTCCTCTCGCAAGGCCCTGCTGACAAAGTCGCCGATCACTGCTTCAGCCAGAATCATGCGCAGGAAGTTACCCGAATCCCTTTCGAATCCGAATCCCGAGCCTCTCATCCCCTCCCATGGGCGATGTGAAGATGCTCGGACAGATCGAGCATGGTCTTCGGGCCCAGGCCCGGGACATCCGCCAGGTCCTCGACCCGCCGGAATGGCCCCCACCTGACTCTATGCAGGATGATCGCCTCCGCCCGCTGCCGCCCAACACCGGGGAGAAGCATCAACTCGGGCAGCCTTGCCCGGTTCGGATCGAGCCAGATTCTCGTGCCTGGAGTCCTGGGCTGGGCCGAGAGCCGGTCCAGACCCGAGACGAAGACCTGAATGCCCTGAAATAGGCTCAGAATGAGGATCCCCTGAATCAGAAGTCGCTGCCGGCTGGGCAGGAGCCTGGCAGCGGCGTCCCGGGGAGCCCCCCTCAGTGCATGCTTTTCATGAGCCGGTGAAAGCGAGCCTCCAGCCTGTCCTCGGCCTCCCGCTGGCGAGGCCTGAGAGGGCCCGCTACTTCCGCCAGTCGGGACAGGATCCCGCGAATGGCCTTGGCTGTCTGACATTGTGGATCGCTCACCACGAGAGGCGGCTGGCCCAGCCGGCACTGAGTGACGGCCGGATCTTCGCCAATCTCGCCCAGGTAGTGCATCTGCACCCCGGTAAAGCGCTGCGCAACTTCCGCGAGTTTGTCAAAAGTCGCCTGACCCTGCCCGGCCTCAGGCACTCGATTCACGACCACCGATATCTGCGGATCCTCATGTAGCTGAACCAGACACTTGGTCACGGCATAGGCATCCGTGAGGGCAGCAATCTCTCTCTGAGTCACGAGAATGACATGATCCGCAGCGAGCATGGTCAGCAAGCTCTGCTCCGCTAGGCCAGCGCCGAGATCCAGCAGGAGCAGGTCCTCCTCACTGGCGAGTTCGCTCAGGCCACGCGCCAGGGTCAGAATCTGGCTGGGGGATAGATTGGCCATTAGCCGGCTACCAGAGCCACCGGGCACCAGCTCTGGACCGTAGGGTGTGGTCATGCGAACTTCGCTGAGCTTGCTGCCACCATCGACCAGGTGCTGCAGGGTGAGCTTTGGCTTGACTCCCAAGAGCAGGTGGTCACAGGCGAGACCGAAGTCGCAGTCGACCAGTGCGACTCGACTCATGTCTTCGAGGGCAACTGCCAGACTCGTAGCCAAGAATGACTTGCCGGTACCACCCTTGCCGCTGGCAATGGCAACGGTCAGGGCCTCCTTGCCCGCTCGTCTCCCAACCTTCCGGGGGACGGAACCGAACAGTCGTTCCAGTACGCTTGGACTCTCCGACTGATTGGCCTTCGCCCCCTTGGGTGCTACCAATTCGAATCTCCCGCTGTCCAGTCAGACATCTTCACTCCCACCCATTCCGCCGAGAGCTTCCAGTTCCTCCTGCGAGACCTTCAACTTGGCCAATCGCTGCCGAAGCCCTTCGTGCAGCTGCCCCACCGCCGAACTCGGATCCAAACCGGGCCCTACAGCGAGGTCATCAGCGAGCTCAGCAGCAGATGGCTCGGATTCATCCTCAGCGCCAACTTGGCCGCTGAGCAGGCGGGGAGTCCCGGCCTCTGCGCTCTCGGCACGGATGATTGCTTCACCGAGCAAGGTTGCCGAGTCGAGCATGGCGACGTGATGCCGCAACACTGCGTCTGCCAGCACACCCTGATCATCCGGGCTGTCAAGAAGGCGGTTTTCGCCACAAGGACTAATGGCACGGAAGCGACCGCCCTCGACCTGCAGCCTGGCAAGCAGTCCATGCTCGGCGAAGAAACTCCGCGAATAGCGGTCACCCTGCACTTCACAGTCAGGTTCGATGCGCTTCACAAGATCCAAGAACTGCATCCCGAGGCTGCGCGCGCAGCCGACTGGGCCTTCGGGAACCGCAGACAATTCACTCCGCGGATGGCTTCCCCCCAGGAGCTGGTTGACACCAATGTGCACATCATCCCCGATGGAGAGAGTCTCGAATCGGAAGGCAGACAGGTCGCCTACATCCAGGACCTCGAGTCGACGCAGGAATCCTGGATCAAAGTCGAAGCCGATGACCATGCAGCGTGGGTCACGGTCGAGGCGCAGCCCTTGATCTGGCAGGGCCTGCCGCAGGAGTTCCTGATTCCGCAGGAGCCAGTCCCGCGCCTCCATGATTCGACCGGGGAGGCTGCGGCCTTCATCGCTCAGGGTCGCAAAGATGAAGACGGGTCCATGGGCAGCATCCCTGGCAAGCGCATCGATGCGCAAGTCCTGATCGATGACCAGACCTTCCTCGAGTAGCACTAGGCCACTCTCGAGTCGCTCCGGATTGCTGCGGACCAATTCCCACAGCCCCTCATAGCTTCGAGGAACAACTGGACCGGAGATCATCACACCTCCCTGTTCACGCCTCAGGACGAACCGCCGCTCAGGCTCCGGACCCGAAAAATACGAGGCCCCAGATTCCTGGCCCGGGTATTTGCGCAGAATCGGAATGCAAAAGCAACTGAGGTCTGTCCCTTATTGGCCTTGCAGGAGGGATCGCTGGTCCTCGAGGCGACAGAGCGCGACGGCGATTGCGTCACTGCAGTCCCCACTCGCCCCTTCGATCTGGATCCCGAGCATCTGTCCTGCCATCTTCGCAACCACCTCCTTCCGCGCCGAACCCCGACCGGTTACCGCCCGCTTAATCTTCGCAGGGGAGTACTGATACACCACGAGACCGTGGCGACCGGCGAGGGCAAGGGCGACACCCCGAGATTCGCCGATCCGAAGCGCCGATTGGACCGACTTGCCGAAGAAGGCCTCTTCCAGAGCCAACTCGGATGGGGAAAAGCGCCCGAGAAGCTTCTCCAATTCGCTGGCAAGTTTGTGTAGCCGCTGGGACAGAGGGATCTTGGAGCCCCCGAGTTCGAGAGCCCCGGCCTCGAGCAAGCTTGCTTGCCCGCCAGCACCCGCTCGCTGCACGAGATTGGCAGCGCGATGCGCAAGGGGCCGCTCCGCCACGGTCTGCGCGAGCATCGAGGGACGCCGGACCTCCAAGCAGGCATAGCCCACTGTTCGGGTACCCGGGTCGATTCCCAGGATCCTCATCACCGCCATCGCCGCATCATAGGGTCGAGCCGCTCTGCCGGTTAGGCTTGATCCTGTGAAGGTCTCCATCCTGCTGCTCGCCGCTGGCCAAGGCACTCGCCTCGGTGGACCGGTACCCAAGGCATTCGTCGACTGCGCGGGCACGAGCCTCATCGAGCGCAGTCTGCAGCGCCTCTCCCGCCTCGGTCAGGAACGCGAAATCATCCTCGCCGTGAACCCAGAGCATCGCGAAAGCCATCTCCCCAGACTCCTTGACCAGTTGCGCAGCTACGGACTGAATCAGATAGTTGACGGCGGCGAGACTCGGCTCGAGTCGATGCGCAATGCACTGGCTGCGAGCGATCCCGAGTTCCCCCTAGTTCTCGTGCACGACGCAGCGCGGCCGTTTTTTTCTCTGACCGCAGCCGAGGAAGCCCTGGAGAAGGCGACAGAAGTTGGAGCCGCCCTACTCGCTGCCCCCGCCCCGGACACCCTCAAACGCGCCAAGGCGCAGCGGATCAGCGAGACAATTGACCGAACAAATGTCTGGCTGGCCCAGACCCCACAGGTCATGCGTCGGGATCTCTTGGACGAGGCTTTGGCCAAGGCGACAGCTGATGGTTTCCAGTGCACGGACGACGTCTCCCTCTTCGAACATGCCGGGTTCCCGGTGGCACTCGTGGCCAGCAGCCCTGAGAATCTCAAAGTGACCAACGCTGAAGACCTGGCGCTCGCCGAGCTGATTGCCCACAAGAAGCTGACATGAGCAAGCATCGCATCGGCCTCGGTATCGACCTGCACCGCTTGGGTCCCGCAAAAACCTGCCGCCTGGGCGGCGTCGACATCCCCTCCGATGTTGGCCCGATCGGACATAGTGATGGCGACGCGGTCTTGCATGCGATCTGCGACGCCTGCCTCGGCGCAGCCGGCATGGATGATCTGGGCAGCCTCTTTCCCGATGACGCAGCAGTGAACGCGGGACGCAACTCTGATGACTTCTGCAAGGAAGTGCATGCGCGCTTGCAGGCCGCCGGACTGCGCGTCCAGTCATTGGACGTGGTTGTCGAGGCAGAACGTCCGAAGCTCAAAGCGCATCGGCAGGAGATTCGCGAGCACATCGCCGACCTCTTCGATCTGCCGGTCGATCACGTAAATCTCAAAGGGAAGACCGGCGAGGGGCTTGGTGAGATTGGCAGAGGCGAAGCAATTCGAGCTACTGCCGTGGCTCTCGTGGCTTCAACCTAGGTTTTGCAGTTCGATCAGGCGTCGGTACAGACCATCCGCTTCGATCAACTCTTCGTGCCGACCCCGCTGCACGATCTGGCCTTTGTCCATGACCAGGATTAGATCCGCCTCGCGGATCGTGGACAGGCGATGGGCGATCACGAACGAAGTGCGTCCCCGCATCAGATTCGCGAGGGCCTTCTGCACAGCCTCTTCGCTCTCCGAGTCAAGGGCGGAGGTCGCCTCATCTAGGAAGAGGATAGCCGGGTCACGGAGGATCGCCCGCGCGATGGTAACGCGCTGCATCTGTCCACCACTCAGATTGCTGCCTCTCTCGCCGACCGGCGTATCGTACTGCTGCGGCAGACCCAGGATGAAGTCATGGATCTGGGCCGCCTTGGCCGCCGCTTCGACTTCGCTTTGGCTGGCGCCAGGTCTGCCATAGAGGATGTTCTGCCGGATGCTGGTGTTGAAGAGAAAGGGGTTCTGACTGACCAGGGCCATGCGCTGCCGGTAGCTGTCGATGCGCACATCCTTTAGATCCAGGCCATCGATGAGAACGCGCCCTTCGATCGGATCATAGAAGCGGGCAAGCAGGTCGATGGTAGTGCTCTTGCCGCCGCCCGATGGTCCGACCAGAGCGACCATGGCCCCCTTCTCTGCGACGAAGTCGATACCGCTGAGCACCGGCTCGTCACCGTAGGCGAAATGCACGCCCTCCATGCGCATCTCGCCGCTCAGGCCATTGAGCTCTACTCCCTGCTTCTGATTGGCGATATCGGGCTTCTCGCGCAGGAGGCCATCGACAGCCTCCATGGCACCAAGTGACTCCATCATCGTGTTGTATACGCGACTGAGACGCTTCACGTGGGTGTAGCTCGTGCTCATGGCCGCCCCGGCCACAGCCATACTGCCGAGACTTAGATTCTCACCGAGAAAGATCCAGCCGAAGGTCAGGAGCATGGCTGCGAACACAGTCTGGTAGATCACAAAGACCAGGCCCTGCGAACGGCCCTTGGCCTGGAGCATGCTCTTGGTGCGCTCGAAGAAGGTCTGGTTGTTGTCGCGAAACTCCTGGAAACGCGGCGCCTCGAGCTGAAAGGCCTTGACGGTCTTGATGCCCGAGAGCATCTGATTGAGGGACTCGGTGGTGTCCCCCATCGCCTCCATGGTGCGGCCCGATCGCTTGTGAATGCGCCTGCCGAGACGGATTATGGGTAAGGCGAGCAGGGGCAAGGCAGGAATGAAGATCCACAGCAGCTGCGGTGCGGCAACCCCCAGCACGCAAATGTTGATGCAGATATGCAGCGGATCGAGGATGGCATGGTCTGCCGCCAGGGTGAAGGATCGCGCCAGGACCGCCGTGTTGTTGGTCATGTTGGAGAGCAGGTCTCCCATGCGGCGGCGACCGAAGAAGCCCAGAGGAAGCTGCAGAATATGCGCCGCGACCTCGTTGCGCAGGTCTACCACAACCTTGGCAGCAAAGGTCCTGGACAGGGTGATCGCATAGTAGATCGCGAATCCGCCGCAGATAGCGGACAGGGCCGAGAGCATCACGCATACCAGGACGATCCCCTTCTGCTCTGCGTTCCCACCAGTGATCTCGATGCCGAGGAATGCGATCACCTCGGCCGCAAACTCGTTGAAGCTCAGGAGGAAGTTGTAGCCGAAGGTATCGGTATCAGGCTTTGGAGTCGGTACAAGGGCCTCGGTAAAGGGCTTGAGCAGCAGAAAGGGCCCCTTGGTGAAGAAGGCGGCCAAAAAGGCCGAGGCGAATACCCCCAGCGCCAGGCCCTTGTTCTCCACCGCGGACCTGACGATGCGACGGAAGAGATCCCGCAACTTTACAGGCGGGTGATTCTCCTCAGATGCACTGGTCTGTCCCGTCACGGCGACAAATGTGCGCCTTTCCCATCCCCGCGGCAACCGCGATTAGTGCATTCCTTGCCTCGGGACCGGACTCGAACTACTCCACCTTCGCTTTGGCGATGAGCTCATTGGCCCAACGATGGAAGCGGTGGACCACATAGTCCTGCTTCACCAGGTTGCGCTGACTCTCCTGAGCCATTTCGGGCACCCCCTGAACAGGGACGCGGCTATTGATCCGCGCGACGTACCAAGCCTTCGCCGACTTGAGCGGACCATAGGTCTTCCCTACCTCCGCATCGTTGTAGAGGAAGTAGGCCATTGAGAAGCCCTGCTGCAGCTCATTGTATTCGTTCTCGAAGACCGCCTGGCGCAACTGGTTGTAGCCCTTGCCACCAAGCCGGCCACGAACCTCGTCGGTCTTGAAGAATTCGCCTTTGCTCTCGAGAACTTCGACGAAGTCCGCGCCCGCTTCGAGTTGCGCCATGACAGCGCCGGCGCGCTCGCGGGCCTTGTCCATCCCGCCAGGGACCCAGGCTCCCGAGTCGACATCCACGCCAAGGAAGGGGATCAAGTCCACATTCGTGGAGGCATTGCGGAAGAAGCGCACGTGCTTCTTGCCGTATTCCTTGAGGGCAAAGTCCGTGGTCTCCGGCTCGATCAGATTCTCGTAGCTGCGCAGCAAGCGCCAGCGCCGTCGGTAAGCCTCAAGACTCGGGTAGCCCTTATAGGCAGTCACGATTTGCTGCAGAGGGAAGGCGGTGTCATCGTAGATCTTGCGGTATGCCGCGAAGAGGGCGGCAAACTCATCGTCGCTGAGGTAGGCCCCCTTGGCCACGAGCTCCTGCCGGATCACTTCGTTGATGACCACCTCCAGCATGGCCTGCTCCATGTCCTGTGGGAACACACTGGCTTTGACCTTCTCGAAGGCTTCTTCCGTGGCCCAGCCACGCCCGTTGACGCGGACACAGATTTCTGGCGGCAGGCCGTGGGCGGGAAACTCAATCTCACTCCAGGCGCGTAGCTGTTCCAGAACCCACTGCCGACACATGCCCAGGAGGAAGGGAGGCATCTCCTTGCCCTGAGTCTGGCCGAGGAGGGCATTCCAGAAATCTGCTCCGCCCTGCCCTGGAGAGGACTGGGAAGCGATGGCCTCCTGGGTGATGGTGGGCCAATTCTCCGGACTGCCAGGAAAGAACACCTTGTCGAAGAGCTTGGTCTTCCGCGTGTTCTCCATGAAGACGTCCTTCTCCATGCCATAGACAGCACGGATGGCGTCCCAGAACTTGATCTCCGGATTCTGCTCGCGGGCCTGAGCAATCACCCCGGCCATGTCCGCCATAACCTCTGCCTCGGTGACCTCGAACTCCTCGGGCTTGCGACCACCCTCGAGAGCCGCCTGCATCTGTTCCTCGAGAAAGAACTCGGAGACCTTTGCCTCGACCAAGCGGTGCCCCACCAGATGGATGAGCTCGCGCTTCACCAGCATGGGGTCGAGCTTGACGCCATTGACAGAAATGGGCTGGAACTCGGCAAAACGCATTTTGGCGAGCTCAGCCCGCTTGGCGCTTATGTCGGCCTCGAGGGCGGCCTCGAGATCCTGGGCTGAAACCGTCCCCATGGCGAGGAGAGTGGCAGCAAGGAGGTGAGAGAGGGACTTATGAATTGCGGCCATAGCTGTAGATCACTCCAACGAGCCCTCAGAAGGGGGGGTTGGGACGGGCACCATACCGCGGAAGCCGTGACAGGAGGGCGCCCGGGCATGAAAATCTAGCCCATGAAGCGGGTGAAACGCCGGGAGCCTGGCGACACTCCGAGAATCTGTCGACCGGGCCAGGCGGAACCGGCACTTCTGGCGGACTCTCGCTAGGATCACCCCCGCATGAGCTATGAGCCCCGAACCATCGCCTTTGGCGCTGAGCTTCTTCACCAACCAATCGCGGTCCAGGCTGAGACCGTGCAGGGCATCCACAACAGCCTCTATCAACAGCCCGAGATCGGCTATCAGAACTTCCAGGTCAGCAAGGACGGGATTCACCTCACCAACCCGGGGCAAACACCCGGCACCATCTCCATGGCGACCTACCTCCCTGATCGGATCGTTATCCGCGAGGAATACCGCCCCTGCACCGTAGAAGAATTCGCGACGCGCGTAGTCAACGTAGGCGACACAAGCTATCGCTCCCTTGGAGTCAACCTCAGCCTGGCCCAGCAGTTCTGGGTCCGGACTCTAGTGAACCCAAGACACGTGAACGACAGCCGAAAGTTTGTTGCTGAGAGGTTTCTTTCCGGTGGGACGAGCAGCCTTGACCCCTTCGGGCGCGAGCTCCACAGCATGGGCCTTCGCTACACCTTCCTGGCACCGGAGGATCAAGAAGGCATGTATAGCCTGCGACTCGAGCCATGGACTCAAGACTGCCGATCCCTGTGGCTAGAGGTCGTCGGCCAGTTCACTCGCCCCATCAATTCATCAGATCTGCCGCATCTCAGCGAGCACCTGAACTCCACCTACGAATTCATGACCGGCCCAGCTCTCGAGTTCGTCGCCCAATTCGACCAAAAGTGAAGCTCTTCGCCACAGGCCTCTTACTAGTTGCCACGCTGACCAGCAGCATCTTTCTGGGCTGCAACGGCAAGGACCCTGGACCAGCACCGCCACCTGCCCCGGGAGTCATCCTCGAGGTTGATGGCATTCGCATCATGCGCCAGGAGGTCGATGATTGGTACGCTTACGTCGAGGGCTACCAGCCGACAGCCGGCCGCAAGCAGGCCATCGCCTTCTTCATTGAGACTCACCTGCTCCCCCTACGCGCCGCTGAGCGGGCCTTCGCGGCAGAGAGATCCCAAGCGCTCGAGCGTGCACAGGGCCTGCGCTCTGTCGCGGGCAACAGCCTCGAACTTGCCGATAAGGCCGCACAGCTTCCCGAGTACGTGGCCGCGAGCAACTATGCGCGCACCGATCTGGAACCGGCGGTCGCACCCTTTGCCTTTGCCCTGGAAAACCTAGGCCGAGTCAGCGACCCCATCCCAACACCACGGGGATTCGTGATCGCCGCAGCGGTTGACCTGATCCCCGGCGGAACGACCTTCAGTGATCGGGTCCGACTCTGCCGCGTCGATTTCTGGATGTCTAGCGGCCAAGAGTACGTTGACTGGCTACGCGATCTGCGCAGCAAGCTTCAGGGCAAGGTGACATACCTTGATCCCGAATTCGAACACGCCATCCCCAACTGGCTGCTGCCATGAAGATTGTCTTCGAAACTTCTCTGCTTCTTCTCATCCTTGCACTGCCAAGCCCGGCCCAAGAAGAGGACGCCAAGCCAGAAAAATGGCCCAAGCTCAGCGACCCGGAGCGCAGACGGATGCGCTTTCAACTTCGCCAACTCGAAGGTATCGATGGCAGTGAGGCGCAGCAGGCAAAGGCCCTGCAGGCAGAAGAAGTCTTGAGCGCCTTGGGTGCCGGAATCACCCTCGAAGTCCTGCGCCAGCTCGATTCGGAGGATGAGGACAAGGTTGCCGCCCTGGAACGAGTTCTCGACAGGGTCCTCAGCCCAGAATACGGACCACTGGTAGCTCGCCTGGTGAAGCGCAAGGAATCGGCGGTGCGCATCTATGCGGTCAGTCGCCTGGCAAGGAACCACCAGCAAGAGATGGCGCCGATCTTTCGCGAAGCCCTGAAAGATGACGAGGACGATGTCCAGTTCTATGCAGCTCTGGGATTGGCCGGTCTCAGCGACATGTCAGCGATGAAGGTCGTCTTCGACCGCTGCCGCAAGGACTGGAGCCGCTTCGCTGGCGTCATCGATGAAGTGCTCAGCCCCACCCGCTCCGCGGCAAGCGCCGACTGGGTGCTGGCCGCCATGCAGCCCAAGGACGTACGCTCGCAGGTGGTGGGCCTACGACTCCTGCGCAGCCTTGCCCCAAGCACCTACAAGGAAAAGCTTCAGGCCTACCTGGATGCAGACCAAAACGCGGTCAAGAAAGCCGCGATCAACGCCCTGCGAGTCGTCGTCGACGGTGACCCGCCCTTGGAAAAACTGTCCGTGTTCCAGGCCATCGAACTCGCCGAGAAGTGGCGGCAACGATGAGGCCAAGAGCTTCTTGCACAGGTCTGGTCTTGGCCTGCCTGCTTCTAGGACAGGCTTCGGCTCAGAAAACCAGCGAGGCAGACAAGCCACCCAAGTGGCGGATCGACCCAATCACTCGGAACGATCCCGAAGCGATGCAGAAACTCGGCTACGTCGCCTTCGCGCCCATCGCCTTCGGGCAGCGCGGGAGAACGGCTGTTAGCAGCGATGACATCGATGCGCACCTCCACTATGCCCAGATTCTCTGGGCGGAGACGGAGCACTTCCTGATCGGGCTGGCGGTAGGCAACTACAAGATCAGCAAGATGGAGCAACGCAAGAAGATCCGTGCGGAACTGACCCAGATGCTGGAACGCAGTGGGCTACGTCGAATCAAACCAAAGACGACTGTACTGAAGCCTTGGCATCGCATGCATCTGATCGCCCAACGTCTCGAGAACCAATATGCGCTTCTCGAGAACTGGCTCGCGGTCACCGATGCGAGCTTCCCCGACGGACCGAGCCAGCGCATCCGCGGCAAGTACATGGGAGAAGGCCCCTACCTCGGTCAGGAGGGCAAGTACCCCGTACTGATCATGGAGAGCGACAGTAGCTTCGATGACTACTTGAAGAACTTCATCGGCGCTCGCTCAGGTGGTGGGCAGCGTTGGAACTTCAAAGAGGTCGGCTCGCTCTTCTACGGCATCGGCCTCGACTCCAGGGACGAGGAAGCCCGGCTCATGGATGACACTGCCCTACATGCGAACCTGGTCTTCAGCACGACGCACAACCTCTTGGATGGCTACAAGCACTACAACTACGACCTGCCCGTCTGGATTACCGAAGGGCTAGCACACTACTTCGAGCGCCTGATCTCAGAGCGGGACAACACCTTCACCCGAGATGAGGGAGCGACGGTATCTACCACCAGGAAGTGGCAGTGGCGCAAAGAGGTCAAGGCACTTCTCGCCAGCGGCGACATGGCGCCCTTGGGTGAGATCATGGCCTGGCGCGAGTTCGGCCAGATCGACACCAATGGTCACCTGGGAATCTGGTCGCGCTGGGACTACTTGATGAGCCTGGGCAGGGACAAGTTTGCCGACTTCATGGGCAAGATGAAGGGCATGATCGACAGCGATGGCCAGCAAACCGGTGAGCGCCTGGTAGCCGCGAGCCGCAGCTATCTGCGCGAAGTCTACGGCCTAAACCCGATCACCCTGGATGAGCGCTGGAAGGAATGGGTGCAAGCGAACTACTGAAGCTCCCCGCTAGGGCACCCAGAGCATGATCTTGTAGATCGGCAGGAGTGAGAGTAGGGAGCTGATCAACCACTCCCCCGCTTCCTCCCCCATCTCCAAGGCATCCTCTCTGGGAAGTTCCCGCACCAGGTGGAGCCAGTGCTCCCCCGGAGTGTAGCTGTCGAAGTACTCCCGCATCTCCTGAGGATTCGCGCTGCTCGCCCAGTAGATCTTTCGCCAATCGTGCATTCGTAAGCCAAAGCCAGCCGGCAAGGACTTGAGCAAGCTGCACCAATCAGCCATGCCCTCATCGCTAGCCACCTTCTTCTTGAGGTGCTCTCCATCCCACCAAGCTTGCGGATGGATACGCAGGGCAGCCTCTAGAACCTGATCATCCAAGCATGCTTCGAGCACTGTTTGGATGTAGTGTGTCTCCGCGTCCTTGCCCAAGGCCTCGCCAAAGAAACTGGCCAGCTTCTTGCGTTCCTTGTTCGAGCGACACAGGTAGGCCCTTTGTTCGCGCACTCGGAAGCTATTGAACGAATACGGATGATGCAGCCCAGCCTGAGCCGAGAGCTCGACCCCCTCGGACTTGGCCCGAACCTTGGCCTCATCGACGTAGCTCTTCAGTTTTCTACGCACTGAGAGGCGGAGGGCGTTGTACTCAGCATCCGCCTGCCGGTGCTTCTCGTAGGCAAGAAAGTCGCGTTCGAGGAAGGGTTCGAGGGCCTTGGGCATGGCAGGGAACCATAGCGTCAGGCTGCTGCGAATCGTATCCTCCAGCATCACCAGAAGGCGGTTCCCCGTGTTGCATCGATACTACTCAGTTCTTGCGCTTGCCTGTCTTCCTGCCTGCGAAGCGATGCCGGGCATGGATAGTCCGCAGCTGCACTTTGCGCCGCAGGTCCTCCTCTACAGCTTGGAAGGCGACGCCAAGATGGAATCCGCCATTAGCAATCCGGTGGTCTCCATGGACACGCGCGACTTTGGCGCTGATGACCGGGACAGCGACTACGGCGGGGTCATCACCTACGGCGACGGGTTTAGCGGTTTTGAAGCGGCCTACTTCAACTACGACATGGACAGCTCGGATACGGGGCTTCTGGTTTCAGACTTCGGCGATGTCCCGGGCGGCTCCGAGGTGAACTCGAGCTTCAAAATGAATGAGTACCGCTTCGGATACACCGGGCAGGTTCTCGAGCACAGCTTCACGATTCGCGAAGATCAGGATGACCTCGTGGCTCGCCTGGGGCTGGGGGCTGCAATGGTCCACCGCGACGGTCGCTTCAAGGTTGAGCGGGTCCTCCTGCAGGGCAACTCTGGCGACAGTGAGCGCATTCACTTCAAAGACGATGGCGCCCCCTATTTGAGCACGCGAGGGGAAGTCGAATGGCTCGGAGCAACTCTCCGCGTGGACTACTCGATCAACCCTGACATCAACTTTGGCGGCGACTTCGATGGGACCATGCAGGACCTCGAATTCACCCTCGAGTACAGCTTCCCTGACCAAGGCGTCAGCCTCTTCGCCGGCTGGCGTCGAACGGAGATCCCTGCCGAGGGCCGCGAGAATGGCTTGAAGTACGACACGGACTTCCGCCTGGAGGGCTACACCCTGGGCCTTTCAGCCAGTTTCTAGGCGCCGCTCTCGCTGCTGCGCTTTTCCGGTCCCCGATCCTGGTCACCCTCGACCCTGGGCTCAGACTTCAACCCTGCTTCCTTGGGATCCACCACTGAGCTTTCCGCGACGGCGATCGCAGCTGCAGCCTGTGCGCAGGCCTCTGCGTCCTCCAGGCGGCCAGAATTGGTCAGGGACTCGGCCAGACTGCTAGCGAGGTCCACCAGCCAACGCCGGTTATCGTAAAGGGGCACAGGATTGCGCGCCGGCCCCTGAGGACTGGCAAGTTCTCGTGAACGCGCTACTGCTTCCTCCACCGAAACCAGCCTGCCGCCAGCAGCGGGGTCGACCAGCATGCTGCTCGATTCCACCTGAATGGAGACCAGTATTCGTCCAGCGAGTGAGACTCCCCAGCAGTGAAAGCCGAGGCGCTGCATCAGCAGCTTGTATGCCAAGGCGAGCACCAGAGGATGTCCGCGACCGCTGGCGAACACCTTGTCCAGAAGAAGACTTGGCAGGGAGCCTTCGACAACTCTAAGACCGAGTTCATCGAAGAGAATCGCATGAGCATGGGCGAGGAGCGCTTTGGGCCGATCGCTAACCAGGCGAGCTCTCACCTGCCCCTCCAGATCAGCAAGAGACCTGCCAACCGCGCCACCAGGCAATATCTGATCGTAAAGTGCCAGGCTCGCGTCTTCGAAGGCCCCGGCCTGTGCAAGCCGCTTCGCAGCTGCCTCGAGTCGGGGACGAATCGCGGGCCGCATGCGGCTGAATGGTGAAGAGCTCACTTCGGCATGCTATCGAGAGAGGGCGAAACTTCTCCTGCAAAGTTTCTCGCCATCCAGATGCAAAGGAGTCAATTGTAGGGAATGCCCGCATGCGGCACACTGAGCAGGCCCCTCTGCAAGACCCTTTCGCATGATCGACTGAGACTGAGGATCCACGTGCCCCAGCCCTCGCGACGCACCACGGCTATCTTTGTTGCAGCTCTAGTGCTCTTGGCCGCGTGGCTTTGGGTCGCCGGCAGGGAAACTCGCCTGTCCCCGGACGCAGTACCGAGTGGAGGTATTGCTGCTGATCTCGACCTGAAGGCCAAGCCGATTGCTGAGCAACTCGCCAGCTCAGCCGACCCAGCTCAGGCAGAACGCAAGGAACTCGCTCCCCTAGCCAGCAATCCGGCAGCACCGGCGAGCTTGCGCATCGAATTACGCTACTCCAACGGCGATGCAGGGGTCGATCTGCAAGTTGTGCTGAAGCCGCATGACATCGGCAGGCATGCAGTCTCCGCAAGGAGACTGCGTGGACAGAGCGATGCAGCTGGCCGGGCCGAGTTTGCGCAACTCACTGCGGGTAAGTACCAACTGCAGGTCCTGCACCCCTCGCAGTTCGAGCACGACCTCTCTCTCGCCCCAGGGGAGGCAAGAACCCTGACGATCCAATTCGATGCCGGCATCTTGGTTCGGGGCCAGGTACTGGACCGCGAGAGTCGGGGAGTAGCCGGCGCCGCCATCTGGAGTCTAGTTGACGAGATGGGAACCTCCCCCATCGCCATGAGCGGTCCTGGGGGACAATTCCTGCTCCGGGATGTGCAGCCCTACTTCGGCATCGGTGCCACTTCTCAAATCCACTCCCCCAGTCCGCGGACATGGATTCAAGGCGATCCAGGGGATGAGGTCGAGATCAAACTGATCCTCCAGGGAGCATCCGGTACCGTCCGCGGCCGCGTCCTGTCCGCGGATTCCCAGGCAGTTGCGGGGGCTCTTGTCGTCTTTCCCAACCGACGCCTGCCATGGACCTTCTTGAACGGCGACCCTATGGAAAGCGTCACTCAAGTGCGCTGCCGAACGGACGCCGAAGGTAGATTCCTCGCCGAAGGTCTGCCGCCGTTCGAACTCACCGTGGAAGTCAGCGCGGAAGGACATGGCAGTATCGAGGACAAGGTCCTGGTGCAGGCTGGCCGCAGCTCAGAGATCACTCTCCGCCTGACCGACACCGCGCAAATCCATGGACGAGTGCTCGACGAGAATGGCCTGGGCCTGGCTGACATCCGCGTCAGCGCATCCTCCCGACTTGCAGGTGCTATGGGCGAATCCACGAGCGATGCGAATGGCGCCTATCGACTCGCGGACCTAACGCCAGGAACAATCAATCTTCAGTTCCTCGCCGCCGGCAAGAACTTGCATGAGGAACTGAGGGTTCTCGCAGGCGAAGATCGCCTCTTCGATCTGACCTTCGCCAGCGGCCTACAAGTCACCGGCCTGCTCGTAGATAAACTCGGCGCGCCACTGGATGAGTGGTCCATCGCCGCTGTCGCTTACAGGGGCGGTTCGGATTTCTCCGCGGCTGAAACTGACCAGAGAGGTGAGTTTCGGCTCGAACACATGCAGCCCGGGTGCACATACCGCCTGAACATCTCGGCCCCAGATAGTGGGTTTCCGCCCAATCTCCTTCTCGATGGCATCCGACCCGGTACCGAGCCACTGCGAATCGTGGTTCCGGACAATGCTCTACAGCGCGGCAGCATTCGCGGCAGAGTTCTCGATGCAAAGGGAAAGCCCATGCAGGGCTTCCACATGCGCGTGATGCACATGCAGAGCGAGTTTCCATGCAGCGTCGACCTGCGTGACGATGGGGAGTTCCTGGCTGAGGACCTGCCCGCTGGCAGATATTGGATCTTTATCGCTCTCGGTCCGCAGCTGCGCAATCTTCCCGATGTGGAACTGTCTCCCGGAGAAGATGTAGACCTCGGCACGATTCAAGCCGAGGAGCTGGGAAGCCTGAGCCTTCAGTTCTTGAATCCTCTGGGGCTGAGACCACAGGCTCTCGCCATCTTTGATCAGGACATGCGCTGGATCGGCTCGGTGGATCTGTTAGCGGGTGGGCTCACTGACTATCCGATGCTGCCTGGCTCCCACTTCATACAGGTCCAGGGAGAGGGTCTGAGTTCACGCGCTGCACAGGTTGTCATTCGCCCTGGTGAACAGAAGGTCATGCAACTGCGCTTGGAATCTGGAGTGAAGACAGAACTCCAGTTCAGCTTCGCTGACCCGGAGCATGCGATGACCCGGAGCATGCGATGACCCGCTTGCTCTACCTGAAGCTAAACGACGCAAGTGGGCGGCTGTTCTCCAGCGAACGGCTCGTGCACCGAGATGGAATATTCAAGCTGGAGACCTTTCTTCCACCCGGGCTGTATTCGTTTCTGGGAAGATGCCTGACGGGCGCGAGTGCTGAAGGGAGTTTCGAGCTAGGAGCAAGCATGAGTGCCAAGCAGGTCTTTGAGTTCACACTGCATTAGCGATGAGTAACCGACCACGGACACTCATTCTCCTGCTGGGAATTCTCCTCCTGCTGTCCATGTGCGCCTGGCTATGGACCGCTGGTTCTGAGGCACTCTCCCAAGACCCGGGGTCCGTCGAAAACTCGAGTCGGCAATTCAACCAAGCGGTCGAGCTTGACAGGGACGATGGAACCAGGCCCTCCGACTCCGAGGAGCAGAAAGCTAGACGGGATCTGGCCCAGAAGCAGCTGGCCGCCACTGCCAAGGCCAAGACCGGGAGCCTCCGCATCGAGCTCCAGTACAGCGACGGCAGTGCTGGCGCCGAGCTTACGGTTCTCCTCGCTCCGAAGGGAATTGAAGTGCTCTCCCCCTCCCCCGATCGACGGGAAGAACTCAGCAACGAGTCTGGGATCATTCTCCTCGAGGATCTTCAACCCCGCGCCTACCGGCTAGCCTTCAATCACCCTCAG
Source organism: Planctomycetota bacterium (assembly GCA_021776805.1). Taxonomy (GTDB): domain Bacteria; phylum Planctomycetota; class UBA1135; order UBA1135; family UBA2386; genus JAJFFD01. Next base: position 44,181 of record JAJFFD010000056.1, read on the forward strand.
CATCCCGAGCAAGAAGTCCGGATTCTCCCCGGCGAGGAATCCCTGCTGCAGGTGCAATTCAAAGCGGGGCTGGCCATCCGGGGCATCGTCGTGAATCGGCAGGATCGACCGGTCCCCGGAGCGACAATCTGGACCAGCCTCTCGCAGGCAGTCCGACCAGTTGCGACCACCGATGCGGATGGGCGCTTCACCCTGCGCGACCTGCGAAGACACCTGAGCATTGGCGCCATGGCCTCGGGCTATGCACCATCGCCGGTTCACGCGCTGTCCGCCCTGCCCGGGACGGAACTTGAGTTACGACTCGTGCTGCAGGGCCCTGGCGGAATCGTTCAGGGCACGGTCTTGGATGCAGAAGGCAATCCGACGCCGCACGCAACGGTGACCTTTCCGAACCGCGATGTTCCCTGGACCTTCCTCGGCGACGATCAGAGTCACAGCCTGACCCCGCGAACAGCCTTCACCGACAAGGCCGGGCGTTTTCGCTGCGAAGGCCTTCCGCCACTGAGAATCGCCGTGTTGGCCCAGGCGGCCGGCAAGGGGAGAGTCGAGGACAGGGTGCAAGTCATCGCGGGTGGAGTTGCGGAGATCGTACTACGCCTACCGGTCACCGCCGCTCTGCGTGGCCGAGTCTTGGCGGCGGACGGAAGCCCCATCGCCGATGCATGGATCGGCGCCTCTACATCCAGGGAGAACTTCCAAATGACCGAGAGCAACGCCGAAGGCCAGTACCGTCTCAGCGGCTTGCTGCCCGGTGAGATCATTCTCAAAGTCATGGCCGGCGAGTTGAGTTCGGACTTCAGCCTGCAGATCGCCGCCGGCGAGGACTTGGAACGGGATCTGCAATTTGAGAACCGGGCCCTCATCAGAGGACGCTTGGTCAGTGAATCCGGACCGGCCCTAGAAGATTGGATGGTCCGGGCAAGTGGAGAATCACGCAATCAAGCAAGCGTGATCACGGACGAGGAGGGCAGGTTCACTCTGGAGAATCTCAGTGAAGGCCAGGCCTATCTATTGGAGGTGTTTGGCAAGAATGACCGATGGCACAGCGCTTTTGTCTTCGAGGATACCTTTCCAAGTAGCGAAGAGATTGAGCTACGAGTGCCCCTGGCTGCTCAAGCTACTGGATCGATCCAGGGTCGAATTCTGAATTGGCTAGGGGAGCCCATGGCCGCTGCGCAAGTCGGAGCTGCCCAAGCAAGCCAGCTCATGTGGATTCCAGAAACTCTGGGACCCGATGGCCGCTTCCACTTCACCGATCTCCCGGTCGGAGAGTACTTGCTCGCGATCAAGGCAGGACCACAGTGGCAATACATGGAGCCGATCATGCTGCAAGCAGATGAGCTCATGGACCTCGGCGACTTGCACCAGCCTCAGTCCGGGTCCTGCACCCTGATCCTGAAGGAAGCACCGGAGTTGAGCTCCACACGAATCCTGATCCTCGACCATAAGCGACGGCTGATCGCTGTGGTCAAGCCCGAGGGCCCTGGACTCCTGCAGTACCCCATGCCGGCTGGCAGCTTTTTCATCCAGATCGACGGAGAGGGCTTCTCTTCCCGAGAGACTCCACTCGAGATTCGAGGAGGCGAAGACAGCCGGATCCAGGTGGATGCCGCTGCGTCCAGGACAGCCCAACTCACCTTCGCTGCCAAAGACTCGTCAGTCCATGCGCTAGGGAAGCTTCAGCTGAGCATCTTCGATGCAAGCGGGAGCCTCTTCTTGCAACAGCAGATCGCTGCTACTGGCGGCAGGTATCTAAGCACCCGAAAGTACCTCCTCGGCCCCTATCGCTTCGAAGCTCGAGGTCCAAAGGGTCTAGCCGCCGACGGAGAATTCGCAGTCACTGCGGGAGAAGGCGAACTCGCCGGCCTGGCATTCGAGCTTCGCTAGCTCAGCGCTAGTAATAGAAGCCGCGATAGTAGAAGCCGCCGCCCCAATAACCCCAGGGTCCAGAGTAGTAGGGGTAGGGTCCGTAGTAGCCATAGCTCCCGTAATCCCGGTACGCGCGAATGAACTTCGCCGACTCACTGAACTCCCCTCCTCCGACTCGGCGCAATTGCCAGCGAAGGTCGAATGCGGAGATGTCTCGCGGAGACTCGATCGCCCCCGGCTGAAACCACAGATGAACTTCTATGCTTCTGCCTGGATCCACAGAGAGATCCCCCTCGTGCCGAGACACAGCGAAGGGCCCCGCTCGCTCCCCACCGGCTCCGCGAGTGAAGAGTTCGAACTCCTCGAGGACTAACTCCAGGGGATCACCTGAGTTGTTCTCAAGCTCCAGGCCGACTTCGAGCACGACCTTCTCCAAATCTCCCTCTGTCTGCAGACTGGCTTTGTCTGCCCAGACTCGTAGCTCGCCAACCGCATCCAAGCGAAACTCCGCAGCAGGGATGCCGGTCGGCGAGAGACTCTTCGCATTCTCTCTTGGCAAGAAGTACGCGTCGCTGGCGCAGGCAGGCAGAATGGCCAGGGGAAGCAACATGCCAACCTTGGCCCGCCACTGGCGAATAGGGTTCATGGGAACATGCTAGCGAAGAGTCTCCATGCTCGCCTTTCCTCGGAAGCTCGGCAATTAGCAGAGCAGCCTTCGACAAGAGGATCCTTGCAGCGCAGAATCCCAGCGGCGTGAATATGGAACCTCAAGCCCAGCAAGATGCTGCGGAGAGCGGTCCAGAAACCGGGGGTTGGCTCAGAGCGATCCGCGATGCCCTTGCGGGTAAGCAGCTGGACTACACCCAGGGCAATCTGAGCCGCGCAATCGTCCTCCTGGCCATACCCATGATCTTGGAAATGGTCATGGAGTCGATCTTTGCCGTCGTCGACATCTACTTCGTCGGCCTCATCGGCAAAGAGGCAGTCTCGGCCGTCGGCCTGACGGAAGCGCTCCTGATTTTCGTCTATGCCATCGCAATCGGACTGACCATGTCCACCACGGCAACGGTGGCCAGGAGGGTCGGCGAAAAGAACCTGGAGGCGGCCTCCCTGGCTGCCTCCCAGGCCATCGCTCTGGGCACCTTCATTGCCTTCCTCATCGGGATTCCCTGCGTCTTCCTCGCCGTCCCCTTGCTCGAATTCATGGGTGCCAGTGAGAGCGTGATCGAACTCGGCTCCGGCTACACGACCATCATGCTGGGCTCGAATGTGGTCATCATTCTGCTCTTTCTGAACAACGCGATCTTCCGTGGCGCCGGCGATCCAGCCATCGCCATGCGCAGCCTCTGGCTCGCCAACGGAATCAATATCGTCATGGATCCCTGCCTCATATTCGGGCTCTGGATCTTCCCCGAACTGGGCGTTACCGGGGCAGCGGTAGCTACAACCATCGGCAGGGGCTGTGGCGTTCTCTACCAATTCCACGCCCTGCGGAAGGCAGAGAGTCGGGTGAGGCTCGGCAAGGACGCCCTGCAATTCGATCCAAGGGTCATGTGGCGCCTCCTGCGAATCTCATTCGGCAGCATCGCTCAATTCCTCGTGGCAACTGCGAGCTGGTCCATGCTGGTGCGGATCATCGCGCCCTTTGGCGAGAGCGCGCTGGCCGGCTACACCATCGGCATCCGCATCACCATCTTCGCGATCCTCCCTGCGTGGGGACTCAGCAATGCGGCAGCCACCCTGGTTGGACAGAATCTGGGCGCCGGGAAACCAGATCGGGCTGAGAAGTCTGTCTGGCTCACAGGCATCTACAACATGATCTTTCTCGGGATCGTGGCCGCCGTGTTCATCCTTCTCTCCGAGGATGTGCTGGGCATCTTCACTCCGGATCCAGAGGTCCAGCGGATCGGCAGTGAGTGCCTGCGAACCATCGGTTACGGCTACATCTTCTATGCCTGGGGAATGGTCATGATTCAGTCCTTCAATGGCGCCGGCGACACCATGACGCCCACCTGGATCAACCTTGCGTGCTATTGGCTGTTCCAGATCCCCCTCGCCTGGTACCTCGCGACCGAGCTGGAATGGAGGGAAAGCGGGGTCTTCTGGGCAATCTGCATCTCAGAAGGCCTGTACTCGCTGGTCTGCATCTGCGTCTTTCGTCGCGGACGCTGGAAGCGCCGCGAAGTCTGAGACCGGAGGACCCGAGCCTCCTCAGGCCCACCTCGGAGAATACAAAATCAGCTCTCACCGTAGTCCCACCCGCCACCAAGCCTTGCTATGGGAGCTTCGTCGACACCCCTAAAGTGCTCCAGGGGGCTCCGCCTAATTCACTATCTGAGATAGTCTTAGATAGACAGTAGGCGCATCATGAAAGTTCTCATTTCCGTCATCTCCGCTCTCCTCTTCGCAACCCTCTTACCTGCCACAGCAACTGCAGCAGAGCGACCATCGCATTCCCATGAAGAGGCTCGACTCGAGGCCGAAGGCGAATCTTCCAAGTGGTGCAAGCGCTGTCGCAGCTGGAAGTGCTCATCTTGGTGGTGCAAGTACATCAAGCCGAACCCACTCCCCACTCCGAAGCCGAAGCCAGTGACCGCAGCTCCGGAGCCAGCGACCATGTCCCTCCTGGGACTCGGCGCCCTTGGATTGGCCTACTCGCGTCGCCGTAAGCGCCGCGACCAAGGGGACGAGGCAGAGACTTCGAGCTAGATAGGGCCGGCGGGGTAGGACTTCAATCGATGCCAAGGGCCCCTGGCATTAGGTGGCTCGTGTTTTTCTAGGATTTTCCCTGAGCACTGGAAAAAGTAGTGAAGGCCCGCGGGCCGATATCGCTCGCCATGGCGTAAGCCACCGATCGCTCTAGTCGCTCTACTGCTAAACGCTTAGGGATCGGAGTCCGGTGTCGCCGGAAAGCCAGGCCAATGCGACCGTAAGAGGTATTGCGGGCAAAGCGGTGACAGGCCAAGTTCCCCATGGGATTGAGCCTTTGCTTGGTGGAGAGCTGGCCTAGAATTCCCAGCTCGACCTCACACCAAGTACCACTCTTATGAAGTCACTCGCCAACCTCGCCAAGGTTTCGCTCATCGCCGCCACCGCACTCTCCCTGCAGTGTGGCGCCTTCGCTCAGATGTCCTGCTACAACCCTCCGCACCCGGATCCTGAGAATCCGAGCCATAGCTGCATGCCAGAGGGGGTCTCCAGCGCACCCGAGCCTATCAGCATGTCCCTCCTGGGCCTTGGTGCCCTGGGACTGGGCTATAGCGTCCGCCGTAGGCGGAAGGGCGAAGCCCTGGTCGAGGAAGAAGGCGCCGCCTGAGGCTTGCCAACCTGCCCGGGCAGACGATCTCACGATTCTGATCTGTCCGGTCGGCTTCCCGATCCAGAGCTCCCTCATCAAGCTCCGTGGCCATATCTCCCCTGTCTTGGGGGGTTCTCGTACAGCTGACCTGAGCGCACAGGTCGACCCGGAAAAACCCGAAGAATATCCACCCCCTTGGGTCTGGTGCTCTTGCACAGAACGCATATACTTCGGGCACCTAACTAGGGGAATTACCTCACCATGAAGCCTCGCCAACTATCCGTCGCACTCTCGCTGCTAGCAGCCATCGCGTTCTCGCCGAGCGTTAGCGCTGCTGACCGCTCCGAGCTGAGTTCAGAAGCAGGGCTAGCGAGTCACGTCCTTGTCCCGCAACGCGGACTCTTCGAAGGCCTCGATGCCATGCGCACGCGCATCAGCACCAGGCGAAGTGGCCGCAGGCGTACCACACCAACTCCCGAGCCTGCAAGCATGGCTCTTCTGGGACTCGGTGGCCTGGGACTCGCCTACTCGAGGCGACGGAAGAAGGCAGCTCAAGAGCCGCAGAGCTGAGGCGAAACGCCCTCGCAGTGCGCTTCCCTGAGGCGGCTTTTCTAGGGCTGCCTCGCCAACAGGGTGCCGAGTCCCTGTCCTGACGACAAAGGCAGGACATTCCGTGACGGCTCGCGGAGAATCTCCTGAGCTTGGGCCGAACGCAGCCGCGTCGATTAGAGCATGGCTGCAGCTACAGCCTGCATGGTGCTGCTGATTCGGCCCTGCCAGTCGACCGGAATCGGGTCCACCATCGCTTCCAGGGCAAACTCAACCCGCACCCAAACCAAGTCGGAGCGGCCACTCTGAAAGCGGGACCAAGTCTGCTCCAGGCTGTCCAGATTCTGCTCGGGCTGCAAGGGAAGCTCCCCTCTCTCTTGGCGCCAATAGAACACCAGCCTCTTGTCCGTGCGCCACTCGACTACAATTCTGTTCGCGTGCAGCTCCCCCTCTCCTTCATCCCTGGCGAAGGTCACTAGGTCTGGACCAGCCGTGACGTCGTAGCCAGCGTTCGGGTAGCAGACCCGCGGATCATGGGGCATCGACTCACTGTGCCCCTGAAATGGGTAGTACCCGAGATAGATCGAGATCAAGTCCAGGGTGGAGTCCTTGGCCTCGAAGTAGATGTATTCCTCAGGAAGCAGCTGGACGTCCTCTTCAAAGCGATCGAGGACCAGATTCTGATCCGGATAGATGGTGCTCAGACTCGCGACGAAGCCCTCATAGTCAAAACTGCGGCTCTGACGGGAACTGACATAATCGTAGGCCAATAGGCAGGAAGCCAGGAGCAGCACGGCCAATACAGCCTTGTGGATTCTGCTCATTGCTTGCGCCCCACCACTTTGCAGGCCAACAGCATGAAGATTCCCGTCAAGAGAAGAGAGGCGATCCCCAGGATGTCATGCATCACTGCCGATCTCAGGATGCTCGAGTCGGTATTCGTGAAGAGACCCGTAACGAAGATCCGGAAGAGGCTGCCGACATAGCCAAAGACCGGAGATAGCAGGACGATGATGCTGCCTGCCACCAGGGAGACCCTCCCATGGGCCTGAAGGAGGATTACTGCCAGCGGGACGAAGAGGAGGATCCCCCCCAAACCGCTGCAGTCCTCCACAATCTCGATGCCTCTCCCGAAGCCCTCACCAAACAAGAGCTTATAGCCTTCGACCTGAATCGAGCCGACGAATGGCTCTAGCAAAGGCGGCATGATCTCGGTGCTGAAGTCCAAGAGAAGCCGTGAGATCTCGCTGAGGACGAAGCCGGGAACCGGGGTGGCGAGGAGGAAGAGGAAGAGGGGAGCAGATAGGGTTCGCACGCCCGCTCCGCCGAAACTCAGGTAGACCTGGCTCGTGATCATGGCCGCTGCACTGGCGCCCATGACGATCCGAAAATCCACGGCCACCGCGCTCACGTAGAGAAGGACGGCCACGAGGAAGATGGCGAAGCCGAGCATCGGGTGAGCCGGGCTGCGCGCCTTCAAGGACTCTCGAGCGGACCAGGCGAAAACCACAGCACCCGCAAAGGCCAAACCGCTGGCTGCAGCATCCTTCGAGCTTTTCAGCCAAAGCGATACTAGCAGCGCACAGTAGGGCAATAGGAGCAGGGCATTCGCAGCTAGCATGAGCTGCAGGGGCCCCAGTGTCAGAACTCTACTCATCGCTTCACTGGAAAATCGGCTTGTCGGTCCCACTGGAGCAGGACTCCAAAGTTCCAGGATTGCCCCCGCAGGGGTTTCTGGAGGAGCTACTCTTCTCAGGGGTATTAAACTACAGCCTGAGCTTAGTAAGCCAAGATTTCGAACGAGTAGATGGCGGCCGCAATGACTGACGGTGAATACCGGCTCGGAATCGTGGTCATTGGACGCAATGAAGGAGAGCGGCTCACGCGCTGCCTGGAGTGCATCCGGGACGAGCCCTACCCATTGGTCTATGTCGATTCAGGCTCAACTGATGGCAGCCCCGAGACCGCCAGGAGCCACGGCGCCCATGTCACGCTGTTGGAGCCACCATTCAGCGCAGGCCGTGCAAGAAATGCCGGTTTCGCAGCGCTAGTTGAGCGCCATCCCCAGCTGCAGTATGTCCAGTTCCTCGAGGGCGATTGCGACCTCAATCCTGGCTGGCTAGCCGCGGGGCTCCGCGAACTACAGGAGAATGACCGGCTGGCCGCAGTCAGTGGCATCCTCCAGGAAAAGTACCCGGAAGCCTCCATTTACAATCATCTCTGCGCACTCGAATGGAAGTGGCTGGCTCAGGCACAGCACACCTGTGGGGGTAACTCCATGATGCGTGTTGAGACCTTCCGCGAGCTCCAGGGCTTTGACGAGCGCCTGATCGCGGGAGAGGAACCGGAGTTCTGCCTCCGCCTGAGCAGAGCCAATTGGTCCATCAAGCATCTCGAAATCGAGATGGCCAAGCACGACGCAGCGATCACACGCTTCTCCCAGTGGTGGATGCGCTCGCTGCGAAATGGCTACTCCTATGCTGCCTGTGCAGATCTCCATGGCGATGGGCCCGAACGGTATCGCATTAGAGAGACGCGCAGCAATTGGTTCTGGGGCCTCGCCCTGCCATTGCTAATTGTCGCGACCGCCGTCTATTCCTGGAAACTGGCTCTGATTCCCTTCGCCGGTTACCCAGTCTTGTTCACCAAGATCCTGCTACATAATCGGCGGAAGGGCTTCGGAAAAGCAGACTCCCTCATGCTTGCCTGCTTCTGCGCAATGGAGAAGTTTCCAGCTGCAGCTGGACAGATCTGCTTCTACCGCGACAAGCTCGGCAAGAAGAGGGCTAGCGTCATTGACTACAAGTCATCGGCGGCGACGAAGCTGCGCAACTAGAGCCGGGCAGGCAGCACTGCCATGCAGGATTCGACCACCTGGAGATAGCGGGATCTGGGAAATTGATCCAGATTCATGCCCAGCTGGCCAAGCGCAGCAAGCAGATAGGACCGCAAGTCCGACATCTCACAGGACAAGGTCTCCGCATAACGCAGAAGTTCCTTGCGAATACGCCGCTTGCTCAGCATGAGGGACTTGGCGAGGCGCACCAGGTCGTAAATAGCCTGCCCCTTGAGATCACAGCCCCCCCAGTCGATCACGACCAGGCGATCTTGCCAAGCGCTGCCCTTTCCCTGGGACGGTGGAGACAGGAGCACGTTTCCGAGATGAAGGTCACCATGCATGAGCACTTGCCGAGGCTGCCATGTTCCGTTCTGCAAACGACCCAAGGCCTCGTCAACTTCTCCACCGACGATCCTCGCTAGATCCTCAGACTCCAGCAAGAACTTCAGAGGCTGCTCAAACTGCTTTCTGCGATCACTTTCTGTGGGCAGGGCCTGGGTGTGCCTGGTGATGCCGTGCAACCAATCCAGCATCGGATGACTCAAGCGCCAGCGACCTAAACGGTTGATCTTTGCGTCGACTGGTGCGCAATAGGGCAGCAAGACACAACTCAGCCCTCGCCAACGGCTGACCAGGAGTGGCTCCAAGATCACTTTCCCTAACTCAGCCCCGAGAACTTCCTTGGCCGCGGATGCGCCGTTCACCCCACGGGTGACCATTTCGGGAGCCGGTGGCGAAGAACAGAGCACAAACCCGGCGCTCCGCCCGCCTGAATCTTGCAACAAGACTTGAGCCGTCGCATCCGGCACACCGCTTCCCGGAGAAACCAGCTGAACCTGTCCAACATCCAACTCCTTCGCCCAGTCACCGATGATCTCGAGCAGTTCACGGCAGAGTTCTTCAGCCAGTTCCCTATCCAAGTACAACCATCCCGTTCTTCATGAGAATCTCGAATCTGCTCTCACCGGGAAGGCTGGGCATTGGCTACGTATCCAGTCAGCCCTCCCATGATCAGCAAGTATGCAGGATTGACCATCTGATTCAGAACGCAGTCGAACATGAATATCGCCAGTCCCATCGCCAAGCAACTTTGGCAGACCCACTCTTTCTTGGCGTAATTCGCTGCTTGCACCATGGGTACGAACTTCACAAGGGGAATGACAAACGCCGCACCAAGCACCAACAGGCCTACTCCACCAAACCTTGCATACTGAATGATCCAGACACTGTCCGAAACTGCTGAAGCCGACTCGCCTTGTTCATCAAGGATGGTCAAGAAATTGGTTGGACCCCTTCCCAGAATGGACTTGCTGCCAATGCTCTCCATGATTGCATCCTCCATGTCCATTCGATAGAGCAGGGACTCCGCACGTTCTGGAGAGATCATCTCAGCCAGGACAGCCAACTCGTCCCCTGACCACAAACCGAGCACGCGGGCAGCCACGTAGATCGGCGGAAAGAGCACGAGAGACCAAAACAGTGCTCTGGTTCGCGTGACCCTGCCTTCAACAAAAGCGATTGAGCCCAAGAGCATCAATAGAGTCGCGCCACTCGATTTGCAGAGCACCGCTGTGCCAACCATGGCGGCCATGATCCAACTCATTGGCACCCCCATAACTCGCTTCACGCCGCCGCTGAGCCAGAAGTAGAAGGCGATCATGCCACCGACAGCCATCCACAGGGATAGCATCAAGCCCGTCGACATGAAGACAGTCGGCCGCCATCCCCCGCCACGTGCAGAAGTTGCGAATCCGCCGATCCTGAACCCATAGAGCTTGAGGTTCAATTGCGGACTCATACGAATCTCATAGAGACAGAGAGGCACGTAGATGAGCACGCCGATGAAAATCCCCAAGGCGAGAATCTGATGGCTTTCGCGCTCCGAGAAGTAAAGCCGCCCGACGAAATAGGGCACACCCCAGGCGAAGGTCACGATAATCGCGGTCGAGACTCCCAGCTTTAGACCACCTCCCACGGACAATGTAGAGATGACTGGCACGATGCATACCAGCAACATCGGCAGGTCGTACAGATGAGGTCTGAAGGACGTCAAACGCTGGGTATCGAATGCGCCAATACCGCAGATGCAGGCGAAGCCAATTGCAGTAGTCTTGTTGTAGTCGATGAATCCCTGAATTGGGAAACCTGAGTGCGGCAGAAACATCCATCCGCCAATGACCACAAAAGTGATTGCGACGATCGGCCTTGCGACAATAAAGGCCCCAAGAGCGATAGCTGGCCAGCCGAAGAGCGAGAGTGCAACCAGGATGTTCATGACTCAGAGTTCAGGTCGCTGCGAGAACTCACTCCCAGGTCAGCCTCATCAACTTGCCCATGCATGCTCTCTAGAGGTTACCATCAAGAAACCCGGCGACTCAGCACAAGTCCTCAGTAGTATGGCCTTGCAGACGCGCGACGGAAGGGACGAGCTGGCCAGGAGTCACAATGTCTGACCAAGGGAATCCCAGCTCCCCGCCGGACAGCCCTGATCAGACCGGGAAACCAACTCTCCGCAGCCTCGCCATGCGCGGCACCATCATCACAGTCGGAGGGAACGGCGCCAGCGCCTTCCTCCGCCTCGCCAGCAGCCTGGTTGTCACCAGGCTCTTGGATCCGAACATCTACGGCGTCATGGGAGTTGTCGTCGCCTTCCTCTACGGGCTCAACATGTTCTCGGATCTCGGTGTCTCGCGCGCCATCATCCAGCACGAGAGAGGCGACGAACCTGAGTTCCTGAACACGGCCTGGTCTTTCCTGATCCTGAGGGGACTGCTGATCTGCCTGGCCTGCTGCGCCATCGGCTGGCCCGCAGCTGCTTACTACGGGTGGCCGGATCTCTCATGGTGTCTACCCCTGGCAGGGCTGAGCTTCCTGATCTTCAGCTTTTCGTCGACCAAGATGTACCGCGCGCAGCGCAACCTGGCGCTCGGTCGCCTACAGATAATCAGGCTCTCAGCGCAGTTCATCAGCATCATCGTGATGATCGTCGTCGCCTACTACACCAGGTCCATCCTCGCTCTCGTGCTCGGCCGCATAGTCAGCTGCAGCATCGAGATGGTTCTGAGTCACCGCATCCTGCCAGGAGAGCGCTCGCGACTCGCATGGGATGCGACGGCCATGCGGGATCTCTGGTCCTTTGGCAAATGGGTCTTCGCTGGCTCGGTGCTCACCTTCTTTGCCTTCCAGGCAGACAAGCTGGTGCTCGGCAAGCTCGTGGAAGAGGAACTCCTGGGCTTCTACGTCCTCGCCGGCATGTTGGCCTCCATGCCTGGCGAGTTCATCCAACAGCTCTGGTTCCGGGTGCTGTACCCAGCAGTTGCGAGGAAGATGCGTGAGGGTACGGCAACCCCAGCATGGGCGTCGGGTATCCGCTCCTCACTGCTTTTGATCGTAGGAGCGCCCATGGCCGCAGGCATCGCACTCGCGGAGCCACTGGTCGCCATCGCCTATGATGAGCGCTATGTAGAGGTCGGAGCACTTCTGCAGATTCTCCTCTTGTCCTCCTGGCTTGGTGCCCTGGTCGCGTCCTACGAGTCCTTCTTGCTGTCCAAGGGCGAACCAAAGTACAAGACCTATGGCGTTGCCTTAAAAACCGTCACCTTCATGGCATTGGTTTGGCCGACCTTTCAGAATTTCGGGATCCGGGGTGTCGCTGGCCTGGTCTGCCTCTCCCAGTTCGTTTTGCTGATCCCGCTCTTGGCTGGAGCAGTAAAGCTTGGCTACGCTTCACTGCTCCTGGATGCCGCCTTTACCATTGCCATGGGCGTCTTGGCCTACGCATTCCTTGTCGCCTACGGATTGCTTTTGAACTTCACCGGGAGCAGTATTCTTGCCACGGCTATAGTTCTTATGGTCGCATTCCTTATTGCCGCAGTGAATGTAAGGCGCCGAGTATTCACCAAGTCGGCAAGCTAGGTTCAGATTTACGCCCCTGGCACCGAAGCAATGAATAGATCCAGCCTTAGGCACTGGAATAGGGTCTCGACTCTCTAGCCTGAATGTCCCCGCCAAAATATCTCATCGTCTCGCCATGCAGGAATGAAGCTGCATTTGCCAAGCGCACTTTGGACAGTGTTTGCGCCCAGTCCCTACTCCCGGCGAAGTGGATAATCGTTGACGATGGTTCGACCGATACGACTCCGGGGATCTTGGCAGACTATGCCTCGCGCTATCCATTCATAGAGGTCATTCGTCGCAAGGATCGCGGCAAGCGAAGTGTGGGCCCGGGCGTTATCGAGGCCTTCTATTCAGGTTTGGAGGGCATAGACCTTCGGGGCTTCGACTTCCTGTGCAAACTGGACTTGGATCTCGACCTGCCTGAGTCTTACTTCGCGACCCTCATCGACCGAATGCAAGCTGACCCGCGCCTTGGAACCTGCAGCGGAAAGGCATACTTCATTGGTGCAGGTGGTCAGAAAGTGCGCGAACCGATCGGCGACGATGTTTCAGTGGGTGCGGCCAAGTTTTATCGCACCAATTGCTTCGTTCAGATTGGAGGCTTTGTCCGCGAAGTCATGTGGGATGGGATCGATTGCCACCGCACGCGCCTGATGGGCTGGCGGGCATGCAGCTGGGATGATCCCGAGATCAGGTTCATCCACCTTCGCCCCATGGGATCCAGCCAGAAGGGGGTTTGGCATGGGAGAATGCGACATGGCTTTGGCCAGTATTTCATGGGCAGCAGCTTCCTCTTCTTGTGCGCCAGCGCGACGTTCAGGATCTTCAAGCGGCCCTATCTCGTGGGCAGCATCGCCATGATTTTCGGCTTTGTCATGGCCATGATCAGGCGAACACCCAGGTATCCTGATCTACAGTTTCGACGCTTCCTCCGCAGGTACCAGCGACTCTGCCTTTTGCATGGCAAGGCGAAGGCGAGAGAGATGACCGAGGAAGCGGAGAAGGATTCTTGGGATCCTGCAATCGATCCCGGACAATCCGGCTTGCCACTCATTGCTCCCGGCCACTGACTCCGAGACCATGATCTCCAGTACTGAACCCGATTGGTCACGAGAAACACTTTCACGGTTTCAGAGAAGCTCAGGCAAACGCCTACTAGCCGCCATTCGCCAATACCAGCGATTCCCAGGCCGGTCGCCCTACCACAAGTTTCGGCGTGCGGCTGCCGTCTTGTCCCATCGGCGATGGACTGCAATCTGCAGCTCGGATATCCCCCTCAACCTTCAAATCGGCGGCGGCCTGCTGCTGCCGCATCCCTTTGCCATCGTGATCCACCCGAATACCCTGATCGGTCCAAACTGCTTGATCTTCCAGGGCGTCACGATCGGAACGGTTGGCCACGGTGATCGACAAGCCCCGCGAATTGGCGGGCACGTCGACATTGGCGCCGGCGCCAAGATACTCGGCAAAGTCGAGATCGGAGAACACTCCAGAATTGGCGCCAACTCAGTCGTACTCAGCGATGTTCCCCCGTACTCACTTGCAGTCGGCATACCCGCCAGGATCATTCCTCAGAAATATGCCCCCACCAACGAGGCTCAGGCCAACAAGCCCGGCAATCCATGACTCCCTCTGAGACGCCAGCATGGCTAGAACGCTTGCATGCGGAGATCCTCGTCGATCCACCTCTCACGGAGCTCCTGACCGAACAAGATCTCTGGGGAACTCATAAGGGCCCACTCTTTCGTGCATCGAGCTTCCTTGGGCAACCCAGCTTCTATCCTGTCTATCGGTACCAGGACTACTACTCATACTCAGTCCTTCCTCTCATCCTCAAGAAGGGCGGTCTCGAACTAAACCCTCGCGTCGCCGCAATGGCCGCATCCGAAGGGTTCCTGTACACGCCGACCAATGAGACCATCGACCAAGACATTGTTCGAGTCGGCGGGCCTGTAAAAGGCTCGAACTCGCTGCGAGACCCGGAGGAATACGCGACACGCCTATCGAAGGCATTGGTAGCCGACATCCACGCTGCGGAGCAGGCGAATCCTGGAACCACTAATGTCATCCTCTGTGGCGGCCGCGACAGCCTGAACCTCCTCCTATTGCCTTGGAAGAATCGCAGTGTCGTGGTCAGCTCGACACCAAACTACGAACTCGTAGGACGCTTCATTGTGGATAACCGTCTGGACCTCGAACTCTTGGAACTCGAGGACTTTGAAGATCAGGCGGTCATGCAACACGAGAGCCTGGAGAACGCCTGCCGAACCGATTTGCAACATGCACGCTGGGGCGCGCATCTCTGCCGTATCGCAGAAGAATACGAACGCAAGGTGATCTTCTGGAAGGGGCAAGTCGCAGACGCATTCGCGACTCCAAAGTGGATGGTCCTCACAGACCCCCCTGGAGGATGGCCTGCATTCTGGAGAAAGGCCTACAAGCGATTGCATCACCTGCTGCCTCAACCTGCCCGAGTCGCCATTTCGAGACAGTTACTCGAGCAGCCCTTCAGGCGCACCATTTGGCAACGTTGTGCGATGTGGCAGGGATCCCACGTCTCTATGATCCGCGCGATCACCGGCTGCCTCACCCTCTCGGCCTATCACGGCAGAGAGGTCAACCGGGTATTTGCTGAGGTGGACCTCCCAAGAGCGGTGCCACACGACATCCGTCCCGAAGTGGGGCGACAACTTCATGGCCAGGCACCTGCCTACCCGACCCAAAACCCCTCACCCGCTATTTCGAGCTTCCGTCGCGGCGCCTGCCTGCCCGCTCGGTTCGTTGAGCTGCTCCAGGGCTACGGCGTCAGGGTGACGGGCCAACCCCGACAATAAGTAGAGGTCCATGCGGCCACTGAGTAGTCGCAGCCAAGCTATCTCTCGAATGCGCCTACGGCGGTTCCCCTGCCATCCCAGGGCCGCAGATTCCCCGCGAAGTCATCGAGAACCGGCAGACTGACACCAGCCCCAATAGCGGGTGAATTCGCCTGCAGCCGAAAGTCTCCGCCCCCCGGATTCATGAATCTCGGATCTACGGCGGCCATGTTGCCAGCCGTATCGGCAGCAGAGCCGCCAGCCATCACCGAAGAATTCTGCGCTCTGGGCGCCCATACCAGATTGTTCTTCACAACCGCCGGCCCATTCACATGCCCATACACCTCCGCCATGTAGGCGTTGGACCTAGAGACGGAGTTATGCAAGGTGTTGTGGTAGATTTCGATGCCGCTTGGCGCTGGCTCAATTCCATACTTTGAGACCCAAACACATCGGAATGAGTAGCCGGAATTGCCCCTATCCAGGAAGACATTGTTGCGAATCGTCGCATCCTGGCAGTTGAGGCGAATTGCCTGAGAAGCGACTCCCTCAGCCACAATGGTGTTGCGCTCTACCAAGATCTCCCGCAGCTCCTCGTTGCTGGCGTCGTCTCTTGGGCCGATCACGATGATCCACCCTGTGGATGCCCTGACGTCGTTTCTCCGGATGACAATCCTCTGGGAGTACCGCCCATAGCGCGCCTTCTCCTGATGCGCGTGCAGCTTCAGAGCGAGCCGAGTAGTTCCTGGGTAGTACAACTCGTTGCCATCGATAACACAGCGATCCGCATAGGTGACTCGAACAAGGTGGCTGACTTCACAGCGCTCAACCCGGTTTCCAAGCACAGCAAGCTGATGACCGGAAATGTAGTAGCCATTGATCCGGGGCCTTGATGTGAAGCAGTCAGCGATGGTGTTCTCGCTATGTGGATCACTGCCAAAGAACTTGATCACATCTTGCGAAATGAGGACAGGGACCCTGAAACCAGTGGACTTCAATCGCAGCAACAGACTCTTCACAAGTCGCCGGTCCGCGTTGAAGACGTGTTCGACAGTTCTGGAGGGATCCTCGAACTGTAAATCCATGATCCGAAACCCGGAACCCTGCACATTGAGCGGCCCAGTCCCATTGCAAATCACAAGCGGATTGTTCGAGTAGATCCCCCGAGCATCCTTACCCACTCCCGGACCAAAGGCTCCAATGATCCCATCGCCCTCACCCTTGATGTAGATCCCAGAGCTCGTGAACCTATCTCCTCGACGAAACAGCAAGCGACGTCCACTTGCATAGTGCCCCAAGGCTGAGTCGAAGGAGGAAGTCGTAACCAGGCGAGCACCCGCCGGAGCGCCTGCAAATCCTGAAGTATTGGAAAAGCAGATGGTCTTGGTTCCCGAGAACACTTCATCTGGATCCTGGACCAAGATCTCGACAAGCGCACGCTGACTGGCCCCATCACCTGCGGCCACGTCCATTCGCACCCGATAGAGTCCCGGGCTCTCGAACACATGGGCAGCAAGCGGCCCTGATGAGCTTGGCCTCTTCGAGCCAGGATCACCAAAGTCCCAGTGGTAAGTCAGATGGTGGAATGCATCCGGCTCCTGTTCGCTCACCGTCCCGGTGGCGTCGAAGAAGACCGAAAGCGGCGCTACCCCGGCTTTCCGACTCACCGCAAGCGCTGGTGACAGTCCGTTCCACTCGAGCGGATCCCAGCCAAGCCTCGCCTTGATGGCGCGAGTGGTGACCGTCTCACCAGTATCGAAGCTGACCGCTGCCTGGATAAATGTCTCCATCCCCAGCAGGGAAGCATCGGCGGGGATAGCCCAGCTAAAGAATGCAGCAGGCGAGCTTCGAACCGCATGCCCCCCTGGGCCGACACTCAGGAAGCAGCCCGGCATACCCGCGAAGGCGAGATCCAGTGGCAGCTTCAGGTTGGACCAGGTCTGTGCCTGCGGACCCCAGAAGAGGGAGATCCTATCCACAGGGCTCGGCGACGCGGCGCTACCGAATACATCGAACTCGAGAGCCTGACCCAGGTAGGGCTGAGACCTTGATCGGATCTCAGCGCTCGCGCCGGAAGCAGCAGAACAGGCCGTTCCAAAGAGCTCCACGCTCCCGAAGGGGCTGGAGCCGGATGGCTGCTGAGGGGCGAGAAGGAGGATCGCACCGAGGATTAGATTCATGTGACGCCGGGGGAATACACTGACCGCTGGTGACCTTGAGCAATCCACGTCGGATTGACCTGATTCCGAGGTCCGGGGGAGACCTTGGCCCTGCCGCCACCTACGCCAACCTCCCGCAGACTGGGTTGGCTTTCTGCCGGGCTTCTTGCTGATCTAGCGATCTCAGGCAAGAACAGGGGATACTCCTGATGTCCGAAATCGGCCACTGCGGAGACCCGCGACACTGGCCCGCCATACCATCAGGGCAATCGGAACGGTGAAACCGGATCTGCGATCAGAAAAAAGTTCCGACCCCAAGAATCCGGATTCAACCGCTAGGAGTGACTAGTTCCTCTCGTGTGCACCGACATCGGGTGGCTTGACTGTGGTTCGCCGTTGCTTCCCCGCATAGTCATCCAAGACTGGTGCTGCAAGACCTGCGGAGAGGGCAGGCGATCCGAGCTGGAGGGTGAAAACCATCCCTCCCGGATTCGTGAACATGGGATTCACGTTATCGAGGTTGCCCACCTCACTGAACTGAGCTGAACCAACCACCGTTTTGACATTCGCGGTTGCAGGGTTCCAAGCCAAGTTGTTCTTCACGATTGCTGGTCCGCCGACGTGGGTGAGCACCTCCGCGACGTAGGCGTTGGAACGTGTTGCGAGGCCGTAGTAGGTGTTGTGATATATCTCGATTCCGCTCGGTGCAGGCTCCGGACCATACTTGCCGACGAACACGCAGCGGAATGAGTAGTTGGTAGTCCCATTGTCAAAGAACACGTTGTTGCGAACTGTGACATCCTGACAATTGAGCCGAATCGCCTGGGTTGCGTCACCCTCTGCAGTAATCAGGTTCCGCTCAATAATCACGTCACGTAGCTCTTCGTTGCTCGCGTTGTCCTTGGGACCAACCACCACTATCCATCCAGTGGTTGCCTTCATGTGGTTGTTTCGCACAACGATGCGCTGCGCATACTGGCCATGCTTGGCCTTGTCCTGGTGGGCATGCAGCTTCAAGGCCAAACGTGTGCCCCCTGGGTAGAAGAGCTCATTGCCATCGATAACACAGCGATCAGTGTAGGTCACGCGAACCAGATGGCTGATCCCGCAGCGCTCGACGCGATTGCCCAGGAATGCAAGTTGGTGGCCAGAAATGTAGAAGCCATTGATCCGAGGTTGATCGATGTGGCAATCCGCGATGGTGTTCTCGCTGTGTGGATCGAGCCCGAAGTTCCTAGTCACGTCGTAGGAGATCAAGAACGGCACTCTGAAGCCGGTTGATTTCAACCTGAGCAGAAGGCTGCCTAACAATCTATTATCGGCATTGAATACATGATCCGTCGCTCCCGATGGATCCTCAAACTGCAAGTCCATGATGCGGAAGTCAGAACCACGGATGTTCAAAGGGCCGGAGCCGCTGCAAACCACCCGAGGATTGTTGGTGAAGATCCCCCGTTGATCGGGATTCGCCCCCTGCCCAAACGCACCGATGATGCCTGCACCGCTCGCATTGAGACCTCTCCCGGAGCTAGTGAAGCTGTCGCCCCTGCGAAAGAGTAACCTGCGACCTACAGCGTAGCTTCCCAGAGCATTATCAAACGAGGTCTGAGTGATCTGCTGAGCGCCGGCCGGTGCGCCCGTGAAGTTGCCGCTACTGGAGAAGCAGATTGTGTTGGCACCCGCAAAGACGACGTTGGGATCGTCCACGACGATTGTCACGGTCTTCGTGCCAAGACTTCCATCAGGCTCGATCACCGTCAGCTGAACGTTGAATGTGCCCGGGGACTCGAAGACATGGGCTGCGAGCGGCCCGGAAGAAGTTGGCCGACTCGAGCCTGCATCACCAAAATCCCAGCTATAAGCAAGATCCCTGAACGCGTGCGGTGCCATTGGATCGGCGGTGATGGTCGCACTGGCATCGAAGAAGACTGCCAAGGGTGCGACACCAGAAGTCCTGTTTGCCACCAGAGAGAGGCCTGGCTGCGAAGGATCCGTTGACATCACAGCCAACGTGAGCGGGCTCGTTGCCTGGACGCCCAGACTGTCCTGTACACGCGCTGTAAATGAGTACGTGCCTACTTGCGTGGGTATCCCGGAGATCGCGCCGGTACCAGCATTGAGTGATATCCCAGGCGGGAGAGCTCCAGAAGAGACTTCAAAGATGTAAGGGGCAGTGCCACCAGAGGTGGAGAGGCTGGCCGAGTAGGCGGAGTTCTCAGTTGCCGCTGGCAAACTCGAGGTCCAAAGATTCAGAGGGTTGCCACTGGATGAGGCGAGCGCAACCAAAAGGCTGAAGCTCTGAACCTGGGAGCGCACCGGAACACCTGAATCGCTGACCGTGATCGTGAAATTGAAGAGTCCACCCACAGAGGGAGTCCCGGACAAGCGAGCACCGCTAAGACTCATCCCAGGAGGAATCTGCCCGGAGGTGAGGTTGAAGTTCCAGGGCGCGGTCCCGCCACTGACCAATAGGTCAAAGGAGTAGGCCAGAGACTCCTCTGCATCAGGAAGAATGGTGGTCTGAAAGCGAGGTCCCGCTGTCAGCCCAAGACTCTCCTCACCGCCACTGGAGCATGCTAGAACTGGCAGGAGTGCCATGGATGTGAGTAGAAGCAAGGCTCTGGGTCTCCAATGAGTTCCCCTCATTGTGAACATGCTCCAGAGACGCTTCAAGGGCCGCAGATGACTCAACAGACCTGACGTCATCGCCTCAGTGGAGCGCGCCTGTGGCGCCTGATGAATCCCACAGCACCGCACTTTGCTACCAACGGATGAAATCCTGCTATGACTCTCGCTCATGCTATCGACCGCGTTCATGTCTTGGACAATCCCCTGTCCCGGTGTCGGCATCCTTATCGAAATGGGCTCCCGAGTAGCTAAAGAGAGGACAGATCATCCCAGAGAAAGAGCTATGCCCCGTCCAATTGACGAACTGTTGGGCTTGAGGTTGTCTCCCATACCAAGAGGATCGCAGCACTGTCCCGCTTCGATCCTGCGCGACTCTCGAGCCAGGATGAGCTGGACCAAAATGAGAATCCCTAAGGTAGCCGACCGTGGAGAGTGTTCCGGGAAACTTTCAATCTGACCCTCAACTTGGCCTGCGCAGGCACTTATACCAAGGGGCGCAAGTCAGAAACTCAGAGGGCAATCCGGGGCTTCTTGGGTCATCGCAAAGTCCGCTGGCCGCGGGCCCCCGAGGAAATCAACCCTTGGCGCCCGGCGGGGCGCATAGCGGCTGGGCGACCACAAGCTCCGCGTCCGCACCTGGAAGCCAGAAGGGTCGAGCCGAGCGATAGCGATTGAAGATCGTTCCGAGAATCTGCACTCGCGATTCTTCGAGCCCGCGCAAGTATTGCCGAAGCTCGCTCTTCTTTGCCTTGCCCGCTGGAACAACAGGCACGATTGCATCGGCGCTCCAAACTAGCAGGCGCGACTCTGGATCTTCATCCGGAGGAGCCAGATCCAGTAGCACGAACTTGTACTTCTCCCGGGCCTTGCGGAGAAGATTCTGAGCCCGATCCGATGCAAACCACCCGGGACCAGGGTGGCCTTCTTGACCCACATCAAGGATCGAGAGGCCCGGGACGCTAGTCCGCTGAACTGCATCTTCGAACTCCTCCGTTCCAGCCAGCACGGAAACGAGGCCCGGACCCTGGGTCATGTCCAAGCAGTACGCAAGCCCTGGATTCTCGAAGTCGGTTTCGATGATCAGGACCTCCTCCTGCAATCTCATAGCCAGTCCGAGGCCAGCACAGCTAACCGAACTACTCACGCCAGTCCCGCGTGAAAGGCCAGTGAACGCGATCAACGATCCGCCGGGCTTTCGCCCTAGAGATGCCAAGTGCGCCCAAAGGCTGTTGGTGATTCGTGCCCAATCGGAGCCACCAAGAAAAGCGGCCTTCGCGGGGATCTGGTACTTCCTGCCGAGTTCTTTCACGACACCCAGAACCCTTTGGCCACCGAGACCGGGGATCTCTCTCGGCCGCCGCAAGAGTGGATCGAGAAGACCTCGAACCAAGGCCAGCATGACGCCGATGGCAACACCCATGACTCCGCCCATCTTGAGGACACGGGCTCGGTCGGGGGAGATCTTGTACTCGTTGTCTGTCGAGTCTTGCAAGATCCGCAAGTTGCCGAGCTCTTCCTTATCGAGCAGGTTCATCACCTCTAGTTGCCGGATACCCATGTTGGTGGCATCCAAGTTGGTAACGGCCTCATCCGCATCGTACATCAGGCGCAGGTACTCAAACTCGGCCGCTTGCAGGGCATCACGTCGAGCCTTGTAGGCTTCGAGCTGGAGTAGCTGTTCTTCCCTCACACCATCCAAGGCTGCCAGCTGACCCAGCACGAGATCGCGCTGATTCACCAGCTGGATGTACCTTGGATTCTCGGCTGGCAAGAACTTCTCAACCTGCAGCAGTTCGGACTCGAGCCTGCTGACTTCATCGTCGTAGTGTTTCTTGCGGGCCTTGAACTGCGAATCCGGCTCACTCGGCCGCCGAACACCCTCCAACAAGCTCTCACGCCGCGCTGAGCGCAAGTCGGCCCTGATTTGTGAGTACTCAGGATTCGGCGTGAGCGCAGCCTGCTCGAGCTTGTCCGGGTCCTCGCGCTCCATCGTCAGCTCAAAGAACTTGAGTTGATTGCGCAGGCTGATCTTCATCAGCCTGTCATCTGCCATCTTCCTTTCGAGAGCAATGATGGACGACAGGTTGTTTGATTTCTGGGCTTCAAGGTCATAGATCTCGTTCTCGAGCTTGAAGGCGGTGAATGCAGCATTTGCATCATTCGAAGCCTTCACCTTCTTGATGCCCTGATCCCTGAGGAAGTCGAGCTGAGCCTCGGATGTGAATACCTTCCGATGGTAATCTGCGGCCAACCTGAGGAAGGCGCTCACGACTTCCTGGGCGATCTCGGGTGTCTGGCCCTGATAGACCACGTCAATCACACTCGAGCCTCGTGAGGGCACACTGCGTATTCTCCCCCGCATTGCTCTGCCCGCAGCCGCAATGAGAGCTGGAGGCTCCGGAAGTTCCTCCGCCTCATTACCCAGGCTTTCCCCGTTCTCTGGATTGCCCTGGAGTTCATCGAGTTCCTCATCAGACCTTTCCAATCCAAACCACCAGGCCTGAAACTCATGCAACAACCTGGTCGGGGCAGGCGTGCGGTCATTGTCATCATTCCTGGGGTCGCGCATCTTGAGGATCTTGGCACCTCCGACCTCCCGCGCGACCATTCTGAAGAGCTCTGGACTAGCTAGAAGGTGGAGCTCCGTGTTTACCGCCTCACTAGCACTCGAGGTAGAGGTGAGGATCCCACCGCCGAGGGGGTCGACCTCGGCAGTTGAGGCCTCACGCATCCCGGCCCGGACCAAGAGCTTCCCACTCGCCTGATAGACATTCTGCTGCAGAGCCCCCTGCACGAAGCCCATGAGCGCACCTAGGATTCCGCAGTTGATCGCCAGGGTTCTCGATCGCAGCAGAGAGTACGTAATCAGCGAGAGTTGCGCCGCAGCATCCTGCTGAGGTCGCGCCTGTGGCTCGCTGGGCTTTTCCTCTTCAGATCCGAAGTCGTAGTCAATCACCATGGCTACCTAGATGGGTACGAATCCCGGAATGGGGATGAGTCTACGGATGTACTGATCAACCCAGATGTTGAAGGCATCGATTGTCTTGTTTGGCACATACAGGATGTCATGGGCTTGCAGCAGAATGGGTATTCCGCTCTGCCAGTAATCGATGCGCGCGTCGATTGTCCAACTACGCTGTCGCCCCTCTTTCGACATCCAACGAATGAGCACTACCTCCGTCAGATCCGCAGTGGACTTATCAGGCCCACCCGCCTTGCCAAAGGCTTCGATCAGGGAGAGATGTCCGCCCTCGATCGGCACCACACCAGGGCTGCCGACTTCGCCCATGATCACGATGTTTCTTGGGACCTGGTTGGCGAGGTTTATCGTGATAGTCGCTTGCTCGAGATCCAGGCCGCCACGGTCGCGGTAGGCCTTGGTAAGAATCCGGTCCAGTGCCTCGATGTTCATCCCGGCCACGTGCACCTCATCCAGTCTCAGGAAGGAAACCCGGCCATCTAGACGCACGGTCACCACCTGATCGAGTTCGGCCATGAAAGGGAACTTCAACTCGAGGGTATCGCCAGGCACAAACACGATGGGCGAGGGTTCTAGCGTGGCGTTGATTTCAGCAGCGATCTCCTGAATCGACGGAAAGGAGCTACAAGCTGGGAGGGAGAGTACGGAGATCAGCGCCAGAAAACGCCAAGCGGGTTGAGCATGGATTCCAATCATGTCGCTTGCCTAGTTCTCACTCCTCCTTTGGTTAGTCTATCCTGCAATCCCGGTCTCAAGGCTGTCTTGGCGCGGAGCCAGAAAGACGATTCGAGAGGCCGATAACATGGGCAGTCCAGCCCTCCGAATCCACTTCCCGCCATCAAAGAGGCGCACATGCGGGTCGGCTATCTTACCAATCAATACCCGGCCAGCAGCCACACCTTTATTAGGCGGGAGATCCGCGCCTTGGAGGATAGTGGTGTCCATGTCGAGCGATACACCATCCGTCGTAGTACCGGCAGACTGGTCGATCCTGAAGACTTCGAAGAACTCGAGCGCACGCACTGCATTCTCAGCGGCGGAGCGGCTCACTGCTTCTGGGCCTTGGCTAGGGAGACCCTGCGACAGCCCCTGGCCATGGCAAGGGCAATTCGCCTTAGCCAGACCATGGCAACTCGCAGCTCGAAGGGAAGGATCGTCCATCTCGCCTATCTCGCGGAAGCCTGCATCCTCCAGCAATGGCTACGGGAGCATCGCATCGAGCACCTGCACGCACACTTCGGAACGAATTCCACTACCGTCGCCATGTTCTGCAGGTTGCTGGGAGGCCCGCCATTCAGCTTCACGGTGCATGGCCCGGATGAGTTCGACCGCCCGGAAGCACTCTCGCTCGGAGACAAGATCGCAGCGGCGGAGTTCGTCGCAGCGATCTCCCAGTTTGGCCGCAGCCAGGTGCTGCGCTGGTGTCCACCAGACGCCTGGGAAAAGGCCAAAATCGTGCGCTGCGGCATCAACGCTGAGTTTCGAGCCATGGAGCCGAGCCCAGTGCCCGATACCAGACAGTTCATCTGGGTCGGACGGCTCGCCTCTCCAAAGGGGCTACCCATTCTCCTAGAAGCCTGTCGATTCCTCGCGGCAGCCGGCGAGACCTTCAAGGTGGTTCTGGCAGGCGACGGCCCTCTGCGAGAATTCATGGCGCGAAAGATCGACGAACTTGGGCTCCATGAGCACATGGAACTCGCCGGCTGGCTGGGTGATGCAGAAATCAGGGACCTGATTGAACAGTCCCGCGCCATGCTCGTGCCAAGCTTCGCGGAAGGTCTCCCCGTTGTCGTGATGGAGTCTCTGGCCCGTGGCCGACCTGTGATCGCGACGCGTATCGCCGGCATTCCCGAACTCGTCGTGGATGGGGAAAACGGATGGATCATTCCGCCGGGCAACGTCGAAGCCTTGGCCGAGGCCATGCGCACAGCGCTGGCGACAACACCCGCGACGCTCAGCAAGATGGGCGCTGCAGGCCGAGCTGCGGCGCTCGAAGCACACGACGTGCGAAAGTCTGCTGCCCAACTGCGCGAACTCTTCTCTCGCTCCATCGACGCTAGCAAGACCTAGATCTTGGAAGAACGAGTTAGGCCCCGGTTCCGCGCAGTACGGTCCAGATGGTGCGCAGCATGATCTTGGCATCCATCCATAGGGTCCAGTGATCGATGTAGTACAGGTCCATCTCCATCCATCGCTGGAATGAGACCTTGTTGCGACCCCAGACCTGCCAGATACAGGTCAGCCCTGGACGAACCGAGATTCGGCGACGCTGCCACCACTCGTATCGCTCGACTTCGTCAGGAATTGGCGGCCGCGGACCCACCATGCTCATGTCACCGGAGAGGACATTGATGAGTTGGGGAAGCTCATCAAGACTGAACTTGCGAAGGAGCCGTCCTACGGCGGTGATCCGCGGGTCCTTCTTGATCTTGAAGGCAGGTCCATCCTGTTCATTCTGCTGCTGCAGATTGGCCAACCTGCTATCGGCGTCCACACACATGGTGCGGAACTTGAGGCAGTCGAAGAACTGATTACCCCGGCCCACACGCCTCTGACTGTAGAAAACAGGCCCGCCATCCTGGAGCTTGACGGCCAAGGCGATCAGCATCATCAAGGGCGCGAAAACGAGGATCGCCAGGGAGGCGACGGCAATGTCCATTGCACGCTTGATCGCCGACTTCAGGGGCAGATGGGGCTGAGCGTGGAAGGTCAGGGTCGGGAACCCGGCGTACCAGGCCACGGACGGGTGCAGATTCGTCATGGTCGTGATACTGGGCACCAGGTGGCATTGGATCCCAGCCTCATCACAGGTGCTGAGAACTTCCTGAATCTCCATGCTCGATGAGACTCGCGGCGGGCAAAGGATCACGTAGGAGACCTGTGCTTCGCTCAGGACACGGCGCAGATCCTGCAAGCCCCCCAATCGCTCCCCAGCTTGGCGAGGCGGTTCTTCCTGGCCGCCAAATTCGAGCCAGCCGGCGATATGAATGCCATAGTGCGGGTTAGTGCGCAGGTTCTTGGCCAGAGCCTCAGTGCGCATCCCATTGCCGACGAAGAGCACCCGCCTGAAGTTGCGACCATGCATTCTCAGGGTGCGCAGAACCTCGCGCAGGGCGAACCTCTCCCCGAAGAAGAGCAAAAGGCCGAGCACAAGGGTGGCCGGCGGCATGAAGGCGAGACTCCCCCAAATGCTGAAGGCGAACAGGCTCGCCAAGCCCATGCTGATCAACCAAACCTCAGCGATGGCGACTACTTCGCGGCGGTAAGTCTCGGTCCGGCGGGAGTGGTAGAGCTCACAACGACTCGAGACCACGAACCAACTGGCGAAGATACAAGCGACCTGCCCCAGGAAGGCGATCGCATCGAGGTCCTTGTTCGGTGCAATCTCCAACAGGGAGAAGCCGGACAATTCGGCGACGGAGTTGGTCAACAATACCGCGGTCCCGATCACGAGAAGATCGACCGCGAAAATGCTGTGATGGAAGAGTCGACTATGTGACTGGAGCATGACTCCGACCCGGGGCGAGCGGGCCCATACCGAGCAAGGTTGAATTGTCGAGGAGCTTCGAGAGGGCGATCTCGAAGCGGAGGTGGCGAACATCCCCGAACCCCTAGGGACTATACCCGATAGACAGATACGTTCCAGAGAAGTCTCTCGCACCCTCGGACTAGCAGGGGGCAGCAGCTCGTGATCCGCACAGCATGGGCCTCTGCGGCTGTCCAGGGTTCTTCAAGCCCGTTTAAGGGCTCCAAACCAGGGGCTGAAATGGGGGTAGGCTTCCCCAGAACCGCAATCCCCCCCAGGGGTCCCCTCGCCGGAACAGCTCGCGTTTCGGCACCTCGCTCTTTCCCCAACTGGAGCCGGCATGAAGCTCGCTCGAAAGCTCCCCAGCATGCTCGCAGCCTTGAGCTGCCTGATCCACTCTGGCCCCGCCGCGCAAGACTCGCGGGACAAGAGCAGCCCGATCACCGATCGCTACTACCAGGCTGTCAGCGAAGCGGAGATCAGACTGGCCGAGGAGGAGGGCTATCGCCTGACCGACTTGGAGCTGGACGCCTCCCCTTCCCCAGTCTTCAGCGCAGTCATGGTCGAGAACAGTGGCGAATACGCGACCGATTCATGGTGGTACTTCGACCTGACCGCCGAGCAGGTGAGCGAGCGAGTAAACGAGCATCAGGCCCGCCTGATTGATCTCGAGCCCTATGAGCTTGCCGGCCAGGCACGCTTCGCCTGTGTCATGGTGAGCAACACGGGAGCAGGGCAAAAGACTTGGTGGTGGTACCAAGGCCTGAGCAGCTCCATCATCCAAATGCATGCCTCGACCAACATCGCCCGCCTGGTTGACGTGGATCGCTACAGCATCTTCGGAGTGGAGTACTTCAGTGCTGTCATGATCGCCAACTCCAGCACCGATGCCCGAGGATGGTGGTGGCTCCTGAGTACCGACGCAGCCGAGATCGCGGAGAATATCGCTCGGAACGGCAGCAGAATCTGGGACATCGAAGGTAATTCGGACGGCAGCTTTGACGCCATCTTGGTGCTCGATCGCCTGCCAGCACACGAGTGGTCTTGGGCCATCGATTTGCCGCCGGCAGATCTACCGGCACTCCTCGCCGAGCGTGGTCATCGCCTCATCGATATTGAGTCCTACGAAAACGGTGGCCCAAGACTCGCTGTCGCCCTGATCGCCAACCGGCGCGAACTCAGTGGCAGCATCGAGAGCCTGGGAGCTGGCTGCGGCGGATCCAATCCACATAGCCAGACCTTCGATGGACCGCCAAACCTCGGTCAGCCTGTGACCTTCCATAGCCAGGGTGCTCGCCCAGGCAGCCCTGTCGCCCTGATCCTCGGCTTTTCATCCAGTAGCTGGGGAAGCCTCAGCCTGCCTCTTGATCTCAGCTCCCTCGCCGCTCCTGGCTGCATGCTCTACAGCTCGGTGCAGCGCAGTTACCTCGGCCAGAGCGACTCAGCGGGCATGGCGACGGTTCAGATCCCCATTCCCGATGACCCAGGCCTTCTCGGTCGCGCCTTCTACACCCAGTTCGTGGCTTTGGATCCGAGTGCAAACCTGCTCGGCCTGACAACGAGCGACGGCGCGATTGCAAGCATTGGCAATCTGTCCAAGGGCCACTGAGAGCAAGTCAGGGCTGGCTGACTACCAGGCCGCGCAGCTCGATAAGGCGGGCAATGTGATGATCGTCATGCTCAGCAACGAAGAGAAACGAATCGATCATCCGCATGGGGTGACCGAGCCGCGGATGCCGAGATGTCAGCCCGAGTTGCTGCGGCTCCAGGTCCACGATTCTCGACAGGAACAGCCCGCGGACCTGGGTGAATTGGTCGAGGAGATCGCCGATGGAAGAGCGGTCGTGGTCAGCGTCGTGGGTAGTACGATTCTCCACATCTGCCGGCGTTAGCTCAGCGCGCCCCGCCAAGAAATCGTCCACACGCGCCAACCAGAGCTGCTCGAGATCGATCAGGTGCCCCAGATTGCGCTGCATGGACCAACTCCCCCCCAAGGATCGCACCAACTGCCCCGGCTCCAGACCCTCGACCAGACTCCGGACCCGAACTGGGCTGCCATGGAGACGGGCATAGAGATTTGCGAACAGGTCAACCGGGTACCCGCCCGGAAACTCCCGTTCAAACCAAGGCTTGAAACTCCCACTCATGTGCTGACCTCCGTCGCTGGCTTCCGCGTGCGAGAATGGAACACGGATTCTAGCCAGGCCCAAGGGACTCCGGGGCGCAATTTGTAAAGCGCGAGAAGCCACCAGCCCTGCCGAGAGGTAGGCTTGAATCAGGATGTCCAGACTGGAATCGTTTGTCCCGCGCAAGGCCATGCGACCTCGCCACTTCCTTCGCCAGGGATACCAGCGCGGCATGTACTGGACGGGTATGGGCTACGCCCTCAGCACACTCAGCGCCAGCGGTGCTCTCATCCTCATGTATCACAGCATCGCTTCGGCAGAGGACGCCGCCTTCATAGATCCGCGCAATCACTTGGACCCGGATCTGTTCGAGACTCAAATCAGCTTCTTGGCGCGCTCCCGCAGAATCATCTCTATCGATGAGCTGACAGCGGCGATCGCAGCGGATGAGAATCTTCCGCCAGGAACCGTGGTGATCAGCTTCGACGATGGCTACCGCGACAACCTCGAGATAGCGGCCCCGATCCTGCAGAAGCACGGGCTGCCTGCGGTTCTCTATCTTCCAACGGCCATGATTGATGACGGCGAGAACCCCTGGGTCGATGAGCTCTACACAGCGTTCAGAACACGCGGCAAGGATCGGCTCGAAGTCCTTAAACCTACACCCCATCGCTTCGATCTCAGTCAGAAAGGGGAAGATCGCCGGGCCTATCTGTTCCTCGCCAACTTGCTGTTGGGGGCCACACGCGAACGACGTCGAGAAGTCCTCGACGAGGTCCACGCACAATTGGCCCCTAGATCCAAGTGCCCCCTCCGCCCACTCAATTGGGATGAGCTGAGGGAAATGCGGGAACGCTTTCCGAGCTTCACTCTCGGCCTGCACTCGGACACGCACCTAGATCTCACCGCCCATGGGCTGGACGTCGCCCGGGATGAGATCCGCCGATGCAAGGCGACCTTTCGCCGAGAATTGGGTCAGGATGGGGTGCATTTCGCTTATCCCTACAATCGCAACAACCCCCAACTTTGGGACCTTCTTCGCGCAGAGGGCATCAAGTCTGCGGTGAGTTCCGGCAACGACTGCGCCATCAACTGCGATTCAAACCCGATGTCTTTGCCGAGAGTGGCTTCCCCTGAATCCATGACACTCTTCAGACTTTGGACGCAGGGATCGACCATTGCCCTGAGCTTGGCTGGCTCATCATGACTGGATCGCTCCGCGAGGAAGCTGACAATCGGGCAGAGCAGAACAGGCTGCCCAGCATCAATCTGCTCGGCGTGCCCATCCACGCCATCACTGAAGAGGAATGCAACCGGCATATTGTTACCGAACTTGCCGCCGGCCGAGGTGGGTGGGTCGCCACAGCAAACCTGGACCACCTGCGAAGACTGCAGCACGATACTGAGTTCAAGAGGATCTATGCTTCGGCCAGCTTGCGCGTCCCCGATGGCGTTCCATTGCTCTGGGCCAGTCGACTGCAGGGGACAGCGCTTCCAGGACAGGTCGCAGGCTCCAACTTGATTTCGAGCCTCAGCCGGGTTGCCGCAGAGTCGAAGGCATCCATCTACCTGCTGGGCGGCGATCCCGGCACCAGTGAGAAAGCTGCGGAGATTCTGTCGGCAAGATTCCCCGGGCTGCGCATCGCTGGGACTGACTGCCCTGCTCCGGGTTTCGAGCAGGATGCACAACGCTTGGCCGAACTCGAGCGTGCATTGGTCACCGCCAAACCAGACATAATCTTCGTTGCTCTCGGCTCACCCAAACAGGAGCGGATCATCGATAGCATGCACTCGATCCTGCCGGGAGCTTGGTGGCTCGGAGTCGGGATCAGTTTCAGCTTCCTCTGTGGAGACGTTCAGCGAGCACCAAGGTGGATGCAGCGAGTTGGACTCGAATGGCTGCATCGACTGTTCCAGGAGCCACGGCGGTTGATGAAACGCTACCTGCTACAAGGCATTCCCTTCGCAATGCGCCTCTTTGCCACTTGCACTTGGCAACGCCTCCGTGGGCCTAGGCCAGAGACTGGGATCTGAGATGCGCGCGGATCACAAACCCTGCCGTACAAAAAGAAGCCCCACCATCCCGAGGGGATCGCGGGGCCGGTGCATCGGAAGATCAAAGTGCAGAACTTGGGGGAGCCTGCACTGCCTGTTGATCCGGCGACCCCTCGCCCGGGTCGCAGCTCTGATGCACCCGCCCGTAGCAGACTGACCTGCACAGGGCGAAAGGAGTGTCGTTTTTGCGGGTGGCGGCGAGACAGGGAATAGTAGCCCGCAAATGAACCAAAGCAGCCAGGGATGCAGAGTCCTTAGCACTGTGGAGAATTCATCGTTCACACCGTAAGCGCGTGGCATTCCTCGCAGTGTTCCGGGCGCACTTCACAAGATCATGCTGCGAGCGTTGATATGGCAGCTTCGAGCTTTGCAGCTGATCCAAGTGATCAACTGATTTCCGATTCTGCGTGCTAGCAAGACTGAACACAGTATTGCTTGTCAACTGCGAGCCGGCACTCCCGGCCAAACTGTCTCAGGTCAAGTCAGGCAGGGCCGAAGCCCAGGCGGCGCCGAAGGCGATGGCGCTGAGCTCCTTCCGGCTACGCGGAGCTCGCTCGCGATCGCGCAATTCTTCGGGGAGACTGTCCACCTCAGCCGGATAGCCAATTGCAATCATGGCCATGGGCTCCTGCCCTTCCGGAATCGCGAGTTGCCTGCGCGCTTTCTGAGCATCGAAGCCGCCCATCTGGTGAACAACAAGGCCCATGGTCTGAGCCTGAATCACCATGTTCTCAACTGCAAGTCCGACATCATGCTGGGCATGACGATTTGGCTTCCCGTTGCGAGCAAAGCTTGAACTCGCCACCGAGAGCATCAGAACCGGCGCCTTGGCTGCCCAGCGAGCGTTCGCCTCGACGATGCAAGATAGCAGCCTTGCATGCCCCTCCGGATCGGAACGAGTTCCCACAAGAAAGCTCCAGGGCTGCTCGTTGAAGCAGGACGGCGCCCAACGGGCGGCTTCCAACAGACTCCCGAGATGCTCCGGCGCAATGGGTCGAGAATCGAATGCCAAGGGACTCCAGCGCTCGGCAAGGAGAGGATGGAGGGAGAATCGACTATTGGCAATCTTTTCCATGCTGCCCGATCTTCTAACCCCTCGCTCCGGCAAATCCTCGCAAAACGCGAATGCAATCATGAAGAAACTCGCCATCGCCTTCGGCTCACTGAGCCTGCTGCTTCTCAACCATTCCCTGGCAGCACAAGAGAAGCCCTTGGCTTTGCTGGGAGCAACACTCCACGACGGCCAGGGTGGCACTGCCCGCAAAGACTCCGTTGTCATCATCAGGGATGGACGCATCCAAGCCGTCGGTAGCCTGGGGGAGCTCACAATCCCGGACGATGCGGAACGTATCGATCTTGCGGGCCGTCACATGACGCCAGGCCTGGTCGATGCTCATGTGCACTACTCGCAAACCGGTTGGGCTGATGGTCGACCGGACGCCAGTGATCAGAGGATTACACACCCCTATCCGGAAACGATGGCGGCGAATGCGGCGCATCCGGAAAGATTTCACCGCGCCTTTCTCGCTGCCGGCGTGACCGCAGTATTCGATGTGGGTGGCTACCCTTGGACACGGCGACTCGGAGATGAGACGGAAAACGACCCCTTTGCCCCGCACGTAGGGGCAACCGGAGCGCTTCTCACCACTTTCGTTCCAGCAGCACTACAGCTACCGGATCAACAACAATTCGTCTTGATGGCGGATGAAGAAACTGCACGAGCGGGAGTGCGATCCCATGCAGCCTTTGGCAGCGATGCCATCAAGGTATGGTTCATTGTGCGCAGGAATCTTCCGATCGCACAGAGCACCCCACTTCTCTACGCGGTAGCAGACGAAGCAGCCAAGCATGGACTGGACATGGTGGTGCACGCGACTTCTCTCGAGACTGCAGAGATCGCTGTCGATGCAGGAGCAAAGCTCCTCGTGCACAGCGTCGATGATCGCCCAATCAGCGACGAATTCATCGCTGCCCTACTCGAGAATGGCACCGCCTATTGCCCCACCCTGACGGTTGCTGCGGGCTACCACTACCTCCACAGCTCCGAGCTGAGCACAGAACTTCAGGTCCAGCTCGAAAGCGTGCACCCAAGCATTCGCGAACGGGCACTTCTTACCATGTCCCTGACCGCGCGCTTTTCAGCAAGGAACGTAAAGGGCAATGCCATGCGCCTGCAGATGCAGGCCGAAACCATGCATGAGAATCTTCTGCGCATTCACGAAGCCGGCGTTCCCGTAGTCATGGGCACGGACGCAGGCAATCCACTCACCCTACACGGCCCCTCCGTCTATCCAGAAATGGAGGCAATGCAGGCAGCGGGCATGACTGCTGCCGAGGTTCTGGTCGCCAGCACGAAGAACGCCGCAAAGGCAATGGGTCGCGGCAGTGACTTGGGAGTCATCGCCGTAGGTCGAATCGCCGATCTCCTCATTCTCGAAGACGACCCGAGCGCTGACATTACCAACATGCGCAGCCTGCTCCTGATTTGTCGCGCCGGCATCCTCCACAAGCGCGAGGACCTCCTCAACTGGTAGGGTTCAGCGGAGCATCTGACCGCGCAGTATCTTCGTCTCGCCGGCCCGGAGCACGTGGATCTCAAACTCCTGGCCATTCCTGAGGGAACGCAGGTACTCCCGTAGCTTTGGAAAATCCTCTGGCTCGCCAACGGCCACCTCCCCTACCGCCAAAATGATGTCACCACCCAGGACGATTTCCTCTCCAGCTATGCTCGCAGCCAAGCTGCCTCCTTGCAGTCCTGCGCGGTGTGCGAGGGAACCACGGGCAACACGCTGAACCAAAGCCGCGGATCGACCGCCTGGGATGTTCAAGATTCTGGCGAGATCATCCGCCACCCGGACGTACTCGATCCCGGACCAAAAAGCCGGTGCGTCCAGCAACAGAGCCTTGGCAACATTCGATGTGACAGCAAAGCCCAAGCCCTCACTTCCACCGGATGCAGTGATAATGTGACTGACGATACCGATGACATCCCCGCGCATGTTGAAGAGTGGCCCGCCAGAATTGCCAGGATTGATGGCAGCATCGGTTTGAAACAACTCTGTGTCCTTCACCGAACTTACGACTCGCGCTGGTGTCCGCCGTGCTGAGATGTAGCCAACTGTCAGCGTGTGAGAGATTCCACGCGGAGCACCGACAACAAAGGCCCTATGACCGACCTTGACCGCATCCGAGTCCCCCATGCTGGCAACATGCGCACCATCAGGTGGCGGTTGATCCAACTTGATCAGAGCCACATCGTTCAGTGAATCGGAACCCTGAACCCGAGCGGGGTGTTTGCTGCCGTCGGCGAAAATAACCGTCAGCTTGTCCGAGGCCTGAACTACGTGCGCCGCGGTCAAAATCGCTCCTGCCGATGAAATGAGCACCCCTGAACCCACGCCGCCCGTGGTCGTCAAACCCTTGTCCATCCGAGGATCGACCTCGCGCTGAGCAGTGACGATGGTCACAACAGAGCTGTGCACCTGTCCAAATACTTCATGAAGGGGCGGCTCCTGGCTGGATAGGTTGGAACAGGCGAAGAGAACAAGGCAGAGTAGGGCAGGCATGAGCGGAGCATTTTGGCTTTCGCTCGCTTCGCAAACGAACTCTAAGTTCATTACTCGCCCGCATTCGAACCCATGGGTCAAAAGATGACACTCATCGCCAGGCTGGGGTTTCTGCTCACCGCTTTGGCAGGCAGCCTCTCCGCACAACGCGGTGACAAGGCAGGCGAAGATCAACCAGCCATCTCCCCGGACATCAGGGTCCCGGCTGCTCCAGTCCTGGATCCAACAGCAGCTCTCGCCAGCATGCGCCTGGCGCCTGGCCTGCGCATGGAACTCGTCGCTGCCGAGCCATTGGTTCAGGATCCCATATGCATGACCTTTGATGCTAGCGGACGGATCTGGGTAATCGAGATGCGCAGCTTCATGCCCAATGTGGATGGCGAAGGCGAGCAAGCGCCCACCAGTCGTGTGGTCGTCCTCGAAGACGATGATGGCGATGGGGTCATGGATAGGAGCCGCGTGTTTCTCGAGGGCTTGGTCCTACCCCGAGCCTTGGCCCTGGTTGACGATGGCCTTCTCCTGATCGAACCACCCAACCTGTGGTTCCATCGTGACAGCGATGGAGATGGCAGGGCAGACCAGAAGGAGTTGGTCACGTCGGGCTTCGATGCAGGACTCGATAATGTAGAGCACGCCGCGAACAGCCTCCTGTTCGGCTTGGATAACTGGATCTACATGGCCAACCATCCTCTACGAATCAAGCGACTGCGCGACGGTAGCTGGCTTCAAGAGCCAATTCTCAGCGGTGGGCAGTGGGGCCTGAGCAAGGACGACAAGGGACGACTCTTCTTCAACTACAACAGCGACTTTCTGCGCAGCAACCTCTACCCGGCGCACTACGGCGGACGCCATCCCCATCAAGGGCGACCATTCGGACTCAATCAGCAGGTCATCAAGAATCAAGCGGTGTGGCCGAGCCGAGTGACCCCGGGCATCAATCGCGGCTATCAGGATGGCATGCTCAGGGATGGCGTGCTCACCCGGACTACAGCCGTCTGCGGACCCGTAATCTATCGCGGCGACGCACTTCCCAACGGCTTTCGCGGCAACGCCTTCGTTTGCGAGCCTGCCGGCAACCTGGTTCGGCGACTGGTCCTCGATGAACAGCCCGGACGAATCACTGGGAAGAATCCCTACGAGAAGAGCGAGTTCTTGAGTTCGAGTGACGAGCGCTTTCGGCCAGTGAACCTCTACAACGGTCCAGACGGCGCCCTGTATCTGGTCGATATGTACCGCGGGATCATCCAGCACAAGAACTTCGTCACTACCTTCCTTCGCCGGCAGATCATCGAGCGCGGACTCGAAGCTCCCCTCGGCCTCGGCCGTATCTGGAGGATCCTGCCGGCAGGCGAGGAGCGCCAAGAACCGCAAAATCTCAGCCGACTGAGCGATACAGAACTCGCCAGCCTCCTAGCGGCCGACAATGGCTGGACTCGCGACCAGGCACAGCGACTGCTAGTTGATCGCGACAGCCCGCAAGTGGCGCACATCCTGCGCTCCAAGCTCCTGGCAGAAGCCCCGGCAGTTGGCAGAGTGCATGCCCTCTGGACTCTCGAGGGCATGAACAGGCTTCGCCGCAGTGATGTTTTTCGCGCCCTCCATGATGAGAGCCAGCAGGTGCAGGCAACTGGCATCCGACTTGCAGAGCCCTTTCTAGAAGCGCGCCCCGAGCCACTCCTCTGGGTCCTGATCGATCAGCTCGCCGCGCAGAAAGATCCGGAAGTCCTTCTCCAACTGACTCTCAGCCTAGGCGAACTATCCAGTGAATCCGCGCTCATTCGCCTTGCCCGGATTGCCGAACTGCAGAGTGAGGACCCGATCCTTCGCCAAGCAGCCCTCAGCGGATCCTATGAGCGTGAACTGGCGTTCATTCAGCAGCTGACAAGCGATGCTGACAGCCCGGGCAAGCGCGCAGTCTTGCGGCAGCTATCAAGACTGCTCACTGCAGGGCGCAGTTCCAATCGGCTAGAGCAACTCCTCGAGCTCATTGCCGCAACTCCCGAGACCTGGCGAAGGCGAGCCATGTTGCAGGGGATGGTCGACTCTCTACCAAGGCAGGATTCTCGCGCCGGCTTCCTCAAACTGAGCCGATCCCCTGCGGCCCTGGGAAGCTTGTCTCGGGAGACGGAGCTACAGACCCTTCTCGCGGAACTCTTGCCAGCCATCGCGATCCAGCCAGAGTCTGCAGACAGTCAAGAAGACGAGCAGCTCGAGGGAGCACAACTGCAAAGCTTCCGCCAAGGCTCCCGTCTCTACCCGGTGCACTGCGCGGTCTGTCATCAGGTTGACGGTCGCGGCATGGATGGTCTCGCACCACCCCTGCGCGACTCTGATTGGGTTCTCGGCGAGCCTGAGAGAAGTATTCGCATCGTCCTCCATGGACTGGTCGGCCCTGTTCGGGTCGCAGACAAGGAATACGACATGAGCATGCCCGGCCATGCAGGTCTCGGTGACGATGAGATCGCTGCGATCCTCACCTATCTGCGACGCGTGTGGAACCACCGAGCGACTCCAGTCAGCGCGAGCAGGGTGGAGTCGGTGCGCTCAGCAACAGCAGAGAGAGAGACGCAATGGACAGCGGAAGAACTGCTCAGGATCCGCTAGCCAGGAACAAGCTCCGGCCGCAGGACCTCGGTGTAGGCCCGGTAATCTCGGATGAGCCGATCGACTTGCAGCGGCCCCTCCGCATCCACATCGATGATCAGAATCCGGTATCTCAGAACGAGGGGGTCTGCAGCCAGCTTCGCGTCAAAGGTCGAACCGAAGCGACCGTATTCTCGAGTCGAATACCGATTCGGTCGTGGATTCGAACTCGCATCCATGTGCACCACTGCATAGTTCCGGCCGTCCTGCTCGAAGAGACCAGCTACCCAATCGCAGCCTAGCCAAACATCGTTGCCTTGCTCTTCTCCTGCCTCGGGACGCAGATAAGTCACCTTCAACTCGGGCTCACCCTCAGGAGCCTCCCTGGCCCTGAATTGGAATCCCGCGTGCTGCGCATCCCCAGCCAGCTCCAGCTCACCGGCCATGGCGGACAGACGAATCTCAAAGTCCAGGATGCGCCGACTATCGGACACCTTCCAGGCGCGCACCTGCCGCAGCTCTTCTACGATCTGTTCCCCCTCCCCATCGATCCAAGAGATGAGCGCTGCCGAGCTGCTTGTCAGCCCTCCTTCGACCCCGGCCACAAAGCGCTGGTGCTCGATGCGTAGCCCTTCGTGACAGTGCCAGAAATCCATCTTCCGCTCACCCTGCTGCATTTGATTGAAGCCGAGAAAGAGACCGCGGTGATGCGAGAAGGTGCCGCCCGGCCCTTTGGTCAAGAACTCGTCGCCTGCGAAGTCATAGACATGATGGAAGGACTTGTAGGTCTGCTCTCGCCGCTCAGGGTCGAAGCCGTACACGTATCGGAGAACGCGACGATCCCCCACTCGCAAGTCTCTCCCACCGGCATCGGTATCCTTCGCCTCGCCCGTAGCAGCGGACTCGAGCGTCATCGGGCTTAGCCGCAGCTCCAAACGCTGTTTGCTATCCGCCCCCATGGCTGGATGAATCCAATGGACCTCGAGCGAGCCTTCCTCCAGGTCAACCTGGAGCTCGATCTCGAGTTGCCGCCCCCCCGACCAGAGAGTCGCCCGAGAACCACTCGCCAAACCAGAATAGAATTCGGTAGGAATCTCGCGGCCAGAGCTCAGCTGCAAACTCACTGGCCCTTCCGGTCGGTCAAAACCACCGTTGGCGAGGTTCAGTTTCCAACCCAGTTCTGCCTGCGCAGACAATCCAGCTGAAAGTAGCAGGGCCAAGACACTGGCCAGGGTCGGCGTTGATCGCATGCCAATCATGCTACTACCCAACGGACACGAGATACGCCCTACTTGTTGGTTCGCTTCGGCATGCGGGCTCGGATCTTGTTTGAGAAGTCCGGATCCCCGCCATACTCCTGAGCAATCTTGGATACCGCGTGCTTGGCCCGCATCTCCTCATAGGGCAAGCCCTGGGATTCGTCGCCAACCAGGCGCCCGCGCTCGTAAGCCATCTCATCCAGCCAGCCATTGAGAAGGAGGCGGATGTCAAAGACCACGGGGATGCCACCCATACCGTCGACAATCCCTATCCATGCAGTCGTGCAGTTGTCTTCGAGGACGTTGTACCACTCAGGAGTGACCGCCATCTCGTCGATGCGCCGAACCAAGCTCATGAACAAGGTGCGCCGCTGCTCCGGCGTGTAATTGCAGGGATAGATATAGACATCTTCGCCGCGATGATTGGTTCGCAGCTGAACGATGTCGCGCTCATCAGCGGCGATGTAGATCAGCTCAAACTGCTTGAAGAGACCGGAGATCGTCGAATACCCCTCGCCCTCCTCAGTTCTGGTCTCGATGGAGATGGTCAGCCAATCGCCATTCGAGAAGCCGAAGCTGACCATCATGTGGGCAATGTCGCGATTGCCATCCCAGTACGAGAGGATCAGGTCTACCGACTCCAATTCTTGCAGGTCAAAGGTCCGATCGTAGTACTCGATGTCATAGTCATTCTCGCTGCGGTACTTGAAGTCCCGGATATTGTGCACCTCGATCTTGTTGCCATCGATGGTCGCATCCGGCATGACCGCAACCGAGGTGGACCAGACCCGGTCAAAGGAAGGAGGAATGAACAGCCAGTAGACGAGCACAACTGCGAAGGCAGCGAAGAACTGCCAGGT
>JAJFFD010000057.1 GCA_021776805.1 Planctomycetota bacterium
CTCCCACCTTCGCGCGCAATTCCTGATCGATGAGGATCAGTCCCTGGCCATCGGTGCCGACGATGCGCAGGCGATCGAGGATCTCATCCGCCTCGGCCATGTCGGCGATCTGCTGAGCGACGAAGCTCTGCAGAAAGCTGCCGGTGAAGTGGTCATGACGACTATGGGAAAGCTCAATCAAGGCCTCGATCTGCCCGCCCAGTTCATGCTCCAAAGCAACGACGCTCTCGAAGGCCAGCTGGATATTGTCCCAGTCTGAGCGCTGTTCGGGGATGGCGCCGAAGGTCGCCTGAAAACCACGATCATTGAGGTGTGAGACGAAGAGGCGCATGTGCTCGAACTCGCCTTGGGCCTCGCCGCGAAACCACTGGGCGAAGCCGGTCAGGCCGCGCACTTCGGCCCAGGAGGCCATGGCGAAGTAGGAGAAGGCGGAACGGGCCTCGAGGGTTACGTGCTCGTTGAGGCGTTGGGCAATTTCGGAGTCGAGACGGCTATCGGGTCGGTGTTGGGACATGCTTGGGGGGGTTGGAGTACGGAGTCAGGACGAATAACAACATATTCGACAAGGTTTGCTGATCCAGCAACTCGCTCGGCGGAAGAGGTTGTTATTTGTCCTGGCTCCGTACTGCGCGCCAAATCGGTTCTTGTGCTAGATTCCCTGCCCCCACCGCGGAGGAACCGAATGCTTCGCCCAACGATCAGTCTGACTCTATTCGCACTCTCCACTCTGTCATGCGATGCGGAACCCGCGCCGGGACAGAGTTCCAAACCGGTTGACACTGCCCTGGCTGTCGATGCAGACACGCGCAGGGTGATCAACAGGCATCTGGAACTCATGGGATTGGACGGTCTTGCGGAGCGCTACCTGGACTCGGTCATCCTCCAGATCGAGAGCGCCGAGGAGCTGCCGGCGGGTCTCGTCGCCCGCATCCGCAAACTGGCGGCAGAGCAACCGGTTGAGGAGAAGCTGGTGCAATTCATCGCGGCACGCATCGACATGGAAACTCTGCAGGCTGCAAACGCCTTCCTTTCCACCCCATTGGGCAGGGATTACGCGGAAAAACAGCCCGGTCTGGTGCAGGGCAGCAACGACTTCGTGCGGGTCTGGGCGACTCAGCTCTCGATTCAGGCCTCCAATGAGCAGCTGAAATCCGGGCTCGACAAAGGGAAGTAGACCGATCTCGCCCGGATCGTTGTTGCTAAGCGAATTCCGCTTGCGAAGAGCTGAAGAGACAGGCACGCAAGTTCTAGGAAGTTCCCAAGTCATGGGCTGATTCGAGTACCATGCGACCTGGATGGATCGACCTGCCTCGGCATGTTGGGGATGCCGGCGCCGGATCGCCGGTCGAGATTCTTGGCCCAAGGAGAAATCGGACGGCAATCGGGCAAAGGCAGGCTGCGATTCCCGCTTCTGTGTTTCTCTCATAACTACCGGACGAGGACAAACTCGATGATCATGCTTCATCATGCGCTGGGGGCCGTCGCCCTCGCGCTCTCTCTACCCCTCTCAGTAGCGGCGCAGGCGCCACAGGGCTGCATCGGTGACGATGGCTTCAACATCGGTTGGTGTGAGCCAGTGGTCAACATGAACTTGCCGCCGATCCCTCGCATGTCGGTTGACGGAGATTTCTGCTGTCTCTTGAACTGCGACTTGGAACAAAGCTTCTCGGTCAAGACGAGCATCAATCACCTGCCCATCGGCTGCGATCTGGCCCTGATCCAAGTGCAAGTTGCACCGGGCGCCCCGGGTGCTCCCGGCTACATCGGCTCCCTGCTTGGCAAGTACTCCCGCACATGGGTGGAGACCACGACTCTTCCCAGCGGACAAACTCTCGAACGCCAAGTTTGGCGCTGGCTGGTAAACGGTCCGATGGTTTCCTTCGCCGGAGCGGCGCCTTGCCCAATTCCACCGCATGCGGATCCGAGTGTAGCTGATGATGTCTCCGTGCATTTCACAGGCCACATTGACTACGCCTGTGACATCAACCCGCTTGTTCCGAACCGAGTGGACAAGTTCCTCATCAATCTGAATCACGAAGTCGGTTGTATTTCCCACAACACATTCAGCGCCAAGCCTTACGCGTTGCCGATTGCGCACCATGATCGCAGCTATCACCTCTTCGGTCCCGCCGGCTTCGTCTGCCAACCAGTCCAGGAACCGACCGGTAGCGCCCCCGGCGAAGCAGTGCGTAGCACACGCCTTCCGGGCAACTACGTTTGCCTTGGTGAAGCGCCCATCATCGACGGCGCAATCGATACCTTGGCCGAGAATTGCCTGTGCATGGCAGGCGTCACCGGGCCATTGGATTACAAGCACCAGGTTTTCCGTGGAGTCACCGACTGCAACGGCGTCACCAACCAATACCTCAGCTTCTTCCTCAATGCACCGCCGGTTCTACCCTTCCCGGCTGGGATGACGGCGCATCCGCTCGGTCTTTGGGTCAATCCGCCAGACACCTTTCCGGGACTCAGGGAGCTGACCACCTACTTTGGTTTCCTGCAGTACGTGGACGAGTGCAATCCGAACGACTTCCCAGTGAAGGTCACTACAGGAGTCGGAACCCTTCGTCCTGAGGGGGGCCTTGTCTATGGCGGGACGGATCCGGGAGCCTTGTTCCGCTCCTTCATCGACCTGGAAGACATGCTTCTGCCGACGGGCATCTTCGGCCCCTACACCATGGGCTGGGGCACCCTCTTCATCTCCAAGGTGGTCTGGAACATCAACATCAAGTGATGCTCCAGGCCCGAGTACGGAGCCAGGACAAGTAGCAACAGACCCAATCCGGTCCGCTGACCCAGCAACTCGCTCGGCGGAAGCGGTTGTTATTTGTCCTGGCTCCGTACCCATCCCGCCGCGGATCCGCTGCCGCCTGCCAGTTGCCGGGAGCGCGGCGTCCTAGCGCGTGCACCCCGCCGAAGTACGGGCTTAGTCCCCCGCGATCGAAACTGGTGAAGGGCTTGAACACGCGGAAGCCGCTCTCCTCCAGCTGGCGTAGCAGGACTGCTTCTGGAACTTCCTGCTCGAAGAGCAAATGCCTGTTCTCCGGGACTACGTGCATGCGCGGCGCTGCCACCGCCGCGTCGATCGCCATCCCCGCATCCACCCAATTGC
This sequence comes from Planctomycetota bacterium, assembly GCA_021776805.1. Taxonomy (GTDB): domain Bacteria; phylum Planctomycetota; class UBA1135; order UBA1135; family UBA2386; genus JAJFFD01. The sequence goes on from JAJFFD010000057.1 coordinate 3,113, forward strand.
TGATGACCTGGATCACCGCCGAGATGATTCGTCGACTGCCGGGGCTCCCCAGTCCCAACTCGGCACGACCATCCCGAGACAGGATCGTCGCGCTCATGGACGAGTAGGGCATGGCGCCGGCCTCGAGGGCATAGGGATGCTCCGGGTCGTTGAGCTCGAACTCGCGCATGTAGTCG
>JAJFFD010000058.1 GCA_021776805.1 Planctomycetota bacterium
GGGAAGGAGGGCGCGTCCACCATGGAAGCTCTCCCGTCTCTCGATGGCGGTGAGAAATGTCTCCTGCAAGAGATCTTCCGCAGTCTGTTCATCTCGAACCAGATAGACGGCCACCCGCATCAACTCCGGCGCGGTCAGATCGAAGACCGCGGCGAGGTCGCGGGGATCCTCCGATTGACGGAAGCGAGCGAAGTGTCGTTCTGCGCGGGTTTCGGGCAAGGTCACATTCTTCACTCGAGGGCCGGAATCTGTCGCAAGAAATGCTGAGCAGAGTGTGGACGTAATTCGGCGATCGCAGCATCGACTGCGCCCGACAGGAAGTGGTGCTTGCAGACGGCCAGGGCGGGATCATCACAGCTTGCGCCCGGCGAAGCATGGGGATCTCATGTGCTCACCCCGCTACAGAGCCACCTCCAAAACAAACAGCAATCGCCCCCGCCGTCATGAGGTTCCACCACCTCTTCCTGGCCGGCGCTCTCCTAGGCGCCGGACAGCCCGGACTGCATGCGCAGGAAGACCGGGCCCTGGAGACAGGGACCAACCAGCCCCTCGGCTCCAGCCTGACCTGGGTCAAGGATCGCCAGCTCTTCGTGCGGCGGCGGGATCGCTTTGGCCGACTGGCTCGGGCTGAGCTGTTCAAGATGCGGGGTGTTTCGTATTCGCCCGTCGCCACCTGTCAGGACGTGCTCGATCGGCGGGAGCTGCGGGAGCATCTGCGCAACAGCCCCTATAGGGATTACTTCAGGCTCATCCAGGAGATGAATGCCAACTGCATCAAGACCTACGTGGATCTTGGTACGGATAAGACTGCAACACGAATTCTGGACGAGGCTTATCGACGGGGTCTATGGGTATGGATCACCTTGATCCCCGATGCGGCGCACGAGCAGGGTGAAGCGAGCAATGCCGAGATCGTCGCCGCCTACAAGGATCACCCGGCACTCCTTGGATGGATCATCGGCAATGAATGGAACCTCAATCTTCATTGGCACTATGCGTCCATAGGCGCCGCTCAAATCGATACCCAGGCAACGGTGCAATTGGTCAAGAACCTCGATGGCAGGCATCCAGTGGCATCGAGCCTGGGCTTCAATCCGGACCACTACAATCTCGGACCCGCGATCGAGACGAGTGAGTTCCCAAACATCCTGTCCGGGGTACCTGGCGCCGATCTCTGGGCAATCAACCTCTACCGCAGCCGAAACTTCGGCTCTTGGTGGCTCGAGTGGGAAATGCTGGCTCCGGACAAGCCTTTCTTCTTCGGTGAATTCGGCACGGACTCTTGGCGTACGACCAACTTGGCTACGGGGGATGGGCTCTTGGATGTAACCCTGCAAGCAGGAGTAGCTGTCAATCTCTTCGACGAGATCCACCGCAACCTGTCTGCAATCGACCCGAGCCGCGCCTGCATCGGTGGCAGCATTTTCAGCTGGACCGACGGCTGGTGGAAGGACAGCAAGGGCAGCCTCTGCGAGCAGGATGTTGGCGGCTTTGCAGCCCTCAAGGAGAAGACTGACTTCCGCGGAGGCGGACTCGCGACAACCTTCCTTGGCCACCCGGACGGCTACTCGAACGAGGAGAACTTCGGACTCCTGGATGTCTCGGGAAATCCAAAGCAGGCCTACAACTGGCTCAGCGTTGCCTACAGCCTGACCTGGACGCAGACCAACCCGGTCATTCTGCAGGCACGCTCCCAGGGCGGCGGTCCGGACGCTTACTATTGGATGAGCATGGATGGGGAACCCTTCGTCATGCGCTACAGCGCCTTCAGCGAACCGGCCGGCGGCCGGGGCTTCAATGTCGCGGTCATCGATGCGGCGACTGGAGTGGTCAGTTCCATCAAGAACTACGACACCTTCGCAGATCCATCGGGCGCCACCGCAGGGATGGTGGCGGACTTGGCTGCTGTGGCCCTCGGTGACTACGTGATGATTGCAGTAGCGGATACCGCCCTGCCCTTTGTCAACACCTGCACCCCTCTCGGCTCGGTTCCGGTCCTACAACCCATCGCCGAAGCCCTGCGCGGATTGGGGAGCAGCCTCGAGTCGAGCATCCAGTATCGCCAGCCCTACGTCTTGGTCGGTCGCGCCGGCATCCCCGGGGCGGCCTTGGTTGAAGCCTTGGGTCAGGGCTCTTGCATCACGGGCATATTCGCCGATGTGCAGGTGAGCACGGTCATTCGCCTGGATTTCGATCGCGACGGCATCCCGGACGATGTGGATCTCGATGCGGACAACGATGGGGTGAGCAACCTCATCGAGCTGCAACAGGGCACGGATATTCTCGACCCGGCCGAGCACTGAAGCCAGAGCTCCAGCTCCATGCTGCGTCCGAGGGCATCCCTCGCTAGGATGTTGCGACCCCAATCCCCCGACAGTCACTCGCCATGGAACAGCTCCGCGTCTCTCCCCTCCTTCTCGCCATGACTCTCGCTTTCCCTCTCGCGGCCCAGGAGGCAGAGGAGAAGAAGAGCAAGATCAACAGCGGCACTCTGTCCGCCATGTCCCTGCGCGGCATCGGCCCGGCGATCACTTCTGGACGGATCTCCGACATAGCCGTCGACCCACGGGACAAGGCGCATTGGTACCTGGCCACTTCCTCCGGGGGGGTCTGGGAGACCAAGAATGCCGGCACGACTTGGAAGCCGATCTTCGATGGCGAGACCTCCTACTCGATCGGCTGCGTGACCATCGATCAAAACGATCCCAACACGGTCTGGGTCGGAACTGGGGAGAACAACAGCCAACGCAGCGTGTCCTATGGAGATGGTGTCTACAAGTCCACCAACGGTGGTGGCCGCTGGCAGAAGATGGGTCTGGGCGAATCCGAACACATTGCCAAGATCCTGGTCGATCCGCGGGACAGCAACCGGGTCTTGGTAGCAGCGCAGGGTCCGCTATGGAAGGAGGGCGGCGATCGCGGGCTCTACCTGACGACTGATGGCGGCAAGTCCTGGGAGCAACTCCTCGATGTGGATGAACACACCGGCTGCAATGACGTGATCATGGATCCGCGCAATCCGGATGTGCTCTATGCCAGCACCTACCAGCGCCGTCGTCACGTCTTCACCTTGGTTCACGGTGGACCTGGCGGCGGGCTGCACAAGAGCAAGGACGGCGGCAAGACCTGGAGCAAACTCGCTGGCGGCCTCCCCGGTGGCGAAGTCGGACGCATCAGCCTCGCCCTCGCGCCGAGTTCGCCGGACACGGTCTATGCCATCTTTCAGGCGAAAGCTGCAGGCAGCGGCTTCTACCGCAGCACGAATGCCGGGGGCACCTGGGAGAAGATGAGCAGCTACATCGCCGGTAGCCCCCAGTACTACATGGAGATCTTCGTCGATCCCCACAACGCGGATCGCATCTACTCCATGGATGTGATCAACCAGATCTCCGAGGACGGGGGCGCCAACTGGCGAGCTCTGGGCGAGGAGAGCAAGCACGTCGACAACCATGCTCTGTGGATCGACCCAGATGATACACGCCACTTGATTGCCGGCTGCGATGGCGGCGTCTACGAGACCTTTGACCGGGCCAAGACCTGGCGCTTCTTCCCGAACTTGCCGATCACCCAGTTCTATCGCATCACTGCGGACAACGACTTCCCCTTCTACAACGTCTATGGCGGCACACAGGACAACTACAGCCTCGGTGGACCATCTCGCACGATCAATGCCAACGGCATTATGAACCGGGACTGGTTTGTCACCCGTGGTGGTGATGGCTTCGAGACTGTCGTCGACCCGGAAGACCCGGACATCGTCTACGCCCAGTCACAACACGGCGGCCTGGTGCGCTACGACCGCAAGAGCGGTGAAGGCATCGACATCAAGCCCCAGTCTCTTCCCGGAGAAGAAGCTCTACATTGGAACTGGAACAGTCCGGTCATCATCAGCCCGCACTCTCATACGCGCCTGTACTTCGCGGCCAACTATCTCTACCGCAGCGACGACCGCGGCAACACCTGGGAACGGGTGAGCGAGAACCTCACTGCCGGCATCGATCGCAACCAGCTCGAAGTCATGGGCAAGCTGCAGAGTCCGGATGCCATCGATAAGGACCGATCCACCTCGACCTATGGCAGCGTGGTCAATCTCAGCGAATCCCCCCTGGATCTCGGCAGGCTGTATGTGGGCACGGATGACGGCCTCATTCAGGTAACCGGCGATGGCGGCGCGACCTGGCAGGCTCACGCGAGCTTCCCAGGAGTTCCGCAGACGACCTACGTCAGCGCTGTCATCGCTTCCACCCACTTGGGCAGCCGGGTCTTCGCTGCCTTCGACAACCATAAGCGCGGCGACTTCAAGCCCTATCTCCTGCGCTCTGACGACGGTGGCAGCAACTGGCAATCGATCGCCGGTGACCTACCGGAGCGAGGCTCGGTCTACACCGTGGTCGAGGATCACGAAAACCCGAATCTCCTCTTCTGCGGCACCGAGTTCGGCGTCTTCGTCACCCTCGATGCTGGTGAACAGTGGCAGCAGCTGAAGGGTGGCATGCCCCCCATCGCTGTGCGCGACCTGGAGATACAACGGCGGGAAAGCGACTTGATCGTCGGCACCTTCGGTCGAGGCATCTTCATCCTGGACGACTACTCGCCTCTGCGCAGCATGAACGAGGACGCTCTCAGCAAGGACGCCCACATCTTCCCGATCAAGGACTCCTGGCTCTTCGTTGCCCGGCGCCCCATCGGCGGCGGTGGCCAGGGCTTCCTCGGCCATAGCCTCTACACGGCAGCGAACCCACCCATCGGCGCGGTCTTCACCATCAATGTCAGCAAGAAGCTGCAGACCCGCAAGCAGAAGCGACAGGCCGAGGAGAAGAAGGCCAGCGATGCTGGGGAGCCCATCCGCTATCCAACCTGGGAAGAGCTGCGGGCGGAGGATCGCGAGTCCAGAGCTCGCATGATCTTCACCATCCGTGATGCGCAGGGAGAAGTTGTGCGGCGAATTAATCGCCCGGCTAGCACCGGCCTCAAGCGCATCACCTGGGACCTTCGCTATGGCGGCGGCAGGGCGCCACTAGCTGCTCCGGGGCGCTACAGCCTGAGTCTCGGCCTGCTCGAAGAAGGCCGCTACGAGGAGCTAGCCGGGCCGGAAGACTTCGTGCTCAAGGCCCTGCCGGGGGCCAAGCTCCCCGCAGCAGATCGGGATGCGCTCCTTGGCTTCCAGCTGCAGGTGGCAGAGCTCAATCGCAAACTACAGGCGGTCGCCGCGGTACTGAACGACGCGGACGGACGCATCGATCGAGCTGAGCGGGCAGTCCTCGACACTCCCCGTGCAGATGTAGCCTGGCTCAAGACCGCACGCGATCTGCGACAGATCCACAGCGATCTACAGGTGGAGATGAATGGGGACCGCAGCCTCACCCGCCGCTATGCAGCTGCGGAGCCAGGTATCAGCAGCCGAGCTCGCAATGCTGCGGGGAGCTTCAACGCCACCAGCGATGCCACGACAACCCAGCAGGAGAGCTACCGCATCGCCGGCGAGCAACTGGCGGACTTTCAGCGGCGACTGGCCGGTCTGGTCGATCAACTCGAGGATCTCGAAGGGCGTATCGAGGCCGCTGGAGGCCCACCGGCCCCCGGCAAGCTCCCGGGCCAGGGCAAGTAGGGGATCAATCCCGGAATCCCTCCTGCCGACCTGAAAGCACTGCTCGCCGAGTCAACCTGGCTCGGGCGATTAGCAAGCAAGTGGCAGGCGGATTCAATCGCTACCGCTGGTGATCTCAGCGAGCGCCGAGGCGATGTCCTGCATTCCCTCGCGCATACGATCCATGTGAGTGCGGAAGGACAGAACGCAGATCCGAATCAGGAAGTCGCCGCGAATCGTGGTCGCCGTTAGATAGACCCGGCCACGGCCGTTGATCCCTCGCAAGAAACGCTGATTGACCGCGTTCAGAGCTTCTTGATCGAGGCCGGGTGGACGCAAGCGAAAGGCGACGGTGGAGAGCTGGGGCTCGGCAATGATTTCGATTCCCGCCATCGCCCGAAGTTGATCTGCAGCCCACTCGGCGAGATCGAGTTTCTCCTCCAGGTTGCGTTCAAAGGGCGCGATGCCGTGCATCTTGATCGGCAGCCAGAGACGCAGACCACGAAAATCACGGGACAGCTCCGGAGACACGTCGCAGAAGTCGACAAAGTCCGGATCACTCTGCATCTGCGGCAGGTATTCCGCATGCAGGGCGTGCGCCGACCGAAGCTTCTCCAGATCCTTGACCAGGAGAGAACCGGTTCCATAGGGAAGGAAGAAACCCTTGTGTGGATCCAATGAGATCGAGTCGGCGCGTTCGATGCCACGCATCGCCGCGCGTCCGCGCTTGGTAAGCATGAAGCAACCGCCATAGGCTCCATCGACATGATGCCAGAGACCATGCTCTCCGGCGATATCTGCGATGGCCGCCAGGTCATCCACAGCACCGGTACTCGTGGTTCCAGCATTGCTAACCACCAGGAAGGGTTGAGAA
>JAJFFD010000059.1 GCA_021776805.1 Planctomycetota bacterium
GGCTAGCCCGCCTTCAACTCGGCGAGCAGTTTCGTCGCCTTCTTGCCAGCTTCCGTTCCTGGATAGCGCTTGATCAAGCGACTGAGCTCACGCTCGAGGGTTCGCTTGCCTTTCTCCGTGCGACGATTGTATCGGCGAAGAAGATCGCTCAGACGCTTGTCTGCATCGACTTCGCGTTTGACCCTCGGCTCACGCATCAGGCGTTTTCTGTGACTGGCGGCGAGCTGACCGGGTTCGAGTTCGCCGAATTCCATCTCGAGCTTCTGCAACTCGTTGATGGTCGCGAGATCAGCTTTTCCCGAACTGATCTTCTGAATCCTCGCCATGCTCTCATCGAGCTTGTCGGCGAAGGCCTTCTTCAGTTCGCTGAGTGCCTCCGCGTCCATGGGCGGGAGGTTCTGCTCCGCGAGCAGGTCCAGGTCTTCGGCTACCTTGTCGAACTCTGCACCTCGCCAATGCGAGCCGACCTGGGAGAAGAGAGGGCGAGCCGGCACCACGAAGAAATCCGCGTAACGGTACTCGGCCTGCAGGGCGAGCAGGCAGACCGCGGTGGAGTAGAGGCGGCCGCCTTCCATACCCCATGGACCGAGAGGGTCCCAGGAGCCCGCGCCATTGCCGCCTCTGACTTGATGGTTGACCAGGCTATTGCTTAGCTCGCCCTTCCAGGTGAGCCACTCAACCCCGCCGTACTGTCGCAAGGCCTGGGAGCCGACCATCCAGTAGAACTGCTCGATTGTTCGCCGCTCTTCACTCCAGGCCGGGGGTAGCGCAGCGAGAACCGCTGCCGCCTGGGCCATGCTCGTATCCTGATCCGGTCGATCCCCGAGCATGAACTTCAAGAAGAGCGCTGCGGCGGTCATGGCCTCAGCGTTTTCGCGAGGGAACTTAACAGCGTGTTCCTCGCTTCTTCTGGCCGAACTGAAGGAGCCGGGAAGATAGCCACCTCGACCGGTACTCGGATCCACCGCTTGGCCGAGAAAGACGCTCAGCTTGCCGAGCACATCCGCATCGATCTCGATGTCGGTCCAGGAGGCAGTGAGGTACGCGCTGGCGCACCAGTAAGTGATGGAGAGGTCCGCTTCCGCATCTCCTGGTTGGTAGCGCCAGGCGGTGAGCGGGTGGCGGTGGTTCTCCAGGTAGCGCAGTGCCGATGCAGTTCGCCTGCCCAGCTCGCGATTGCCGCTCATGGCGTAGGCTTCCGCCAAGGCGAGGGACGCGAGGGCGTGGTTGTAGATGAAGTCACTGCTGTGATTCATGCCGATCAAACCGGTCTCGGCGTCTTGTTGCTTGCATAGCCAATGCAGTCCGCGGCCTACCTGGTCGCGATACTCGCCACCGGTTGCTGTGTTGCCCTCCGCTAGGAAGCTGAGCAGCACTAGGCCGGTGATGCCAATGTCGTACAGAGCCTGCCCGCCGCCGCCGGAGACTTCCCCCTGCTCATGCTTCAGAAAGCCGTCGCTGTCCCACTGGCCGTTCTGATCTTGATGTGCGCTTAGCCAGGCGAGTCCGATTTGAATCGCTCCCTCTCGTCCCTGGTCCAGGAGTTGGCGGCGGCCGCGGCCACGCAGGCGGAGCTGCCGTGGGATCGGATGGTCGTCGACCGCCTCTGCGAGCTTGGCCAGGCCTGGATCCACCCTGCGATTCGCTTCTTCCTGCAGTACCGGCTCCTCCGGGGCAGCAGGGTTTTCGATCGCCCTGCTGACGTCCTCCGGATCCGGCCGCGGTAGTAGCCAGAGGATCTTGGCTTCCCAATGATCCGCCGCACTCGGCCAGCCTTCCGAACGCAGATCCCTGGCCAGGCGAATCCTCGCAGCTACATGGCTGCGAGCTTCGTTGAGGCGACTCTCTGCGAGAGCCAGATCCATGCCAGCCAGTTTGGATCTTGCCATTCCGTACCAGTACGCAGCGCGCATGGCATAGCCTCTGGCTTCGATCTCCCCTCGGCCTTCGCTCAGGTCCCACCAACGCCCAGCCAACTTCACCCTTGCTCCTGGGGTCATCGGGCCGATCTGATCGTGCTGACTCAATTCGCTGATGGTCTCTGCCTTGCTTGCGGCAAGCAGAGGCAGGCCCCTCTGCCAATCCAACTTCGTCCCCATGAAGAAGATGCCCCGGTGGAGATTGCTTTCCTCCGGACCGAGGCTCGGATCCATGGCTAGCCCGTAAGCCTTCGCCTGGCTATCCAACTCCGCTAGCAGGCGAACTGCGGGTCCTTTGTGATGCGGGCTGCCCTCTGCAATCCTCCCGGTGCTGCGAACCAGATCGTAGCGATCAACTTCCGCAGCGCGCAGCATGAGTAGAAGTGCTGCCCTATGCAGGCTGAGCTCAGCTCTGGCGAGGGGTTGCGCGGCACAGGTCTGAATGGTCTGCCGCTGCAGTTCGAGGGAGTCGAGCTCGAACTGTGCGCCCAGAGCTTTCGCCACGGCAACTGCCTGTTCCACATCCAAGATAGCCTGGTACATGCCCAAGGCTGCGTTGAGCAGCAGGTACTTTCCAGCCATGTCAAAGCTGGTCTCCAACGCTGCACTGTGCAGGCGTCGTGCCAGAGCCCACTTCTCTTCGCGGCTGATAGCTCTGCGGATGTCTTCCCCGTAGAGCTCCTGGATGACAGCTGAGGCTTTCGCCTGTGCGCGGGCATCAGGTACCGGCTCTCGCGACAAGGAACTCTGAGCCAGGCTAGGAGCTTGCAGCAGAAGGCTCATGAGGCTGACTGCTGCAAGGGTCAAGCATGCTTTGCGCAGCCTGATGGCTCCTCCTTCCCAGCGACTCTTGTCTCCTCTCAGCATGGCAGTCCTCGCGTCGACTCGCAGCAGGCCCCCGTCCGAAGGTGAATCCTAGGTCATTTGCCCTGTGGGTCCACGCGTTCTGGGTTCCTGCGCCGGGAAAGAAGCCTGACGCGGGGAGAGGAGTGGGCGAGCGAGGGTTCGAGCCCTCGCTCAGCCGCGTCCTGCGCTCTAGGAGATCGCGCCGGCGAGATACATGTTGCCGAAGTGCCAGACCAGGGTGGCCTTCCCTTCCAGATCGCCGTGGCCCGGCATGATGTCGAAGGACACATGCCCCGTGTCGCCCATGTCGGTGCTGTTCATGGACTCGAGGAGGATCGCCTTCTCGACGTCTGCGGCCTCGCCACGTCCCGGGCGGCCCGGATACAGAGCCAGGGTCCAGGAATCCTCACCTTCCTTGATGGCGCCGATGCTGTACTTACCGGCCGGGATCTTGCTCTCACCGATCTCCAGGTCTTCGCTGCACTCGAGGGAGCCGAAGCCCATGGCCATATCACCTTCCTTCACCTTCTCCACGTGCTCCATGTTGGCGGGAGCCGTGAAGTAGCTCAGCGTCAATTTGTTCTCGCCGAGCTCGGCGGTCACGGTCTTGCTGATGTGGGGGTGCTTGATAGCAGCGCTGCTGGGAGCAAAGGTTGTGGCGGCCATGCTGGCCGCAGCGATGACTGCGATGCCGGCGAGTCCGAGTGTCTTGGCGGTCTTCATAGGTTCTATCCTTCTGATTCTTGGGAGTAGCTCGGCAGGGGACGGGTTGATCGAGTCCCAGGGGTCTGCCGGGCTGGGGAATTCTATGGCTCTACGTGGGGAAAGCCTGAACCGGCTTGATGAGGAATGAAATTGATTGCGAATTCACGGTGAATTGCCTGCCCCCTATTTGCTGCGACCTAGGTTCCAGGCTCGCTTTGGGCTGGCAATGCAGCCAGCGACGCGCCGAGCTGCTCTTGGGAGATGCTCGTCAGATGAAGCCCTTGAGAGCAGCTGCATATTTTCGCTGCGCTTTTCCTGGGCTCTTTGACGCAAGGGGAATCGAGGGCATGAAGCCTCGCTGCGAAGACTGCAGGCGGCATCCGATGCATCCCACCACGAACCCAGCAACCTGCTAATCGCAGGGAGAACGAACATGAAACTCCTATCCATTGCCTGTCTTGCCAGCGCCTTCACCCTCTTCTCCTGCGGCGGTGGCGGAGGCTCCTCTAGCGGGTCCAGCTTCACAGCGCCAGACCTCGAGGGTACCTGGAACGTCTCAGCCACTGTCGTGAACGAGACGGGTACCTCCACATCGCCCTGTGGCTATGCAACCGGTGAAAAGTATTCGGACACATTCGAAATCACTCAGTCCGGAGCTTCGATCGAGATCACCGATGCTGCCAGCAATGTCTTTACCGGCGTAGTCAATCGAAATGGCATCGAGTGGGTTGGCAGTTACCCCTTCCGGACTGGAACGATCACTGTCAAGCAGGTGACAGGCAGCGCGGCTGCAGACCGAATCGAAGCCATGGTCAACTGGGGATTCATCTCCGGAACCGGTGGACGACTGCGTTCCTGCGGTGGGAATACGAGACTGTCCCTCACCCGGGCATCGGCGCCCCAGCCAGCCAAAATCGCTGTGCTCTCAGTACTGCAGGATGACGAGCAATTTGTTGACCAAGCCCTGTCTCTGTACGCGCGTCCGGTGAGTTCGCCAGATTGGCGAGAGTTGGGAGAATTGAGCTTCCTCGGGCTCAGGTCCTTCGAGCTCCCAGTCGGAGTTTGGGAGATCGCTCTCGAGAGTTTTGACGACGCGGGTCAGCCGGTGATGGCGACCCGATCGATCGATCTCTTGGCGGATGAGGTTGGCCTGGTCGCAGCGAGTGAGTTGCTCTCCAGTCGTGATCTATTGCCGCTAGCGGATGGCTCGCGCCGGCCGTAAGCCGATATTGCCCACGTTGGTCCACTTGCCGGCGCGTTCCCGTCTAGGGATGCGAGTCTGTCGGGGCGGGGTGCTGTACGAGCCACCGCGCCGCATGCGGAAGTCAACCATGCCGCCGCGACGCAGGCCTGTGCCGGCGGCGGGAGGCATGCTGTATCCCGTGGGAGTATCCAGACACCACTCTTCGACATTGCCAAGCATGTCGTGCAGTCCAAAGGAATTTGGACTGTAGCTACCTACGGCGGTGACGTGCACGGCGCCGTCATCGAAGCTCCAGGCAACCGGGTCTTCGGACTCAGGGACAGGTTGGGCTTGCATGTACGTCCGGTCGTACAGGTTGACTCCGCCGCGAAGCGCTTCGATGGGGTCAAGTCCTTCTCGGCGATCCTCCGCCCTGCCGCGTGCGGCGTACTCCCACTGTGCTTCCGTGGGGATCGTGAGTCCGAGAGCTCGGGTCAGTTCGTCGCAGTTGACCCAGTGCACTGTCTCGATGGGATCACGAGGAGAGAAGCTCTCGCCATGGAGAGTCGAGGTCCTGTGCTGACCGTCCTGACGTCCCGAAAAGCGCTCCCACTGGGCCTTCGTCATTTCGAACTTCGAGATCAGGAAGGCATCGAGGTTCAGTTCATGGATCGGGGATTCGATGGCTGTGGCATTTGCGTCGACGTTCGGCGTGCCCAGCGGTCGCCTGGCGCTGGGGCGTTCGGCGCCCATTCGGAATCGCCCGCCCGGCAGCAGCACGAAGACCAGACCGAAGTCCTCTGCCAGGATCAGGCTTCCATCGCTGCCTCGCCTTGGCAAGGATCCGGTTTGGGGATGTCCGAACTCCCAGAGGCCAGACTTCGGATCTCTGCCGAGGGGGATCAGTCCGGGTTGAGCTTCGATCTGGAGGCCGCGATACCAGGGGCTGAGCTCTTCGTTGGCGATGTTCGCGATGGCCTCGGCCCATGCACTGGCGTGGTTATCGATGGTGATCGTCCTGAGCTTTGGAACGAGATCGAGCCACTCGCCGACCTTCGTGAATGGGCCGTGCTCGGATTCTGCGAACAGCGCACACTTATCGATTACAGCGACCAAGGTGTCATGTGCCCATTGATCGGTTGGGTTCGCGAAGTGCCAGGAGCGACTGGCGTCGATCTCGGCATCGATCTCAGTTGCGCGGAGCTCCAAGTTCTCGACCTCTCGCCGCGTTGCTTCCCTGGGTTCAGCCTCGAGTTGGCCCTTCTGAAACTCGAGCAGATAGGCGATTCTCTGCCGTTCACTCCACTGTGGGTGTTGTCGTCGGTGACGCTCGTGGTCGGCCAGGCTGTACGGCAGTGAGCGCTGGCGCAGGGCCGCGAGCGTGCGCCTGTGCAAGGCTTGCCTCGCTACCACTTCAGATGCCCGTGCGTGCCAGGCTGCGAGAACTACCGCGTCTTCCTCGCCGGCAGCGGGCAGGTGCGGAAACTCGTTGTTGAGTTCATCGATGATGTGTCCGTCGGCCAGGCGGCGTAGTTCCGAGATCGAACGGTCCAAAAGCAAGTTCTGGTAGACTGTGCTCGCAAAGGAAAAGGCGAGCGTGGCGAGGAGCGCCGCTGCGGTGAAAGTCAGTGCGCGGTTGCGTCGTGCAAACTTACGTATGCGATAGAAGGTCGACGGTGAGCGAGCCACGATCGGTTGACTGGCGATGACGCGCCTCAGGTCGGCTGCGAGTTCAGCAGCCGAATGATATCGGTATGCCGGGTCTTTCTGCAGCGCCGTGCTCACGACGATTTCCAAGTCTCCGCGCAGGCTGCGGTCACGCTTCCCAAGCGGCGTCGGTTCCTTGTCAACGATCGTCCTTGCGGCGGCGGCAAGACTCTGACCCTGGACCTCGAAGGGCAGGCTGCCCGTGAGTAGTTCGTAGGCGATGACTCCCAGGGACCAGACATCTGAGCTCACGGTCAGTTCGTCGCGACGACCCTGAACCTGCTCGGGGCTCATGTATGCCAGGGTGCCGACGATGCGCCCCACATCCGTGAGCATAGTCAGGTCCTCGGCTTGTTCTCCGATTGCACGGGAGACGCCAAAGTCGAGCACCTTTGGCTCGCCGGTCGCTGTCACCAATACATTGTCCGGTTTTAGATCGCGGTGGATGATGCCCTTTTGGTGCGCGTGGTGGACAGCATCACATATTTTGACGAATAGCTCGAGTCGTTCGTTCTTGCTCGAGTTGCAGCGCTCGACGTAGTCGTCGAGTGCTCCGCCCTCCACAAACTCCATCGCAAAATATGGCTGGGATCCGCCGCCGATGTCGAAGACTCCCGCATCGTAGACGTGAGCAATGCCTGGGTGCTCCAAGCTTGCCATCACCTCGATCTCATACTCGAAGCGTCGCAATAGCTTGGGGCTCAGATGGCCCGAGCGCATCAGCTTGAGTGCGACGCGTCGATTCGGAGTGTCTTGAATGGCTTCGTACACCACACCCATACCACCCTCTCCGACCTTGCGTACGATGGAGAAGTGGGCGATGCGCTCGGGGATCGACCCCATGTCGATCACAGGCGAAGCGTCGGGATTCGTCTCAGCGCAGTGCTCGAGCAGCGATTCGACTTCGTGGCGCATGTCGGGATCGCCATCACAGGCCTTCTCGATCAGCTCTTGGCGCTGTGAAGCCTCGAGATCCAGTGCAGCACTGGCAATCTCCCAAGCGCGGTGAAATGCCTTCTTGTTCACAGGCTAGGAGCCTTGGGTCGATCCCATCTCGCGGGCCAGCCAGCCTCTCGCGATCACCAGGTCCTTGTCGATGGTTCGCCGTGAGACGCCGACGACTTCGGCGATCTCATGGCCGGTCATATTCGCGAAGACACTGAGTTCCAGGACTTGTGCCGCGCGCGGATGCAGACTGGCGAGCTTGTGGAGCATGTCATCGAGGGCGATGACGTCGTAGGTCGGGTCATCCTCGCTGAGGCCGGTGATCGTAACCCGAGCAAGGTCGCCGCCGCGCTTTTGCGCGTTGCGCCGGCGCGCTCGGTCGATGAGGATCTCCCGCATGGATCGGGCCGCGACCGCAGCGAACCTTGCCTTACTGCGCCAGCCCCGGTCTTCGGCACTGGCGAGGCGCAGGTATGCCTCGTTCACCAGAGCGGTCGGCTGAATCGATTGCGCCCGTCGCTCGCCTTTCAGTAGGCCGGCAGCGAGTTGCCGGAGCTCGCTGTAGACCAGGGGGACCAGGTCTCGCAGGTCGCCGTCGTCGCCGGCGACAAGGCCCGCGAGCAAATGCGTATGTCCTGGTTCTGTCATGGTTTACGAGTCACTTCGCAGCCTCAGTGTATACCTGCTCAGGAATTGGCTGCGCTTTTTGCTCCGTACTTTGCGCAGAGGCACTTTGAGGGCGCGAAGTGGTGCCTGATCAGAAGCTGCAAGGCGCAGACCCCAAGGAACTTACGGAGAGATAGATGTTGATCGAGAAATCTGCCTGGCGTGCCACTGTTGTTCTCTTGCTCTTGGGACCGCTCTGCGGTTGCGGGTTCTTCAACGGCAGTTTCGCCGGGTCCGCTGCCAGCAAGCGGGAGAAGATGGAAGCGGCCTTGGACTCCTGGATCGGGCAACCCGCCAAGCAGCTCATCATGAAGTGGGGGCCGCCAGACAAGACGGACACGGATGGCGCCGGGGGCAACATATTCACCTGGCGAGAGTACAACGCGCCGCGCAAGGACTTCATGGGGAAGGTCACCGGGCCCGGCTCCACGACTGTGTACATGTTCTGGGCTCACAAGGCTGGTGAGGTCTACAGCTGGCGTTACGAGGAGTCCTAGGGTTTGGTTTGGTGGCTGTCGGCATCGCTTCCCGCTCACTAGGTCCGGCCGAGCCGGCCCACTCAGAGGCTGAGCCTCAGGCCTGAACAGGTGCAGGGCTAGAAGGGATAGCCAACACTGAAGTGTGCGACCCAATCCGGTTCGTCCGACGTGGGATCGGGATTGTAGGCGAGGTCGGCGCGAACTGGACCGATGGGCAGGGCCAATCGGAGGCCAGCGCCATAGCCATAGCGCATCTTGCTGAACCCGTAATCGTTGACCTTTGAGCCAAGATTGCCTGCGTCGACAAATACACCCGCCTCCAAGATCTTGTATACGGGGACACGCAGCTCCGCGTTGAAGATGTTCCGGTACTCCCCACCGGTCGGCTTGTTGTTGATGTCCTTGGGGCCAAGCTGCGCTTCTCGGAAGGAGCGCACTGTGTTCTCACCACCGTTGTAGTAGCGGGATTGGAGAGGGACGTTATCAGAGCCATCGTCTGGCCAGAGCCATCCTTGCGAGCTGCGCAGGGCCAAGGTCATGCCTTCGATCAGTGGGATGGGGATGTAAGCGCTGCTATCGACGCTCAGTCGTGTGAAGTCGATTTCGGAACCAAGAGCTGGATCGGTTGTGTCGGTTCGTACGCTGATTTGATAGCCGGATCTTGGAAAGAGCAGGCCGTCGCGTCGGTCATAGCCAATCTCTAGGAAAACTGTCGCCTCGCGAAAGTCATCCAAGATTGCTGCTGGATCGATGACGTCGATGTCTTTGCCGTCACGTCTTCCGATTGAATACCCGATTCGGCTGCGAGCGTTTGGGCCGAGACGGCGCGTCAAAGAAACCGTGCTGCTGACAGCTCGGTCGGTAAAGGTCGGTTCCTCCCTCTCGAATGTCTCGCCGGAGATGCTGGCGGAGGTTTCAGAGTCCAGGAAGCTGGGGTCGGTGACTGTAGTTACCGCCCGATAGCCTCTGGTGCTGGCCTTGGTTTCGATGGAGAACTGGTTGCCGGTGCCGAAGAGGTTTTTTTCCTCAAAGCGGATCTTGCCCCGTACCTCTTCATAGGAGCCGTATCCCAAGAGGACCTCGATGCTCTTCGAATCGGATTCCTCGAGGCTGATGCGAAGGAGTAACTTTCCCGGGCTCAACCACTCATGCTTGATCTCCACCGATTGGAAGAGGCTCGTGAGGTACAGCTTGCGCAATGTTTCGTCGATCTTGCTGCCGTCGAAGACCTCGCCTTTGGCGAAGAGGAGCTGTTCTCTGACCGTCCCTGGATGGACGCTTTCCAGGCCCTCGACTTCGATGCGCTCAATGATCCCCTTGTCGCCAGGCGATCCATCGATACGCAGGTCAACCGTTCTCAGGATGGAGTTCCGCTGCAGATCAAGGACGATCTGCGCGTCCGCATAGCCGATTTCCCGGAGCTTGCTGAGAACTTCGGTCCGGTATTGATCGATCAAGAGGATATGCGCCTCGGCGCCGGTCGGTTGAGCTGGGCCTTGGTCGCCGAGAGCCTTGGCGAGCTCTTCAGTCAGCACGAATTCTCCAAAGAAGTACTTCGCGCCTTCATTGATCGGAATGGTGACCGCAGCCTCCGACTTTCCTACGAGTCGGTTGGTGAGCGGGTCGCCAACGCTTGCATCGAGAAAACCCTGCGCGCGGTAGAAGCCGACGATTTTTGCGGCCAGATCAAACATCTCGGTCTCGACGTACAGGGGGTAACCCAGGTTCAAGCTGCTCGCATAGCGCCGGGACCAGAGGCTGAGAATGTCCTCCTCGGGGATGCCTTGCAGGCCCACGAGCTGCAGATCACTGACAGTCACCCGGGGGCCTTCGCTAATGGTGAAGGTGACCAGCAGAATCTCCTCGCCGGGCTCTTCCCCGGGCTGTCTGCGAATCTCGTGTTCGATCAGGACATCTGGAAAGCCCTCGAAGACATAGAAGTCTTGTAGGTCGAAGCCGGCATCGATCGCTGCAGATTCTCGGTCAGGATCAGCGGAGAGATCGTACATATAGTCTTCGATCAGCCGTCGTAGATCTTGCTCGTAGAAGCTCTCGACGCCCACGAAGCTGAGGTGAACAGAGAGGGGGCTTGGTTTCCCTTCTGTGGGCGCGGCGCGATAGGTGGCGATGAACAGGTATCCGCAGCTGGAGAGCGAGAATGCCGCCGCTAGATAGAGCAGAACTCGAATCCGGCGCATCAAAAGCGGATCCGATAGACGAGGCCCATGTTCAAGTCTTGATAGATATCCTGCTCGGCCTGCAGGGAGAATGCATCATCCATGCTGAACTCTACGAGCAGACTTTGGAATCCCTCTTCGCTGATCTCTCGACCGGACTCGAAGCTGAAGCGCTCCAACAAAGAGGCTCTGCTCTCTGTGCTGTCGCTACCGAAATAGAAATCCATGAGTTCCCTAGCCAGGTAGGTGCTGACCACCTGTGCGTGTTGCTTGGTGCCCTGGCGCTGCAGGTTCTGTGGCAGACTCCCGGTCGTCAAGAACACCACCAGCTCGTCCCTCGGAAACGGCGGGTTCGAGCTCGGATGGGCGGCGAGGTCGCTAATGGGGCCTTCGAGTAAGAGTGCGAGTTCAACTCCATGCCGCCTCGCCGTGGAACTCAGCAGCAGGGTTGGGTGGTTGGGACGCTCTTGCGTGAAAGCGAGAAGTAGACGATCCACATTGAGAGCGACGGCTGGCAGCCTGATCGTTCCTTGCGATGAGTTGACAGCGCCTAGCAAGTACGGGCTCGTACCAGTGCCCCGAAGTTGCACATTCGCGTGTATGTCCGTGTCGAGGACGCCAGTTCGCACTTCGAAGGGGTCCCTGGTCCGAACTGTGATGTCGTAGCGTATGCGGTCGCCGATCTCGGCCGGCAGACGGATGTCATCGAGCCAATCCTCCGAACGGTCCAAGCTCTGTCCCTTGCGCATGCGTAGATCCGGCAGAAGCGAGATACGCCTGGTGTACTTGCTGGATTCGAGTTCGACTTCGCCACCGACCGCCAATTCGTCCGGCCTGCCACGAATCTGAAGCTGCCCATTTGCGCGGACTTTGAGCCCTCGCTGCCTGACAATCAGGAGCTCACTGCCTTCGAGGTTCATGCTGAGCAGGCCTTGGCTGAGGTCGAGGATGGATGCGTCCTCAGCCCTGCTCCAAGTGCCGCTGAGTTCGAACTTGCCACCACCCATGTTCCCGGTCATCCGACGCAAGTCGATGCGATTGCTGTCGATGGCAAACTCTCCGGTAAGGTCTTGAATGGCTGAGCTGCCAGCAAACTTGAACCGGCCCTCTTCGAGGCGCAGCTCCATGGTGGGTCTTGGTTCAGCAATCGTCCCGGCAAGCTTCAGGGTCCCATCCAGCCGACCCTCGGCCAAAGGCAGGGCTCGCCAGCCTTGTAAGAGGTCGCCGATATCAAAGGCCTTGGCCTGCATTTCTCCGGACAGGGCTGCGTTTGCGAGGGCCTCTGGTGATTCCAGGGCAGTGCTGAAGCCTGCCACCAGAACCTTGCCCTCGAGTTCGGAGGTATCGTGTGAGAGCCTTGCGTGGAGAGTCAGGTCATCGCCAAGCCAATCCAGATCGCCCTGGAATTGAAGCTCGGGAATGCCTGATCGAACTTTCAGCTGCAGATTGGCGCCCTCCTTTTGTAGCGAGAGACCATCCATGGGTTGCCAACTGATCGGCACCTGACCGGCCCCGGAGACTCGAAGGAGCTCCGGCTTGTCTTGCATGACCAGAGAGAGTTCGCGTGTTGTCACCTGGCCCTGGGCCATGCTGGCTTCGATTGCGAAGTTCAACGGGCCCTCTGGCCGAAGTCCAAGTGCTTCGGGCCATTGGAACTGGGGCAAGGCCGACAGCGGGTCTTCTACATCGATCTTCAGGGCCAATTCTGCTGCCAGATCATTGAAGGGGCCGCTGACCTGTAGATCGAGGCGAGCTCTCCCATCGACCATCGGCTTTTGAGTCAGGTCCTCGGCCCATGCCAGATCGAAGTCCTCGAGCGCGATTCTCAGATCCGCTGCAGAGCTTCCATCGATCGGGATTTGGCCTTCCGCTTCGAGCTCGCCGATGCCAGATGCCTCGAGGGACCGGATGCCTACGAGCCCATCTCCCCGGCTGATCAAACTCGCTTGCAAGTCGAGCTTCTCACCCGAAGCGAGTCCCATTCCAGTGATGCCAGCGCGAACTTCCCCAATCGGTAAGGGCAGGCTGTCTAGCTGGATCGACCCCGCCAGGTGGGCCGCAAACTGTGAGTCAGGCAAGGCTGCGGCAAGTCTCGGGTCTAGTGTGGAGATCCAGCTACTCTCGAGGGTCGCGCTCAGATCGAAGTGCAACTCATTTGCCGCGCTTGGATTCAACTGCGCCCGGCCACTGAGGGAATTGGTCCCTCGCTCGCTGCTGTGGCGACTCAGGCCCTCGGCCTCGAGATCGTCGAGGGTCCATGTCCCCTGGTCAAGTTTGACCAGTCCACGCACTCGCTCAACAGCGAACTCTCCATAGCTGGCCTCGCGGACTTGCAGATCCGCTTGCAGTCGCGGGTCTTGCAAGGACCCGGAGAGCTGTGCCTGCGCTGTCCCAGCCAAGCCCAATTCCGGCAGCCATGGAACCCGAATCGCTTCGGTCACCTGGATGTCCATGTTCAGCTCACCCCGCAAGTCTTCACTTAATGCGATCGAGCCAGAGGACAGATCCAGATCAAGCCCCTTTGCCTGCAGGTTTCCTCCTGCAATGTTGAGCCGGCCATCGGCGACCGAGGCGCTCAGCTTGCCGCTGATCGGCATGAGGGCAAGCAGCTCCGGACTCAGCATCGCATCGAATGCGCTCAAGTCGAAGATGCTGATGGCGAACTTCCCAGTCATCTGGCTGAGCACCTGCGCCGGCCATGCCTTGCCGATGGGGATGTTGAGATCTTGGGCAAGTGCTTCGAGACCACCGGTTAGGAGTCGTAGGCTGAATACTCGCAGACCCTCCTGATCGATGGCAAAGCGCAACCAGCCGTCCCCAGGTAAAGCGGGGGGGAGACCGACGTTCCTCTGCAGAGCATCGGATTGCAGGCCAGTGAGGACCAGGTCCCCAGACAATTCGCCACGTCCCAGGTCACCAGCGAGCTTGCCCTCGAGAGTCTCCGCCCGAATGTCAGTGGGAACTTCGAGACTGCTCAGAAAGTCGCCGGGATCCTGGATCATGAGATCGCGGACGCTGACATGGCTGCCTTCGAGGCTGAGCGCGAGGTGACTCTCTCCTAGTCGTACTCGTGCTTCTCGATGGGTCTTTCCTCGCAATAGCTCGATCGTAAGTTTTCCGCCGACTGTCTTGCCGAGCCTTCCGATCTCGAAGCTATCGATGTCGACTCGTGCGCCTTGGCTCAAGACTATTGAGAACTGGTCGAGGATCGCCGGGTCGAAGGGGCTGTCGGGGTCCGCATCGCTGGCCATGCTCGGCGGCGATAGGCGAGCCGAAGTGGCATGCAACTCCAAGCGGGTGACTCCCTCGAGTTCGCCCCAAATCAGCGCTGGCAGCGAAAACTCGAGGTCGATCCGATCCGCCTCGAACTCGCCCCAGTCGGCATCGCGGGCCCTGACCCCGCTCAGGCGCAGTCCATTGATCCAGTTTCCGGCCAGGGCATCGATCTCCCACTCGCCGCCAGCGTGCTCGCTGGCGAATTCCGCCAGTTTCGTTGCCAGCATGGGAGCCAGCCAAAAACCACGGGAGAGGTAGGTGCTCATCAGCAAGATGATGAGCACGAGGCCAGTGCCGATCCCGAGCCTGCAAAGGCTGCGCAGGACTCTGAAGAATCGAGCTAGCAGGGCTATTTTCGGAGTAGCCAAGGAGTCAGTAGCAGTCATCTCATAACTCGTGCATTGCCTGTCTGAGCCCTGGCTGTGCGAGTGGAAAACGCAAGGTTGTCGGCGGTCTATCTAGAGGCGGTTCTAGATGCCTTTGGAGAACGTCTCTTGGGCCTCGGGCGAGGGACGCAAGGTCGTGGCTTCGACCTGCCTGCTTCGCTGTGACTATAGGGCTTGGCTAGCGAAGTTCTCGGGCTAGATCCGGGCAAGTGCAGCTGAGCCCGCGTAGAGCCTCCTCGTTGATTGCATTTGCACTCATGCGGCATGAAAACCCGCCGAACCTGGTTTACTAGTTAGCTATGACTGAGGAAGCAGAAGCCACTGATCGCCCATGGGTTCTTCTCACGGAGATGCTCGAACGGCAGGCTGGTCTCGAGGTAGAGGGCTTGCTCAGCGAACTCAGCTCGCCGGACCTGGCCAGATGCTTGGACCGTTTGGATGCTGAGCAGCACAGCCGAGTGCTCGAACTCCTCGGTGCAGAGAAGTCTGCAGACTTGATCGAACACCTCCCTGAAGTGCAGGGTGGTGAGTTGCTCGAGCACGCGAATGCCCCGACTGCTGCGGCCATTTTCGAGGAATTGCCCAGCGACGAGCAAGCGGACTTGATCACCTCGATCGAGCCAGAGGCAGCTTCCTCGATTCTGGCGGCGATGGAGCCAGGCTCCGCTCGGGAGGTTGCCGATTTGGCGACCTACGGCAGGGATACCGCCGGCGGTCTGATGGTGACCGAGTTCATCGCCTATCCACGGGACAAGTCTGTAGCTGAGGTGATCGCCGATCTGCGCCGCACAGCAGACGAAATCGCCGAGCGAGTGATTCAATACACATACGTGGTCGGTAACCGTGGTGAGCTGATCGGCGTGCTGCCACTGCGCGAACTCTTGCTGTCGCCGGGGAACAGGCCATTGCATCGCGTGATGATCGCCGACCCGATCAGTGTCGATGTGCACATGGATCTCGATGACTTGTTCGAAGTCTTTGAGAGCAGACCATTTCTGGGCCTCCCGGTGGTCGGCGAAGGGGGCCTGCTGCTCGGCATCCTGCACCGAACCGATGTTGAGACTGCATGGGGTGAGCGGGCTGAAGGCGACCTTCTGAAGGCCCAGGGCATCGTCGGTGGGGAAGAGTTGCGTTCCATGCCGATCTGGCTGCGGGCCCGTCGTCGCCTTTCCTGGCTCAGCATCAACATCGTCTTGAACATCATGGCTGCCAGCGTGATCGCGGCTTATCAAGATACCCTGAGTGCGGTCATCGCCCTGGCGGTGTTTCTGCCCATCATCTCCGATATGAGCGGTTGCTCTGGGAACCAGGCGGTCGCAGTCAGCATGCGTGAGTTGACCTTGGGCATCGTCAAACCCATCGACCTGTTTTATGTCTGGCGCAAGGAGGTCATGGTGGGTTTGGTCAACGGTTTGGCTCTCGGACTCCTGCTAGGCCTGGCCGCCTGGCTGTGGAGAGGCAACGGGTACCTTGGCCTCATCGTCGGCGCCGCTCTCGCCACCAATACTCTCGTGGCAGTCTCGATCGGTGGCGCCGTTCCCCTGCTCTTGAAGCGTTTCGGAGTCGACCCTGCAATCGCTGCGGGCCCGATTCTAACCACTCTGACCGACATGTGCGGCTTCTTCCTGGTCCTCAGCTTCGCCTCGGCTGCTCTGGCCAATTTGCAATAGGGCCAGCGTCGGAGGGCGAGCCGAGAAGCTCGCTCAGGAGGACCTGTGCTCGTCGCCGCTGGCCAGGCTCATGCTTCCTTGCGAGTGATCTTTCGCTTGGAGACCGTGCCCGGCGGTGACGCAGCGGTAATGCCTCGTAGCATTCTGCCGAGCAAGTCAGCGCCGGTAATCACGCGGCGATTCTCTGGATCGGCTCCCCAGAGCAGAATGATGTCTTCATCGATCACGTCGTCTTCCGCATGCTCTCCATCCACGCGCAGCGAGCGGAGTATCTTGCCAAGAGGCAAGGTTGGGTCAGTAATCACGATCGGTCGATGGCAAAAAAAGTAGGGTGACTGATCGGGAGCACCGTCGAGGACGTCACGCAGAAAGGAGTCTGCGTTCATGACCAGACGAGGGGCCTCGTCTTCGTCGACAAGAACTACCCATTTCCGGCCAGAGGCTGCGACAGATCTGACAAAGGGGTCGCCTGCTTCCGCTTTGAACTCCGGAATGACTGGTAGATCCACGTTCATGGGTAAGGTCACGATGCTCAGGGGATCGAGAGGTTCACCTTCCTCGATCGCCGGAAGGTCATCCAAGGCTAGGAAATTCAGCGCGCCAACGCCTTCTCGATGCTCCAGGTCCGCATCCTTCGAATGCACGTGCTTTTCGATCACGGCCCTGAGATGGCTCTCGCGCAGGTAGTGAATGCCATCGCGGCCTAGCCACCAGTCCAAGAGCTTTGCGCTCGGACGGGCGAAGGGCCATAGAACCTTTTGGTAGAAGCGGATGACTGGCGCCAGGAGGCTCCCCATCTTCAATGAGTGCCTCGAGAAGTAGGCCTGCGGAATGATCTCACCGATAAAGGTGATCCCGAAGGTCGATACCGCGAAGGCAGCCACGCCAACCATGACGGAATCCATGAGCAAGGTGAGCAGGGTGTTCACCGCTACGTTTCCCCACAGAATGGTCGTCAGTAGGAAGTTTGCATCGGCACGTAGATCTAGGACACGGCTAGCGGACTTGTTGCCTCCCTCAGCTTCAATCTCCAGATGCATGCGGCTTAGGCTGAACAGAGCCAGGTTCAAGCCGGAGAACATCGCCGAGTGGAGTAGGCAGAGGGCAATTCCTGCCCAAGTCAAAGACTCAACCCAGCCGCCCGTGCCGGAGTCAGTCTGAAAAATGAGTGTCAGGTAAGCGCTCATAAGCCTCAGTCGAGAGCTTCAGCCCAGGAGGAAACCGCGGCGAGAAACAAGTCGCGCTTCTCATGAGTGCTCAGAATTGGCAGGCGAGAGAGCTCGACTTGTATCCAGGGAAGTTCGCGACCGTGCTCTCGTGTGATGTAGCCGCCGCTAAACGGTTTGTTGATCGTCACATCGCCTGGAAATACGCGAGCAAGGCAGTCCCGTAGACTCTCAACCCAGTCAAGGCGACAGGAACTGCCGTTTGCATCCCCCAGGCAAATGAGTGGCCGGGGACAGCCTGCATCGGGGCCCACAGGTGGGCCGACCTCTGCCATGGTGTGGCAATCCAGCGCTACTCGGATCGAGCTATCGTCCGCAAAACTGCTGAGACGCTGGTGGTAGGGAGAATGGAAGTCGCTGATGGCGCGTTCGAGGAGGCTGCGCGGAACTCCATCAGGATAGATCTCCTCATTCCAACAGGTATGGGTCTTTACGACACCGTCCCTGCGCCAGTCATCGGCCGCACGATTCATGTCGACTACGGCGCGGGCAACTTTCGTGGTCACCATCGCCTGGAAGTGGGCTTCGAGATCATAGATTTCACCTGCGCCCACGTCGCCATCCGCCGCAGTCTGCTCCCGGGTCAACTTGTAGTAGGGCTGCAGGTAGCTTGGTACTTCCCAGCCAGCATGAGGAACTGAAATCAGAATGGGGAGTGCCTTGGCTGTCATGGTCCTGGACCCTTCGGTCCAATTGCAGCGCCATCCCTGCGCAGATCTGCCACGCCGATCATGGTGTCGCCTTGGCGCATGACTGCCTGGATGCAGCCAAGGTAGAAGGCGAAGGGTTCGAGCTCCTTCACCGTGTAGCCACGACTGCGCAGCTTGCTCGGGATGTCGGAGCGCATTCTCGATGCTTCCAGTCGAACTTCACCCGCAAGACTGCAATGCATTCGCGGCGCGGTTACCGCGTCAGCCAGGCTCTGCTTCTTCAGTCGCATGAGGACTTGAGCAACCGAGGATGCGATCCGTTCGCTGCCAGGTGAACCCAAGACCACGTATGGCCTCGAGCCACGCATGACAATCGTCGGCGCAACGCTCGCCCAGGGTGGCGCGGCCGGGCGCATGTGGTATGGATGCGTAATGTCCTCATACTCAAACGCGCTCATGTAGTTGTTGTAGAGAAAGCCCAGTTTCGGCGATGCCTCGAAGGAACCGAATACCTGTTCGATAGACTGGGTGAGCGCGACAGCGTTCCCCTCAGAATCCATGACTGAGAGATGTGTGGTCTCACCCGAAGTCTTGAGTCGAGTTCGAATTTGCCGGGCTACGCGTCGGGAGTATTCCTCGCTCAACATCCCACGTTCGTCAACTTGTGGATAGAAATTCGGGTCATAGGGGCGGTCCTGCCGGTCAAGATTCGCACGCCGAATGACCTCAGCAAGAGCCAGGGCACCTTCTGGCGTATCCGGTTGGCGTAGACGCTCAGGGAATTGGCCGAGAAGATTGAGGATCTCCAGGAGAGTGCGGCCGGCACCAGGGGGAGGAAAGGTGAAGATTCGCATCCCCTCGAATCGCCCGCTCACCGGCTTTCTATCGATGGGCCAGGGAATCTGCGCCAGATCGTCCAGATGCAAAAGGCCATCGTTGGCGCGCATGTCCTGTTCGATTTGGCTGGCGATTCGTCCAGTATAGAAGTCTTCGCAGCCGGCGGTACGGAGTCGCCGGAGAGTTCGCGCCAGGACCGGCTGCTGAAAGATCTCACCGGCCTTGTAGGGGGATCGGCCCTCCTTCAAGAAGAACTGAGCGGCGCTGCCGTTGCGCAGGTGCTTCAGCCCACGGCGGGTCAGCCTCTCTTGAAGACTCGATACCTTGTATCCCTTTTCGGCCAGTCGGATCGCCGGCGTGATGGCGGCTGCAAGGTCCAGCTTGCCATAGGTCTCGAGCGCATACGAGAGCACAGCGGGTGTGCTTGGCAGAGTCGTAGCCCGATGCCCGCGACGTTGCTCAGCCTTCGTCAGTGATGCCGGGAGTGCCCGGTGGGGGGCGCGCGAAGAACCGTCGAGGGCGAATGTCCTCCGGTCAGTCGCGAGATGGATCAGCATCATGGTTTGTCCGCCGAGCCCTGATGCCGCAGGCTCACAAACCCCAAGAGCAAAAGCAGCTGCAACCGCCGCATCGATCGCGTTTCCACCCGCCGCAAGAACTTCAGCGCCAGCAGCGGATGCTTCCCAGTGCTGGGTTGCGATCATGCCCTGCTTGGACGCGGCGACTCTCTGGGGGAAGTGTTCTTCGACAGCTTCTTCGGTTGTTTTGCGAGTCATGTGCCTTGCTACCTGGACGACCGCTCCAGAAACGCTGCCAGGAGCAGCGATCGTTGCACAATGCTGATGCGTTGGACAGCCTCCTGTGCAGTGAAGGCATGAATCGCCGAGGGGCCCATGCCGCAGATGACGCCGATGCCCTTGGGCACGAGTCCAGCGACCGAGGGTAGCAGGGAAGACTCTTCATCGAATGGGATGTCCCAATCCTGAGCAATGGTGCTCAACTCAGCACGGAGCTTCTTGCTCTCGGGTCGATCGGCCATCGCTGGGCGGTGTGCCAAGAGCTCGAGCTTCCATTTGGGGCCGCCCTTATGCTTCGCAAAAATACTGTTCAGATTCTCTTCGGCGGTGTTCGCCATGGCGTCATTGGGGAAGCCGACGAGGATAGTCGCATGGGCCTCATTCGGCAGAAGCATAGGCAAGGTGATGGTCCTGAGCTCGCCGATAGCGACCGAAAGCCGCTGCTTGCGGTTCGACAATTCAGCACACTCTTCGAGACGCTGCAGCATCCACGGAACTGCGCCAATGCGCCGGGAGCTTTGGCCAAGGCGGAGGCTGTCGCCGCTGACGCGAAGGTGGTAACGCCGCATACCGCGGCGCTCGTGGATAACTTTGTCACCTTGGTTGCCGGGTCTGAGTACCAGCACGCGTGCGGCCCGGCTCATCGCTTTGGAGATCAGCTTC
>JAJFFD010000060.1 GCA_021776805.1 Planctomycetota bacterium
GAAGAGCTGAGCTTCGGTGGCAGTCTCGAGGGCCCGGTTGAGGAGGAGGTACTTGGCGGCCGGGGACATCTCATGCTCGCCGGCATGGATGAGGAGGCGGTAGATGAGGTCCTGCTTTTCGGCGTAGGTCTCGAGGATCGCGAAGAGCTGGTCTGATTGCTCGTCCTGGGCGGCGATGAGCTCGATCTGGGTGGGGAGTTCTGCTTGGGAGGGGAGGAGCTGGGAGAACTGCCCTAGAAGGGTGGCTAAGAGGACGCGGCGCATGGGCTGGGGATCATAGCGGAGGGCTGGGGGAGCGGCGCTGGTTGACAGGTTCGAGGGGTGAACTAGGATCCTCTGCACCCACCCCACCAGGTTTGGAAGGAAGTCTCGCTGATGATGCGCAGGAAGATGATGGCTGTGGGTCTGGTGCTCGTCGCCGCTGCATTGGCAAGTCAGGCACAGGCACAAAGGCGGCCCGATGTGCGGTTGAATACGGAGTCAGCGTACGAAGACCGTTTCATATGGCCTCAGATTGCAGTTTCTGGAAGCAAGGTCTTTGTTGCCTGGAATGACCTAAGAAACGGCCCGTCGGGAAGGTTCGCCGGCGACTCCGACCTCTACTTCAATCGCTCCGTCGATGGTGGATCCACATGGATGGCAGAAGACCTCCGCATCATCGCATCCTCACCCAACCCTACTGCGCGCTCCTGGCCCCAGATCTCAGCTTCAGATGACCGAGTCACCGTGGTCTGGCGCGATGTGCGCAGTGCGGGCAAGGGGATCTATGCCAATCTCTCCACCGACGACGGAACTACCTGGCAGGCATCAGATATCCGTGTGGATCGGAGACCAGGGTCAAGTGATTTTGGCACTCTTGAGACCGCCAGCTCCGGTGACGCCGTCTACGCACTCTGGAAAGACTGGCGCCATGTCCCACATCCGATCTTCATCGGAGATCCCAATGATCTCTATTTCAACCGCTCACTGGATGGT
Source organism: Planctomycetota bacterium (assembly GCA_021776805.1). Taxonomy (GTDB): domain Bacteria; phylum Planctomycetota; class UBA1135; order UBA1135; family UBA2386; genus JAJFFD01. The sequence continues at coordinate 976 of JAJFFD010000060.1, forward strand.
GGTCTTACCTGGATGCCCACGGACATCCGACTGAATACAAATCCTCAAGCTACGCACGAAGTCTCCTTTCCGAAGATCGCCGCAATTGGAAACACGGTCTTTGCGGTTTGGGAACAACGTCAACCAAACCAAAAGGCGGACATCGCATTCAATCGTTCGTTAGATGGCGGCTCGACCTGGCTAACTTCCAGCATTCGTCTGGATAGAGATCAACCTGGATCCGCATATTCGCAACAGCCGGAAATCATTGCTGTTGGAAACTCGGTGTACGTTGCCTGGGTCGACAATCGCAACGGACCGAACCAGATCTACTTCAATCGCTCCCTTGATGGAGGATCCACTTGGGACCCAGGCGATCGCAGATTGGACACTGGGGGGCAAGGTGTCGGCACATCATTCCGGCCAGAATTTGCGGTCTCAGGCGACGCGGTCTATGTGACATGGATTAACGGCCGTTTCGGATCTTCAATGAATGCCGTGCGGCTCAACCGATCTCTCGACCGTGGAGCAACCTGGCTGAGTGAAGCCAAGATCCTCTCAGATAGCTTTCCCGATCCTTTCGACGCTGCCCTCCCCCTCGTCGAAGCCTCGGGCAAAGCGGTGTACGTAGTCTGGGAGGACATGCGGAACGGCAGGACCGACATCTACTTCAATCGATCTCTTGATCGCGGCAGCACCTGGTTGGATTCTGCGATTCGACTGGACGGGGATGCGGCGGGGTCTGCATTCTCGACCAATCCGAACATTTCAGTGGCTGATGATTCGGTCTATCTGACCTGGACCGACGAGCGCGACGGATTCAAAGACATCTACTTCACCATCCCCTTCGGCGCCCTCCCCTACGGCGAAGGCACCCCAGGCAGCAACGGCAACACCCCCAGCCTCCACGGCACCGACGCCCTCACTCTCGGCAGCACCTTCACCCTCAGCATCGAAAACGCCATCGGCGGCGCCGCCGGACTCCTCGCCGTCGGCGGGCCTGGTTCCAAGGCGGACATCCCCCTCGCCGGCGGCAGCCTGCTCATCGATCCCATCGGACTGCTAGTCCCAATCCTACTCGGCGGCAGCGCCGGCATCCCTGGTGAAGGCGCAGTAAACATCAAAGTCCCCATCCCTCCCTTCTCCGAGTTGATCGGCTTCAACCTGAATTTTCAGGCCGCGCTCCTGGACCCGGCGGCCACTGCCGGCATGACTCTGACCAATGCGGTGGAGGCTTGGATCCTGTGAAATACTCGTTCTCGTGGATCTCTGCGCAATCAAGATGTGCCGCCGTCATTGCTCTCTGCATCGCAATCCCGACAAGCGAAACCTCTGGGCAACGAAACCCGGATACGAGACTCGACTCCACATTGCCGGGCGAGAGCTACTCCTGGTCCCCTCAGATCACTGCTATCGGTGACCTTCTCTATGTAGTCTGGAGCGATTCGCGGGACGGCGAAGCGGACATCTACTTTGATCGCTCGCTCGATGGTGGAGCAACTTGGCTTCCAGTCGATCTTCGCCTAGACACAAATGACCCTGGCGCAGCAAATTCCGTTTGGCCAAAGATTGCTGCTATCGGCGATTCGATCTACGTGACTTGGAATGATGACCGCAGCGGAGCCAACGACGTCTACTTCAACCGTTCGCTTGACGGCGGGCTCTCATGGCTCGCCTCGGATATCCGATTGAATACCGATCTCCCTGGCGTCGATTTCTCCTTTCACCCTGAGTTGGCTGTATCGGGAGACTCGGTCTTCGTGACCTGGTACGACAGCAGGAATGCCCCGACCTTATCAGGACGGCTCGACGTTTACTTCAACCGCTCCCTCGATCGTGGCCTTACTTGGATGCCCTCAGATGTAAGACTCAACAGAGGCATCTCCAATGGTGCGGTGCTCGTCAATCCGCGAATCGCAGCCTCTGGCGACTCTGCATATGTGACTTGGACGGATTTCCGAAATGCACGCAGCACAGGTGTCTCTGACATCTACTTCAATCGTTCACTGGATAGAGGATCTACCTGGCTCGCTTCCGATATTCGGCTGGACTCAACCGCGCCAAAGGCCGGACAGTCATTTCTGCCCACGGTTGTGGCAAACGGGGACATGGTCTTTGTGGTCTGGTCAGACGATCGTAACCAAGCAACTGATATCTACTTCAATCGCTCCTTAGACCGCGGCACTTCTTGGTTGGCCTCAGATGTACTCATAAACACAAGCTCTTCCAAGCCCGCGAGAGTGTCTGCACCCCGGATCGCCAACGATGGTGACTCTGTTTACGTGACGTGGGTAGACGCACGAAACGGAGCGTACGACGTGTTCTTCAATCGTTCACTTGATGGTGGCCTCACATGGTTGGGTTCAGATGTCCGACTCGATACGGACCTACCCGGCCAAAACAACTCCTTGGGACCGCAGATCGCGACCACTCAAGACTCCGTCTATGTGACCTGGCAAGATGATCGCGAGAGCAACTCGCCTCCAACGGCGGAGATCTACTTCAATCGTTCCTCGGATGGCGGTAGCACCTGGCTGAGCTCTGACATTCGACTCAATTCAAACCAGCCGGGTGAATCCGAATCCAGATCTCCAAGCATCTCGGCATCGGACGACTCGGTCTACGTCACCTGGCAGGACGATCGAGACGGTATGCCCGACATCTACTTCACCATCCCCTTCGGCGCCCTCCCGTACGGCGAAGGCACCCCAGGCAGCAACGGCAACACCCCCAGCCTCCACGGCACCGACGCCCTCACTCTCGGCAGCACCTTCACTCTCAGCATCAACAACGCCATCGGCGGCGCCGCCGGACTCCTCGCCGTCGGCGGGCCTGGTTCCAAGGCGGACATCCCCCTCGCCGGTGGCAGCTTGCTCATCGATCCAATCGGGCGACTGGTCCCCATCGTCCTCGGCGGCAGCGCCGGCGTCCCTGGTGAAGGCGCAGTAAACATCCACGTCCCCATCCCCTCCTTCCCCGAGTTGATCGGCTTCAACCTCAACTTTCAGGCGGCGCTCCTGGATCCGGCGGCAGTGGCCGGCATGACTCTGACCAATGCGGTGGAGGCTTGGATTCTATGATGCTCAAGCAACTAGCCCTTGCCCTGGCGCTCCTACCAGGCACATCCTTCGCACAACAGACCATCGTCGTCGACCCAACCGGCGCCGGCGACTACCTAGGACTTCAGGAGGCGGTGGATGCGGCGAGTCCAGGGGACACCATCCTCATCATCCAATCTCAAGAGGGCCCCAGAGAGATCACCATCGACAAGGGCATCACCGTGGTCGGCCTCGGGCCTGACCATGGCGGCGGTCGAGTCTCTCTGAATCGACTCAACCTGCATTCCATCCCATCTGGTCAGACTGTCGCGATCCTGAATCTGAGTTTTCGTTTGGAGTATGTCGGGTTTGACATCCTTTGCCCCTGGATCAGCATCACGGATTGCGACGGCAGCATCTTCCTAGAGAACAGTAAGATCGATCGGGGACGTATCTCAATCACCAATTGCCGCTTCGTAAGTCTGGCATATTGTGAAGGCATCCCAGGAGACGCGGTCAGTGATGGGTATTGCTTGGGCGGCTCAGTCTGGGTTGATTCGAGCAGCGCGATTCTCAGCAATTGCAAGTTCGCAGGGTTTGATGCGTGCTGCGGTGTGTTCTGCGGCAACGGCTCGAGTTCTGCTGCCAGCTTCCGGGATTCCCAAGTGACCATGATCGATTGCACACTTCGGGGAGGCAATGGGAGTTCATGTCTCACGCCACTACCGAGCTCTCCGGCCGCCATTGTTTCGAGTAGCCAGACCCGAGTTTGTGGAGGCAGTTTCATATCGGGTTTCTCATCGGTCGGGGGCGCTCCAAGGTTTCGAGGCACAGGTCAGCTCTTCGTCGGCGATGACCAAAATCTATGCGCAGGATTGCCCCCAGAAATCGACTGCGCAAACGTCCTCATGCCCTGCATCTGGAGCAGCAGACTGTTCCTAGGCGATCCCGTCGAAGTCGAGATGACCGGCCCACCCGGCGGTCTCGCCATCCTGCTCATCTCCCGACCTGCAGGACCGACAGCAACACCCTTCGGCGACCTCTGGATCGACTTCGCCTGGACGCGAACGCTCTACGCGGGACCGGTCGGGCCTTCCGGTGTGGTTGCAGGACGGATTGCGGCAGTACCGCTGGGCCTGCCCCTCGGCGAGCGTTTCATGGTCCAGGGGGCCGCCTTCGATGGCAGCCGGATGGGACTATCCATGCCGGTTCCCTTGCTGGTGAACTGAACTAGCCAGGCATTCTGATAGTTGGGACCCTCGTTAATCAGAAACAGCGCCACCAAAACCGGCAGCGCTGCCTCAATCAACCAACCCCTCTCAGTTCTCGTCGTCGATCAACTTCGCGCTCACTCCCGCCGAGACCGACAGTCCAGGCGAGGCGGCGACGTTGCCCGAGGCACAGAGATCGAAGTGGAAGAGCTGCATATACAAACTCACCCCACAGAGGACCGACTCGTTCGGGATCGGGAAATTGAGCGTAACCGGTTGCGGCGGCAGCGGATCGAAGACCAGCAGGACCTTGCTCGTCCAATCCACATAGAGCTGGAAGCCAAAGGGAGTCGCCTGATTGTTTGGCGCTGTGCTGATCACCAGGCAGCCGTGGGTGGGCACGTTCGTGCCCGAGCTCACTTCCAGGTCCACATAGGTGCCGATGACCGGTTCGGGGAGGATGTCGACGCTGGGCATGCCCACGCAACCAGGAGTGCCTTCTCCGTACTCGAGGGTCGAAGCCAGAGTCTCGGCCACGAAGTCACTGAAAACGCTTTCCTCTTGATCGAGGTTATAGAAGGCGATTCGAGCGTTTCCGAAGGGGCCCGGGATATCCAATTCCAGGTTGCCGTTGACCCAGAGCTGCAGCGAATCAACGAGCACTCTGAGACGAATCATGTAGTCCGTCGCCGGCGACCAACCCGTGTTGCCACTGGTCATGCCACGAGCCAGTTCCTGCAGACCGTTGTCCAGGTCCGAGCAGGCAGCGCTCTCATTCGTGTGTCCCCAGAACTCATCCGCAGTGGGGATGCCGATGACCCGTGAGATGGCCAGGCCGGCGGTCGCGGTGGTTCCCGCGGTGCAGGAAGGAGCTCCCCAGTCGACGGACTCGTCGTCGCGCTTCCAATCGATCAACCAGTACTCCGCATCCGGATCGGTCGATTCTCCGGGATCGAAACCGATGGCGATGCCGAAGAAGCCATTGCCAGGATCGCTCGCGCTGATAGTTCCGGTCAGCTCGTAGCTCTGACCGATCACTTCGCTGACAAAGAAGGTTGGATTGGATGCTGCGCTTTGCGTAGCGCTATCACCATTGTTGCCGTCCATCCAAACGCCGGCAGGCAAGGCGTTGGTGGCGGCATAGCTCTCCCCAGTCCATTTGGAGAGATCGAGGTCCTGCAGGCAACTGACTTGTGCGGGCAGAGTCGAAGCCAAAAGGCTGAGGCCGAGGGCCGATACGGGAGCTGAGCGAAGCATGTGCGATTCCTTTGATCAGATGTGCTTGTTCACAAGTGGCCAGGCCGAGACTGGCGGCTTGCTGCTATTGGGCCCGACAAATCTGCGGGGAGAATTGCAGAGGGCCGTTGGCGGCACATCCTAGGGGTTCTCCCAGAAGCAGCAATCCTCCACAGTAAGCCGGATTTTCGACCACTCGCATTGGGATTTCGGTGCAGGCGTGGTTCGTCCCAGGGAGGTCACGGATCCATGCCTGCGGAGAGCTAATCGGCGCATTCGCTCGCAAACATGACCGGCTGACGCAGAGGCTCTTGTCTGCGAAAGCTGTCTGCCTTGGGCGATTAGCTGAGCCCGAGCTTCGCCAGCAGGATGCGCACGTTCTCCTCGATGCTCACCTTCACCGTATCGAGGACTAGCGCCGGACTCTTCGGCACCTCATAGGGCGCATCGACGCCGGTGACGTTAGCGATCTCGCCGGAGCGAGCGCGCTCGTATAGTCCCTGGTCATCGCGCGCTTCGCAGATCTCTACCGGCGCATTGCAGTAGACCTCGACAAAGCGCTCCTCTCCAACAATGCGGCGCACCTGTTCGCGATCCGCCTCCATGGGCGAGATCAACGAAGCGATGGTGACCATGCCCTGATCGTTGCAGAGGCGTGCCACTTCGCCGGCCCGACGGTGGTGCTCCCAGCGGTCTGAGGCCGAGAAGCCCAGGTCAGAACTCAGACCCGTGCGTAAGATTTCGCCATCGAGCACGTGCACCTTCTTGCCACGCTCGAAGAGCGCGGCCTCCAGTGCGAAGGCGATGGATGTCTTGCCCGACCTGGGCAAACCGGTGAGCCAAACCGTCACCGGCTCTTGGTCCATCAATCTGGCCCGGTCCTCCGGCGTGATCGTGCTGCGCTGCTGGCGCAGGTTGCTACCCGCATCCGCCGCATCTCTTCTGCGGCCGAGGCTCTCCTCCGCCTGACGACGGTTGACGATCATGCCCGCGGCGACGGTGGCATTGCTGAGGCGGTCGATGAGGATGAAGGAGCCCATGGTGTGGTTGGCCACGTAGGGGTCATAGGCCAGAGGGCGCATGCTCTGCAGACTGAGTCTGCCGATCTCGTTGAGCTGAAGGGTCTCCGACTCCTCACGATGCAGGGAGTTGATGTTGCTGCGGTAGCGGAGTTCGTCGACGGTGACCGCGGTTTGCACCGTGCCGTGTTTGATGAGATAGCTACCGCCGATCTTCAGGGGAGCCTCATCCATCCAGACCACCATGGCCTCGATGGCGTTGCCCATGCGCGGGGCGTTGCCCGGGTGCACTAGCAGATCGCCGCGACTGATGTCGATCTCGTCGGCGAGGGTGACCGTGACTGCCATGGAGGCGAAGGCCTCAGCGATCTCGCCCCCATCGCGGTGGATGCCGGCGATGGTGCTGCGCTTGCCTGAGGGCAGGGAGACGACTTCGTCGCCCTTGCGCAGGATCCCTGAGGCGATGGTTCCGCAGTAGCCACGGAAGTTGAGATTCGGCCGCATGACGCTCTGCACCGGGAAGCGCAGGTCGATGAGGTTGCGGTCCGAGGCGACATGCACGGTCTCCAGGTAATCGAGGAGGGGTCCGCCCTTGTGCCAGGGCATGTTCGCGCTCGTATGCACCACGTTGTCGCCCTTGAGGGCGGAAATGGGCATGAAGTGCAGGTCAGCTATCTGCAGCTTGGCTGCAAAGTCCAGGTAGTCACGACGGATCTTCTCGAAGGCATCCTCCGAGTAGTCCACCAGGTCCATCTTGTTGATGGCGACGACCACGTGACGGATGCCGAGGAGACTGACGATAAAGCTGTGTCGACGAGTCTGGTCGAGGACGCCATGACGCGCATCGATGAGGATGATGGCCAGCTCGGAGTTGGCCGCGCCGGTTGCCATGTTGCGGGTGTACTGCTCGTGGCCCGGCGTGTCGGCGATGATGAACTTGCGCTTGCTGGTGGAGAAGTAGCGATAGGCCACATCGATGGTGATGCCCTGCTCGCGCTCGGCCTGCAGGCCATCGACCAGAAGAGCCAGATCGACTTCTTCGCCGGTGGTGCCGAACTTGGCCGAGTCCTTCACCACCGCCGCCATGTGGTCCTCGAAGACCTGCTTGGAGTCATGCAGGATACGCCCGATGAGCGAGGACTTGCCGTCGTCCACGCTGCCACAGGTCAGGAGGCGAAGCAGCCCCTTCATGCGGTACTTCTCCAGGTAGGCCTCGATACCCAGCTCGGCGATCTCGGTGACCTGATCCATTAGAAGTAGCCCTCCCGCTTCTTCTCTTCCATGGAACCGGCTTCGTCATAGTCGATGACCCGACCCTGTCGCTCTGAGCTCTTGTTGAGCAGCATCTCCTCGATGACCTGGGAGAGGGTCTCGGCTTCGGATTCCACCGCGCCGGTCAGGGGATAGCAGCCGAGGGTGCGGAAACGAACCATCATCTCCTTGGGAACTTCGCCGGCTTGGAGAGGCAGACGATCGTCATCCACCATGATCAGAGTGCCGTCGCGTTCGACTACCGGGCGCTTCTTGGCCAGATAGAGGGGCACCATGGGCATCTGCTCCCGATAGACGTACAGCCATACATCGAGCTCGGTCCAGTTCGACAGGGGAAAGACGCGGATGGACTCACCCTTGTGCACACGGCTGTTGTAGAGATTCCAAAGCTCCGGACGTTGGTTCTTGGGATCCCACTGATGTTGCTTGTCTCGGAACGAAAAGACGCGCTCCTTGGCGCGGCTCTTTTCCTCGTCCCGGCGCGCGCCGCCGAAGGCCGCATCGAAGCCGTGATGATCCAGAGCCTGCTTGAGGGCCTCGGTCTTCATCACGTGGGTATATCGCTGGCTGCCGTGATCGAAGGGATTGATGTTGGCGGCGCGCCCCTCCTCGTTGACCCACTCGATGAGCTCCAGATCCATGTCCTTCACCAGCTGATCACGGAAGCTGATCATCTCCTGGAACTTCCAGGTGGTGTTCACATGCATCACGGGGAAGGGGATCTTGCCGGGATAAAAGGCCTTCTGCGCCAGACGCAGCATGACACAGGAGTCCTTGCCGACGGAGAAGAGCATCACCGGGTTTTGAAACTCGGCGGCCACCTCGCGAATGATGTGGATGCTCTCGTTCTCGAGCTGCTCCAAATGTGTGAGATCGTACGATGCCATGAGCTAGGAGGCGGGCGCCTGTAGAAAGCCCGCGGACTGGAGGAAGGCGAGCACTTGCTCGCTACTGTCTTCGAGACTCAGATCGCCAGCGACACGCAGGCGGGGATGTTCGGGAGCTTCGTAGGGTGCGCTGATGCCGGTAAACTCTTTGAGCTCGCCGGCGCGGGCCTTCTTGTAGAGCCCCTTCGGGTCACGGGATTCACAGATCTCCAGGGGCACGTCCAAGAAGATCTCATGAAAGTCGGCGTCGCCGATAGAGGAGCGAGCGAGATCACGATCCGCCTTGTAAGGCGAGATGAAGGCAGTCAAGACGATGGCGCCCGCATCGACGAAGAGTGCGGCGAGTTCGCCGACCCGACGGATGTTCTCACTGCGGTCTTCGGGGGAAAAGCCGAGATTTGCACAGAGGCCATGGCGCAGGTTGTCGCCATCTAGCACGTAGCTGAGTCGACCCATCGACTGGAGCCGCGACTCCACAGCTCGTGCCAAGGTTGACTTACCTGATCCCGAGAGCCCGGTAAACCAGCAGACACAGCCCTGTTGACCGAGCAGACGCTGACGGTCTGCGCGGCTTACCGTGCCATGGTGGCTCTTGATGTTCTGGCTCTTCGGTTTCATGGACAGGGCCTTGAGAGGGCGTGTTGTCGTCTTTCCCAGGTCGGATGGGAAGTATCCCCTGAAGTTTATGCCCCACTCGCAGCCGGGGCCTGCAGGTCCTGCAAAAGCCGGTCAAAGGCCAGCCATGCCTGGCGATCCGAGTAGGCAGTCTCAAAGGCCTGTCGCGCCTGTCGGCGCAGCTCCTGCCCGCGATTGGCATCGGCCCGGAGCTCACGGATGAACTCGACCATGCCATGGGCATCCCCGTTGCGGATGCTGGCACCGCAGCCAAAATCCACCAGGACCCGATCCACGTTGCCCCCCTCCGGGCCCACGTACAGCAGCGGCAGACAGGCAGCCAGATTGGCGTGTACCTTGCTCGGGCTGACCACGCCGAGAAAGTTCTCCCGCAGACTGATCAGGGCGCAGTCGGCCGCCGCCATAAGGGCAGGCAGATCCGCTGCAGGCAGGTAATCGGTGAAGACGATGGCCGGCAGGTCCTTGGCCGCCTCGGCCAGCTGGGCGTGACGGCGACCGGCGCCGACAAAGAGAAAGGTCACCGGCTCGTCCTTCAGCAGGCGGGCAGCTGCAATGGTCGTATCGAACTCATGGGCGATGCCAGCGTTGCCGCTGTACAGGACCACGAAGCGGTCTTCGAGTCCCAGGCGGGCGACCCCTTCCCAGGCCTCAGCCGCTTGGGTGGCGGGATAGCGGGACTCGGGTTCCCAGTTGGGGATGACGCGGATCTCGAGACCAGGCTTCTTCGCTGCATAGCGATCTTGCAGCAAGGCGCCCATGGCTTCGTCGAGCACAACCAGCCCCGCCAGGCGGCGAAAGAGAAATCGGTTGAGCATGCGCAGAAGGCGCGCCGCCAGACCCTTCTCCTGCAAATGCCCGCTGCGCTCAATCACTTCCGGGTAGCAGTCCATGACCCAGAGCACGAGCTTGCTGCGCGGATGCAAGAGCTTGTGGCAGAGCGCCGCGAAGGCGATGTACGGCGGCGTGGTCATGGACAGGATCACATCTTGCCGGGGCAGGGTGAGCATGCGCAGGCAGGCCCCGGCAAAGAAACAGGCGTAGTCCAGCAAGCGGCGCAAGGCGGATGCCTTGCCCAGGCGCGGCGTCCAGATGCGGGAGACCTGAACCGCTTCGCCATGACCATGCCCCTCGCTCGCCCCCTGGACATAGCCGCCGCGACTGGCTACCGCGCGCAGCTCGTGGCCCTGAGCTGCCCAGTACTCCGCCAAACCCGTGGCCAGCTGGGCGGTGGGCGCCAGGTCCGGCGAGTAGAACTGATTGATAATGCAGATCCGTGCCATCAAGGAAGGAGCAGGTGCCGCATCTTGGCTAGGTAGACCGCGCCGCGATAGCTCTCGGCGTCTTCCCGGTTGTGCAGCCCCATGCGGCTGAGCATGTCATTTTCTGCGCGTAGTTCTTCCAGCGCTCGGCGAACTTGCTCCGGGTCGCCGGCGCGAATCTGCCGCCCATTCTTGCCATCGACAAAGACGTCGCCAATGCCACCCTGATCCGTGGTCACAACAGCACAGCCAGCTGCATAGGCCTCGAGAATGCACAGGGGCTGCCCTTCATAGGGATACGAGCTTGGTAGACATAGCACATGCGCTCGGGCCAGGGCAGCGCTCTTGGCCTCGCCACTGATCGTGCCCAGATACTCGGCATTGCCGGCAGCAGCGATTCGCCGGCGAACTTGCTCTCCCTCCTGCTCATCCAAGAAGCCCCCAGCAAACTCGAAGCTAAACTCGCCGGGTCGATGCGCGTGCAACGCCTCGGCGGCAGCCAAAGTCTCCGGGTAGCCCTTGTCGGGGAAGAGATTGCTCAGGAAGAGCACCCGCAGAGGGCCCGCCGCTGCATGCTTGGCTCGGACTTCCGCCTCTGGCAGATAGAGCTCGTCCTCCGCGTAGTTAGCGACCTCATGCACGCGCTCGTCGGCGATCATGCCGGCAAAGATACTGCGCAAGGATTTGCTGAGTACGATGACCCCGCCCATCCTGCGCAGAGCGCGACGGTTGAGGCGACAGAGGATGCTCGACCGCTCGTACACCGTGCGACGAATGCCGCCACCGTTGAGATGCATGAAGAGCTTGCTGCGGTGCTTGCCCATCACCGCCCAGAAGGCCAGGTCCTTGCAGTTGCCGGCGATGGACTGGGACATACCCATGTAGATGCAATCCGCCCGCGCCGCCCGCCCACGCAGGCCGAAGAGCAGGCGCAGCATGCGCATGGCGTGACCCATGGAAGTGAATCCCTGGCGATAGTGGCCCTTCATCGTGTTGACCACCTCCACTTCCTCGCTCCTCTGAAGATCATCGAGCAAGTACTTGCAGGCCAGAGCCTGACCAGTGATCGGCGGCGGCAAGGGTGCCAAGAACAGAACTCGGCTCATGAACGACCTCCTCGCCATGAAGACAGATCACGGCCGAGGATCTTCTCAGTTGCGGTGATCTCCGGCGCGTAGAAGTCCTCCAGCCGCCTGCGTATTTCCGGGTCGAGGCTCTCCGGTCGTTTGTTGCAGAGGGGCGCCAGAATGCGCTTGTCCACCTGGCGGGCAAGAAACCAGATGCCCATACCAAAGGGACCGGCGCGGTATTCCCAGCGGTTCTCCCTCGGCACGATGCGGTTGCTGAGCTTCTGGACGGCGCGCAGATAGCGAATGCGCCCATAGGAGTAGATGCCCTCGTTGCGCCGCCCGATCGCCGGCAGCTTCAGGTTCGCCAGTCCCAGAAAGCCGAGGCAGGCCTGCAGACAGGCCGCGGGATCCGCGCTCACTTCGTCGTGCAGGAGAATGTGCATCTGGCTACGTGGGAAGAACTGCAGGTAGCGTTCGAGGCATGTGCCATAGCAACCGTATTCGAGCAGCGCACGCTCGGGACTGAAACCTGATTCAGGCTGGGCCTCGAGGGCCCGAGCCATGCCCGCATTGAGCGGCAGCATCGGCAAGAGGCCGTAGCGAAGAAAGTGGTAGTACGCCGAAACCAGGCGAGCGATGGGTTCCCGTAGAACAGCGATGAGCCGAGCCTGGGGAAGGTGCTCCGCCAACCGAGCCGGAACCTCGCGGTTGCCCAAGTAGTCCGGGCGCTTGATTCCGAAGACCTTGGGCTTCTCATGCCCGGGCAGTAGTCCCGCCAATTCGCCGAGCTTCTGCGGGTCATAGTATGGATCGGCAAAGAAGGGCACCTCTGGCTTGACCAGGTAGATCTCTTGATGCTGCGCGAGACAAAGCTGCAGGTAGGAGCTCGCCGACTTCTGCGCACCGATGATGACCAGGTTGGGCAACATGCCGACTACAAGAACCTCTCCAGATCCGGGTAGTGCCGCGCGATGACGTCGCTGCACTCGTTGAGAACGCGCTCGCGCTCCTCGCCAGAAAAGTACTCCATGCGCCGCTTGTCCCGCTCCGGGTCGATGGCGCCGCCAATGTAATCACCGCGGGTAGAGCTACCCATGTTTCCGTCGAAGGACTCCCCCAGTCCCAGATAGTCCGCGACCCTGGCCAGACAGTCTTCCGTCTCGTAGACCAGGTCCTCATAGCGCACCAGGAGACTGCGCGATTCGTCGTACAAGAACTCGAACTGCGCCCCGAAGAAACTCAGGTACTTGGCGATCGCCCCGGAGAGGTCCTTGTTCATGCGCGCATGCAGGCCCGCTACATTCGCCAGCGGATTGCGCAGCAGAGTGATCCCCTTGGCCTCGGGATAGAGGTGCTGCAGCCAAGGTGCACAGTACAGATGGCGTGGGGTCTTCTCACCCAGCACGGGCTTGGCAGTCTGATCCGCCGGCAAGAGGTCCGTGAACACCCCATCGAGCAGGGGACGTAGCTTCACCCCTTTCCCAGTCGAGTACTTCTCCGGATGCAGGCCCTGCAGATACTCGCGTAAGAAGGAGTTCGCCTTGTCATCCGGATGGAACATCTCGTAGCGCTTGCGCAGTCGGGCAAAGTACGCCGCGATCAGCTCCGGCTCCAAAATAGCGCTGGGCTCCGGCAGACCATCCAGCTCGGGTATCTCCGGCTTGTAGCCGCCAGCAAAGGTGGCACGCAAGCGATACAGACAGGCACGAGTCCGCGGCATCCGCCGCAATTGATCCCGTAACTTCCATCGCAGACCAGATCCGGTCTGAGCTCCGGCCATCCCCTTCGCTTCCGCCCATGCCTCGACGAAGGCGAGATAAACGAAGCTGTCGTTGAGCACATAGACCTGCGGATGGGAGGACAGAAGCGCCGAGAACAGGGTCGTCCCGCCGCGCTCGCTACCGAAAATGAAGAGGGATGGCTGGCTCACCGACACCCCAGCTTGCGCATCTGCAGCGCCACTTCAAGTCCGTAGCAGAGAGCTCGCGGCAGACCACAGAGAAGGACCATCCCCCAGGCGATGCCCGTGATCCCCCAGCTGCTCGCATTCGCATTGCAGATCAAGATCGCCGCCAGGGCAGTGATCACGCTGTAGACCGCCTGGGTCCGCATGCGCTCCATGCCGAACAAGAAGATCATGCAAACCGTCGAGAAGGTTGCCAGCAGGGACCAGACGCACATGGCGTAGAGCAAGCCCATCTCCGGCAAGACCTCCGCATTCTGAGTCCACAGCTCGATGATCCACTGCCCCTTGAAGACCATCAGCAGGAGAAAAGGAATCTGGATCAGGCCCGCGTAGACGAAGGAACGTCGCAAGCCTGAACCCAAGAAGGCCCAATCCCCCCGAGCAAGAGCCTCACGATAGGCGGGCCAAAGTGGATATACGAAGACCCCCACCAGCATGGTGGGCAACCACAGGAACCTCTGCGTCACCGCGAAAGGCGGCAGGGCCTCCGCACCCAATCTCCCCGCGATCACCAGGGGGATGCCCGCCGTCACCAACACCAGCGCCAGCTGCACCGCAAGGGCCGCCAATCCTGGACCCAGAATTCGTCCGATGCACTCCCGATCCACCAGGCTCGGCGATGGCAACAGCCACGGCCGCCGAGCGATCATCAAGTTGCCGGCGAGCAGCAGCATCACGAAAGGCAGCCCGGTGTACGCCGCCGCCATCCAGTTCAATCCAAGCCCCATCTGGATGCAGATCCAGACCCCGAGGAGGGCAAGACCGCGGCCGGCGGCCAGCCACATCTTTGGCACATAACCCTCCTGCAGCCCGTTGTACAGTCGCGTCACCAGACCCACCGGTAGACCCAGGGCCAGACAGAGGAGCAGGGCCTGACTCGCCGAAAGCACTTCACCCCGCGCCACTTCGCCCTCTACCCCCAACCAATCCGCCAGGGGATAGCGCGGCAGCAGGAAGAGAGCCAGGTAGACGAAGACCAGGGAAAGGCAGACCAGGAGAATCAGCGCGCTGGAAAAGTACCGCCGTGCCGCCGAGGGATCCCCACGCCCCTGAGCATCGGCAATGGCATTCTGCAGCCCGGACCCAAGGCCGAGATCCGCAAAGCTCATGATGGCTACGAGGCCGAGAAGCGCCATCCACAGACCGAAGCGCTCGGGACCGAGATAGCCGAGGGCTAGGGGTACCACCAGCAGCTGGGCGAGCACCTGCATGCCGTTGGCCGCGAGATTGGCGACGGAAGTGAGCTTGGCCCGTTTGTACCGCTGGTTGCTGCGCTCGCTCGAGCTACTCCCTGAATCGCCTGTCATGGACAAGGGGATTGTGGTCCAGGGTCAGGGTTCTGGCGCGGGTTTTCTTGGGTTCTGTGGGGTCGCAGGCCGGTTCGGCCTACTCAAAGTAGTAATAACAGAATAGGAAGAAGAGGAAGGTGATCCACATGACTGCGCTGCCGGCCAAGAGAGGAGTCCGGTCCCGCTCTAGAAATGCCGCTTCGGCATCGCTTCTGCGGTCCAGATACTTGCGCTTCTTCAGGTACTCGAGCGTCCGCAGATCATGGAAGAGGAATCCGTGAGTCATGATGGTTGGCTTGCCCATCACATCCCACAATTCCAAGGACCCAGCGACGAGCACGATACCAGCCATCCACATGCCGATTAGAGTTGGCAGAGGCATTTGGATAGGCCTTCTTCTCTTCCAATACTCCGTGCAACCCTTCGCCCGAGACTAATTGGCGGGCACGTAACTCCAGCTCTTCTCCGCCAGCACAGTCTCCCCAGTCCCGAAGTACATCCCCCCAATCGGCGATCCAGAAGACCGGTAGAAGGTCAAGTGCGGGTAGCCCGGCGCTGGCATCGCATGCCGCAACTCGAATTGCCCCGATCCCTTCTGTACCGACAGGCGCTGATCCGACTTGGTCGATCGTGAACCATGGGTCTCAGTCTCGGTGGTCGAGAGTAAGAGCAGGGCACTGTTCTCCGATGCCAAGTCGTAGCGACCCCGCAGCAGGTAATCCTCACCGGGCACAAACTCCGGCGCCGTCCCCCGGATCTCCTCGATCACGATGCCATCACCGCCATAGAACTCCACCGCACCGAGTTCGATGGGCAGGGAGTAGGGATACTCCGCCTCGACAGAACTGCTCGTTTGGCAGCTCAGAACGAGCGTCCCCAAGAACGCCAGGCTCAGCAAACTCTTCATCCACATCCTCGTTCTCCTTCGCAGTCTCCTGCGATCATCTTCCGGTGGGCTGGGCGCCAGGGCCGGCGCTCACCGCCACATGCTAGAAAAAAAGCCTCCGGAAGGAAACCGCCCCCCCTTAGCTCTCCTGCTTGCCCTGCTCCCGCTTCCAATCGTCCGTGAGTTTGCCCGCATAACCCCAGTCCGATTCCTCGATGTCCTGGATGACGATGTGGATGTGCTCGGGCTTCTTGCCCAGCTCGCGGACCAGCGAAGCGGTCACGTCCCGAACAAGATGCGCCTTCTGCTCGCGGGTGGCTCCCTTGGTGATCTGGATGTTGACGTATGGCATCGGCACTCAGACTTCTGGTGATGCTTCCTTGTCCCAAAAGGTCCCCGGCAGGTAGGTGCCGAAGTACCACTGGTGCCCCTCCAGATCCTTGGCCATGTAGCCGCGGGCACCGAATTCTTCATTCTGTGGTTCGGCCACAATCTCGGCACCGGCCGCCTTCGCCAGAAGGAAGTGGGCATCCGGATCATCGACGCGGACAGCGAGGGCCTGATTCAAGCCTGTCAGACTGCGCGGGCTCAGCCGACCCTCCGCTGGTCGGGCCGAGCTCACCATGATCGCCGCGTTGCCCAGGCTGAGTTCGGAATGGCGGATGATGCCCGCCTCGCCTGGCACGATGAGTCGCTTGGTAAAGCCAAAGGCCTCACAGAGCCATTCGATGGCAGCGGGAGCATCGTCGTAGGAGAGGCTGGGGGATATGTCGGAAATGTTCATCGCTCTGCGGTCACCACAAACTGCTGGACTGGAAAGATCACACCCCGATCATCGACTTGGCCCTGGCAGAGGAGTTCCATCTCACGAGTGAGCGCCTGCTGCAGCGCTTCGCTTTGGATCTCTGGATCCGGGATGTTGAGAGTCTCGTAGCGAACGAAGTGTTCGACGGAAGGGTAGCGTTGCTCACCGACGCGAATCAGGGCCTCGATGTTTGAAAAGCCCGCCTGCTCGAAGAGTGCACGCATCTGTGCCAGGCTCTCCATCACGAAGGGTGCACGCATGAACTCGGCGGCACTGGGACTCGCATGCTTCGCCAATGCCTCTACAAGGCAGACGAAGGCAGGAATGTGCTCCAAACTGCGAAAGACATTGAGACCGACTCTTCCCCCTGGCTTGAGCGCTCGAAACATCTCGCGAATGGCCAGCTCCCGATCAGGGATGAACATGATCGCCTGCTGGCAGAGCACCGCGTCGAACTGACGGTCCTCCACCGGCAACTCCAGGGCGCTGCCCGCCCTGAATTCAACCTGATCGAAGAAGGCAGCGGCCTTGCGCGCCACTTCGATCATGGCCGGGTTGAGTTCGATTCCCAGCACCCGGCCAAGGGTACCTACCCGCCGAGCGGCGCTGCGGGTGACGACCCCAGTGCCGGAAGCGACATCCAGGACCGCTTCGCCTGGCCGGATCTGCATCCGCTCCACCAGATCCTCGGCCAGAGCATCACAGTGAACCGGCACCATGTAGCGCTCATAGGCCTCCGGACCCGAGCCCTGCAGTTGAAAGCCACTGTCAGCCATGCTTCGGTCCTGCTAGCGCTTCTCCCCAGCGATTACTCGATACACCACCGCGCCCAGAATCCCCCCGATGATCGGCGCCACCCAGAAGAGCCAGAGCTGACCGATGGCCCAGTCACCGACGTAGACGGCGACGCCAGTGCTACGCGCCGGATTCACCGAGGTGTTGGTCACCGGGATGCTGATCAGATGGATCAGCGTCAGACCCAGACCGATGGCGATCGGCGCGAAACCCTCCGGCGCCCGCTTGTCCGTGGCGCCCAGAATGATGATCAGAAACATCATGGTCATGACCACTTCGCAGACCAGAGCTGCGAGCAGGGTGTATTGACCAGGAGAATGTTCGCCGTAGCCATTGGAGGCGAAGCCACCGGCGAGATCAAAGCCCGCCTTGCCGCTGGCGATCAGGTAGAGAACGCCACCAGCAACCACCGCACCCAAGACCTGAGCGACGATGTAACTCAAGACCTGACTGGAGGGGAAGCGGCCACTGACACAGAGCCCGATGGTCACCGCCGGATTCAAATGGCATCCGGAGATATGACCGATGGCGTAGGCCATGGTCAGAACCGTCAGCCCAAAGGCGAAGGACACGCCGAGCAGGCCAATCCCCACATCGGGAAAAGCCGCCGCCAAGACGGCGCTGCCGCAGCCGCCAAGTACCAGCCAGAAGGTGCCAAAGAATTCAGCGAGGGTCGGTCGCATTCGTGTCTCCTAGAGAGCTAAGGGTTGTTCTTGTCCTCTTCCTCAGCCATCACCCGTCCACAGACCTGGTGCAAGACCTGCGCATTCCGGCCAATCAAGGCGAAGAGAACCAGCAGGCCGACCGAGGTCATGGCGGCGCCGAAATAAGCAAACCAGCGCATAGCATCCGGCTGCAGTCCGATCACGATGAAGATCGGGCCAAAGGCGAGGCAGGCAGGGAGGAGGGGGAAGAGGAGCTTGGCCATCAAGCTGGGCGCGGGCTGAAGAGAGTCAGCTACGACCCGCGAGCAACCACCATACGACCAGCGAGTAGACCGCGGCAAATACGGATATCTCGATTGCATGGGTAAGCCGCAGCCGCCGCGGCCGGTTCTCCCCCGGAATGACGGCCCAAATCGGCAGGAGAACGAGCGGGCGCCCATCTCGGAATCTGAGATTCAGCCCAGAATTCGGGTCTTCGTCCTAGCTGCGCAGGAAGGGCCAGGTGGATATGCCGATGGCCACCGTCGGCCGGGACTACCGGCAACCTCCCTTTCAACCACCGAATCCACCTGATTGGCTGCCTCTCTCTCGTGATAGCTCAGGCATCAAGATTCTGGCGATGCTCTGCTGCTT
>JAJFFD010000007.1 GCA_021776805.1 Planctomycetota bacterium
GGGGGGGGATCGGGAGGCTTTGGCGGTGCTCTCCGATGTCACCGACTATTGCCGTCTATTTCTCCTCCGCCATCCGGAGCTGAGCGAGCAGCATGCTGCCCTCGCCCTCGGTTCCGGCGATGCCAGCTTCAGCCGCCGGGGTAAGGCGACCCTCGTCGAGTGGCTGAAATTGTTCGCGCAGCTCGAGGTCGACGCGCTCTTTGCTGCGGACCAGTTACATTGTCGTGACGCGGCGGCGGCGATCGCAGCGGCCAAGGGATTGGATGCCCAGGCCGAGACCCTGCTCAAGGACCAGGAGCTCGGGCGCTGGCAGGGAAAGCGCTGGGAGGATCTCGCACTCGAGGAGCCGGACCGGGTGCGTGAGTTCTTCGCCGATTTCGGAGAGATCACCGCGCCAGAGGGTGAGAGCCTGGGGCAGGCGGTGGAGAGATTCCTCGAATGGTGGAACCTGCATCGGGTGGATCTCCTCGGCAAGACCGCAGTGCTGGTTACTTCAGGGGCCATGCTCACCGGGTTCAGCGCGGCCATGCTGGGCATGCGCCTCAGTCGAGCCGTATGCCTGAACCTCCCATACGGCGGGCTGGGTGTCCTCGATATCTATGACAACGGTGCGCGGGTCAGTTCTTGGAACCCAACTGCTCTCGCCGATTAGGGGCCGGCAGCGGCTCACCGATCCGCAGCTCCCTGGCGCGGGCTGGAAGAATTGGCCCAGCTGCTGGATGATTGCTCACTGCCCACTGTGCCGCTTGTTCTGCCAATACATCTCGGCAGCGGGCGCAACGCCGCCTTCGTCTCCACTTAGAGGGTCCTCATGAGCGAGTCACGCAGCGACACCAATCCCCGCAAGCCAGGATTCTTCCGCCGTCTATTCTCCTGGCCGATTTCGGTCTGCAAGCGGATGGAGCCGGCGCCACGCACCAAGAAGGGAATGGCCTGGGGTGGAGCTCTCGCGCTCGCCAGCTATGGAGGGTTTGTCGGCTACTTCATTCGTTCAGGTGAGGGAGCGCTCATCGATATCGGCTTGGGCGTGGGCGTCGCCCTCCTCGTGCTGCTCATCGCAATCCTCGTGGTCCCCCTTTCCCGAGGGCTTTTGTACCTGCTGAGCCGCAGCTTTGGCCTGGTCGGTTTCGCTGCCCTCTTGGCGATGTTCTTCATCCTGGACTACTTCAGCTTCTCCCAAGACCTGGCAGCAATCGCCGCCCTCATTGTCATGGGCACGGTCTTCTTTGGCTTCGGTGCCCTGGCCGTTTGGACCAGCAAGGATTTCGGTCAGTCGGGTGGATTCAAGAAGTTCAGCACCTATGTAGCTGGGCTCTTGGCCCTGGTGTCACTCGGCGGCGGCGTCTATCTGCTCGGTTTCGAACGCGGCGACGCGGAGCATATCGTCGAGCCCAGCCTCGCCGCCGGCGCCCAGCCAGTGCCCGCCCTGCAGCTCCCCATGGAGCTGGACTCCAAGGGAGTCTTCACCGTCGCAAACTTCACCTATGGCAGCGGTGATGACCAACGACGCCCAGAGTTTGCCGAGGCCGTGAAGATCAAGACCGAGCCAGTCAACGCCAAGCCCTTTGCCAAGCTCAGTGGTTGGACCAAGTCCCTGCGTAAGCGCTTCTGGGGATTCGGCGTCAACAAGTTTCCGCGCAACGGCCGCGTCTGGATGCCCCAGGGTGAAGGACCATTTCCCCTGGTTCTCGTGGTGCATGGCAATCACAACATGGCTGATTTCTCCGACCCGGGCTACGAGTACCTGGGTCAGCATCTCGGGAGCCATGGATACATCCTGGTATCGGTCGATGAGAACTTCCTGAACGGCTCCTTTCTCGGTGGCGTGCCCAGTGAGAACGATGCCCGCGGCTGGATGCTGCTCAAGCACCTGGAGCTCTTCCGCGACTGGAATGGCAGCGAAGGCAATCCCTTCACCGGCAAGGTGGACATGCAGCGCATCGGCCTGATTGGTCACTCCCGCGGTGGCGAGGCGGTGGGACATGCTGCCGCCTTCAACCGCCTGAGCCACTACCCCGATGACGCCAAGGTGAAGTTCGACTTCAACTTCAACATCCGCAGCATCATCGCGATCGCGCCTTCGGACGGTCAGTACAAGCCGGCCACCAAGTACACACCCCTGAAGAACATCAGCTACTTCACCATCCACGGTGCGCACGATGCGGATGTGTCTCGCTTTGTTGGCGACCGGCAGTATGAGCGCGTGGAGTTCACCGAGCCTGGCCCATGGTTCAAGTCGAGCCTCTACGTCTACCGCGCCAATCACGGTCAGTGGAACCAGGTCTGGGGTGATACGGATACCGGCCCGCCACGCTCATGGTTCCTCAATCGCGCCGCCCTCATGCCCGCAGAAGACCAGCGCAAGGTGGCGGAGATCTACTTCCTTGCCTTCTTCGAGGCTACCCTCCGCGATCGCCGGGAATACGTCGAGATGTTCCGCGACCATCGGGCAATTGCCGACCGCTTGCCTGCCACTTATTACGTCACGCGTTTCGAGGACCCCAGCTTCCGTCTTCTGAGCGATTTTGAGGAGGACATCGACGTAACGACCACCAGCCTCGCCGGTGGCAGTATGTCCGGCGAGAATCTGGCTCTTTGGAAGGAGGGCGACATCCCCATGCGCGGCGGTGGATCGCGCATGAACAATGGTGTGCATCTGGGCTGGCGCCCCCCCGAAGAGACGGAAGAAGAAGGCGGAGATGAAACTTCCGTTGTCGAAGCTTCTGCCGAGCCCGCCACAGAGCCCAATCCGATCGCCAGTTACGCGATCACTCTCCCAGCAGAACTCCCTGAGGATTGGTCCCTGGATGCCAGCAGCAAGCTGGTTCTGCAGATCACCACCTCCAAGAAGGAGCCGCCCAAGCCAGACGAGGACGAGGACGAGAGCGAGAACAAGAACGAGAATTCCACTGAGAACCAGGAGCCAGCTGAAGAGGCTGCCGAAGAGGAAGACTCTGAAGAGGACGAAGAAGAGGACAAGGACGAGCCTGTTGTGCTCCTTGACCTTCATCTGGAGCTCGAGTCCAAGACCGGCGTCAAGGTGGCTCTGCCATTGAGTCGCTTCGGCAATCTGCCGCCAGTCCTCAAGACCAAGGTCACTCGTCTCGAGCAGCTGGAGGGTCGCTACAGCACCAACGAACCTGTCCTGCAGACCATCGAGATTCCCCTGCAGGACTTTGCTGCTGCCGACACCAACTTCGATCCGGCCCAGCTGGCGAGCATCCGTCTCCGCTTCGACCTTTCGGAGAAGGGTGTTGTCATGATCGATCGCATCGGCTTTGCCAAGTAAGCTCCCGGCATGCACAGCTCCCTCGACCGTCGCGAATTCCTCAGCAGGACCGCGGTTGCTACGACCAGCTTTGCCTTTCTTGGTTCCAGCGCCTGCGCTGCCCAGGCTGAGGAACCCCTCTACCGAATCTCACTTGCCCAGTGGTCCTTGCACAAGCGCTTGCAGGGGAGGGCCGAGCCCAGGCTTGACCCTCTCGATTTTGCGGCCACTGCACGCGGCTTCGACATCGACGCCATCGAGTACGTGAACGCCTTCTTCAAGGACAAGGCGCGGGACGAGGACTACTTGAAGGACATGAAGACCCGCGCCGAGGGCGAGGGGGTCAAGAGCCTGCTCATCATGTGTGATGGGGAGGGCGCTCTCGGTGATCCGGACGAAGCTGCCCGTGAAAAGGCGGTGGTCAATCACCATCGCTGGGTGGAGGCGGCCCGTTTTCTCGGCTGTCATGCGATCCGCGTCAATGCCCAGAGCAAGGGTAGCCCTGAGGAGCAGCAGAAGTTGGCGGCAGATGGTTTGCGCCGACTTAGCGAGTTTGCGCAGGACCTCGAGATCTCGGTCATCGTCGAGAATCACGGCGGTCTCTCTTCCAATGGCAACTGGCTCGCCGGCGTTATGAAACTGGTGGATCATCCCGCATGCGGCAGCCTGCCTGACTTCGGCAACTTCCGTATCAAGGCAGGCGAGGTCTACGACAAGTATGTGGGGGTTGCCGAGTTGATGCCCTACGCGAAGGCGGTAAGCGCCAAGAGCTACGACTTCGATGCTGATGGCAAGGAGACCACGATCGACTACTTGCGGATGATGGGCATCGTCATCGACGCGGGATATCGCGGCTATGTCGGGATCGAATACGAGGGTTCGCGCCTGGACGAGGATGCGGGCATCCGGGCGACGAAGGAGCTGTTGGAATC
>JAJFFD010000061.1 GCA_021776805.1 Planctomycetota bacterium
CGATGTGCGTTGGTCGTCAAAGATCGCATGCCAGGCCGTGAACAGGGCGAAGCCCGTGAACATCCAGTTGATCCCGCCGAGGCCAATGCGACCGAGGAAATCGCCGGCTGCGCCACCCTCTCCGGACTGCCGAATCGCTTCATTGCGGATGTTCTGCAGAACGACCGCGAAGCGCAGCCAGAAGATGATGCTTAGGATGAGAAACGCCACTGGTTTGACATACATGACGGCGTCGGGCCGCACGCGGGCCACATCCTCATGCACAATGGGCCAGTCCATGGTGTTTTCAACGACGAGCAATCCAACGATCTCTATGAGCTGGATGGCAAATCCGAAGCGGAACACGTCCCAATAGAGGGATACGCATTTGCTTTCATTCATGGCTACCTCCGGCTTCGAGGAAGCCAGAACAAACGAGGGAGAAGCGCCTGTCATCATAGGCGATCTTGGTCCAAAGGCTGGAAAGGCGTCCGAATTCGAAAACTAGGCCATTTTTTTGCCAGCCCCGCGGTGAACAGGAACACAGCGACTCAGCGAGATCCAGGAGTCTGAGGATTCGGATTTCGGAGGGCTCTCAATTCGATCCTGGCTTCTGTCCCGCAACCTGTCTGCTTCGTCAACAGTCCTGGCAATCACGGATGTCCGAGCCCCTTCGAACCATGCCACGGTGGGTTCAAAGATGACAAGCGAGGTCCGCGCAGTGCCGAAGAAGGGCTTGTTAGAAATGCGAGATGTGTGTCTGTCATTCCCGGCCCGGGCATTCTGCTCGGGTCGGGATCTTTATCGCAGGGCAGTATGAGGAGGAGGGATCAGGATGCCGCGAGAGCAACTCAATAGCTTCTTGCTCCGTTGCTGGGTCGTGCACAATCAGGCCAAGTTTCATGGGCGAGGAGAGGAGCAAGTGGACCTCCGCCGGCTCATCGAACGAATTACGACGGTCCTCCGCCTCACAGAAGAGAGTCCGAGCAGCGTGGAAGAGCTTCTGGAAGGAGTTCTCAGCGAGATCCGGCAGATCTATGGCGAGATGCCGGAAGACCTCAGGAAGAAGCTGCCTGAGCTCCCTCGTTCACTCTGCCCAAACTCACCATCTAGCATGTAGCAGCTTTGCTTGCTGGTAGGCAGGGACGCTATGTTCCTCTTCGAGAAGAACATGCTGAACATGAGTCTCGAAGCCAAAGCTGAGCAGAGTGGTCTGAGCTTGCAGGTGAGCGCTGGTTGCCTGCTACTCGCCGCCACGGTCAGCGGACAAGTCACGCGCATTCAACAGCTCTATGAGGAGGCGCTGGCAGGGGGAGTCTCGGCGCAGAGTTTGGCAGAGGTCGCCAGGATGGCCCATCTCATCGGGGGGATTCCGCGCGCCATCGAGGGACTGCGCTGCTTCGGTATCGCCTTGAAGAATGCAGGCATCACCGTCCCTGCGGAAGCCAGTGAAGCGGATCGAGACGGCCATGCCGAACGTGGACTCGAACTCTTTCGCCAAATCTACGCCGCCCAGGCTGAGCCGGTTCTCGATAGCCTGGATGCAATCCTTCCCGGTTATCGCAGCTGGATCATCGAGCATGCCTACGGTCGGGTTCTCAGTCGCCCGCAGCTGCCAGCACGGGAGCGTGAGCTCTTGGCAGTCGCAGCTCTCAGCGCCATGCGCTGCCCCAACCAGCTCAAGAGTCATGCCCGAGGCGCTCTGCACTTGGGAGCGAAACCGGAAGAGATACAGGCCGCCATCGATGTGCTCGCCGGAGAACAGCCCGAGGAAATCCTGGACGAGGCCCGCGTCGCCGTTGCCGCCATGCTCCGTCGCGATCGCTAGTCGGGCTCCCTGCCCAGCCGACTTGCCCAGAGCCAAGGCCGAACCTAGAATCCCGCTCTCTTCACTTTCTTCCAGGAGGCAATCGCAGTGATGAACATCGCCCGGCTCGCCTCCGTCCTGATCTAGCGCGACCTGCCCCGTCGGGGCATGGCTGCAGGGAACCGGGGCGGAGAACCTCGTAGGCCCGATAGCGCCAGCCCCCGGTCCGTACCGAGCGCTCGCTATCCGGCCTGATCCCCAGGCACAAGGTCACAGCGAGCGAGAAAATGGACGAGAAGAAGAAGGCAGCGATGCTCAAGCGCTTCCTGCGCGGACAAGAGAAGGCCCTCGACTACGAGGAGCAAAAAGAACGCAAGCAGTCAGCACGAATCCGGAAGAGTGAACGACGAGCGAAGCCCCCCCGACGGCGGAACTGGGCGGACGCAGAAGATGACGAAGCAGCGCAAGAGCCGCAGAAGAACATCCGGAACCAGGAACTGGGCAAGCCTGCCCGTACTCCCAAGGCAGCAAGCAGCGAGAATCTGACGGAAGCCTTGGTAGTCGGGCTCAGTAGCGGGCGTGCAGTAATTGCGGCAGAGGGGCAGCAAATCAGTGCACGCCTCTCCACTGAGATCATCATCAAACAACAGAGCAGCATCGCGGTTGGCGATCGGGTGCTCTTCGACTTGGTTGGTGGGCAAGCCCGAATCCAACAGGTCCTGCAACGGCAGACATGTATCTCTCGCCCCGACCCGGCGAGTCCAAGTCGAGAACGGGCGCTGGTGGCCAATATTGATCTCGCGGTAATCGTCACTGCGGCCAAGGAACCCGGCGTTCGCCCAGGCTTGATCGATCGCTTCCTCATAGCCCTCGATAGAAGTGGCGTCGAAGCACTGATCTGCATCAACAAACTCGACCTTGTGCAGACGGCTGAGGAATCCCAGGCCCTCGAAGAACTGCTCTTCCCCTACCGCGCGCTAAGCACGAAGATCCTGCTCTGCTCCGTCCACAATGGGCAGGGCATCTCGGAACTGTCATCCCTGACCAGCGGCCGGACCTCTGTCTTCCTGGGGCACTCCGGGGTGGGCAAGTCCAGCCTCTTGAACGCGATCGATCCACGTGGCGGACGCAAAACCAACCATGGACGGGCCTTCGACGGCAAGGGTCGCCATACCACAAGCAGCTCGAGCCTGCGGCCATTACCAGGCGGCGGCAGCATCATCGACACCCCCGGGCTGCGTAGCTTTGGGCTCTGGGATATCGAGGCTGGGGATCTCTGGCAGCATTTCCCAGATCTGGCCGCGCATGCTCGCCAGTGCCGTTTCAGCAATTGCCTGCACTCCTCTGAACCGGACTGCGGAGTCAGGCAGGCGGCGAACTCTGGCGCTCTCGCCCAGGCACGCTATGCGAGCTACCTACGCATACTTCAGAGCCTCTGAAGCAGGGGCAACTTTCCCCCACTCGGATCGAAGTGCACGAACCAATGCGACCGCTCCTGGTCGCGCAGCAGCTCCGCGTTTTCGCCATCGCTTCGATCACGTATCCCGCGGATCTCCACATACCACCAGTACTCGGACCAGATCTCTGTAGCACGCAGGGCTCGATTCAAACTCCACTGGCCCTCAGTAGATGCATCAACCAAGCGCTGCATGGTGCTGGGATCGACGACCCAGGTGCCTTGGAACTCAGGCAAAGGATCCAGCGCCGGAATCAAGGTAAAGCCAGGTATGCCGACTCCAAGCACAGCGCCGATTGGGCCGAGGCGAATGTCGTAGTCCGCATCGAAGGGCGCCGAGACTGCGTAGCCAAGACTGACCAGCAAGTTGTAAGGATAGAAAACCAGGGCTGACAGTAGACCGCCGCGCGGACGTAGCCACTGATCCGCCACCCATGCTTTGAGGACCAGCACCCGATCACCTTCTCGTGAGGTCACCTGCACTGGATGCGCAGTAATGGCCATGGAAAAGCAGCTGTTGAGAAGCGGCCCCAAACAAACGCAGGCGATGAGGAGCTTTGCGAAGCGCGGTCCACGATGACTGCACATGGGAAGGGTCACACCCAAAGACTACCCGGACATGCGGCGGCGAGCATCACGGCGGATCCTGGTTTTGCCGGCCCCCTCTGGCTAGCATTCCATTCGGTCATCAGCAAGGCTGCGATTCTCTCCTGGCGGTATCACGAGACTTGGGAGGCTGTAGATGAATCCGGCAACCGAGGCTAAGCACAGCAAGGTCGAGAACCTTCTGGAGACCACAAAGGGTCTCCAGACCTAGTCGTCAGAACCCAGCAGAACCGGATGCGTCGCTTCGAATCCCGCCTCCAACGTAGCGACGTTCACTACCGGTAGACGCACCCGGAAGGTCGCCCCCTTACCTGGCCGGCTTGATACCTCGATGGTGCCTAGGTGTCGACGGACAATAGCACTGGCGATGGCCAAGCCCAAACCAGCGCCACCGGGCTTGTCCGTGAGGATGTCGGTGCAAGCCTGCCTGAAGCGCTCAAAGATGATCTCCTGGTCATCAGCGTGGATACCCGGTCCGTGATCTTGAATCTCAACGATGATGAAGCCTTCATCAGTCCATGCCTTTGCCGCAACCTCGAGCCCATCGGGGCTGAATTTGATCGCGTTGGATAGCAGGTTGATCCACACCTGACGCAGGCGATCATCGTCGCCTGCCGTCGCAGGGAGAACTTCGATCGCGTCCGTCTTGATCTTGATGCGGCGCTCCGAAGCCACCGGTTCGAGGCCCTTGCAAACTCCCCGCAGGCTCTCATCCAAAGCTATGGCTTCAAAGTCCCATCGCTCGGTTCCCGATTGCATCTTGCTGAAATTGAGGATCTGTTCGATGAGTCGAGTCAGGCGCTCCGACTCGGTAACGATGATGTCCAGGAACTCCTGCCGACTCTGCGGGTCCTCGTCGGCATACTCGCGGAGGATCTCCGCAAAGGATCGGATCGAGGTCATCGGCGTGCGCAGCTCATGGCTGACGTTCGCCAGAAACTCAGTCTCTAGCTTTGCAGCAGTGATCGCCCGATCGCGAGACTCGACCAGGCTGGCCTCTACCTGATCCCGTTCAGCGGTGATCTTCGCCAACTGCTCGGTCATTCTGTTGAAAGCGCTCCCCAGCTCCTGAAACTCATCGCCGCTGTGCAACTCGAGAGTCTCATCGTAGCGCTGCTCCTCAACTGCAGCGATGGCTTGCTGTAGGTTCCTGATAGGCACGAGGGTGCGCCGCATCTGTTCGGATGTGACCAAGACCACTAGGAGAACCGCGAGAAAGCCCAACAGAATGCTCCGATCTCGAAGGTGAGAGATCTCTGCGAACCAATAGTCGCGTTCTCGGCTGACGACGACCTCCCAGTTCTGTCCGAATCTCTGCCGCACCAGTGCCCGGCGACGGACCCCCATGAACTTCTCTTCGGCCTTCTCCCACTCGAAGAATCGTTCGCCAGGCAGCCGCTGCAGATGGTCTCTGAGCTCGCTAGCCATGCGAGGCCCCAGCGTATCAAAGAGGACCTTCTCCTTCGGGCCAAGAACCAGCAGATTGACACCCTCACTCACCAGAGCATCCGACCAGAGGTACTGAGGATTGAGCTGCCCCCAAATGACTTCCTGGCTTCGCTTCAGCCCTCGCACCCCCAGCCAGACTGCCGGCCATCGCTGACCCGCAACCATCTTGATGGCCGCCCCACGGTTGCGAAGATTGAGCTCCTCGAGGGTTTCGAGAACAGGCGGGGTCTGGCTGCGATCTCCTAACAAGATCCAGGGCTGCTGCCCATCTTGAACCCAGATCCGATCAAAGCGCGTCGCCAGGTGACCGCGACGGCGCTCCACTCCAACCGCCACATCCTCTGCCAGGCTTCCAGCGGTATTGACCAGATCCTGCAGGTCCGCCTGCACAAATAGCAGTCGATCGTACAGAGTCAGCGCGGTCATCCTCGCTTCCCGATCCAGGTCCATCTGTCCCTGTCTCTCCATACGCTGATAGGACTCGTCTTGACCAATCCAGGCCAACACCGCGAGAGGGAGGACAGCACAGAGCAGTACGCGCACCAACAAGCGTCGCCCGAGGCGACTGGCGAGGATCTTGTAGTTGCCGCGCAGTCTGTCCATCAGTAATGCCGAGCCACTCCGATGTAGCTACCGTCGTCCGCGCGGATGACGTCGTCCAGGCTCACTGCTGCTGTGATCGCGGGTTCTGACTGATGATCCGGCCCAAGACTGAAGAGATCGAAGTCCGAGTTGAGCGGCAGCATGTTCCTATCCCGTCGCATTTGCGCCGTATAGTCGGGCGGTGCCACCGGCAGAGATCCAAGAGGTGCAGTTTCCGCATTGGGAACTACCGGCGTAGGGTCCTCCGGATCGAGGAAGGGCGGTGGTATCGACGCTGTCGGATCAGGGGCAGGAGCCCCCACATAGGAGATCAGCTGATAGGGCAAGAAGACGTATGGATTGCCCCAGGGATCGAGCAACTGACTACGGCCAACCGCTGCCAGCGTCGGCGGCAAGGCGCCATAGCGCGTACGGTACAACTCCACCTCCTGCTGTAACTCGCGGATGGTCGCCTTCGCCTTGACGATGCGCGCAGTACGTAGGGAGGAGATGTAGTTGGGGATGGCGACCGTGGCGATGGTGGCGATGATCGTGACGGCGATCATCAACTCGAGCAGCGTAAAGCCCGAACGTGAGCTGTGCACAAGCGGCTGCTCAGACATCGACTCGCCACTCCCCCGCATCCTGTAGATCGTTTTGCATCCGCAGGAGTTCATGCAGGAGTTCTTCGCGATCCCGACTAGGCAGACCAGGCAGACTGCAGAGCCTGGACTCAATGGACTTCAAGCCTTCACCAGTTTTCCGAAGAAGATCCGCATGCTGGGTCATGTCGCCTATGAGCGAGCTCAGTTGCTCGGCTTCCTTGTGCAGGAAATCACCACGGCGAAGGCGGATGTCACCGGGCGGCACCCCAGCCTTGGCCTGGCTGACTACCACTCGGAATCGGTACAGGGGGCCAGCGATCTTGTGCGATAGGCGCAGCAGGCCAAGCATCAAGAAGATCGAGGTCAAGGCAAAGAGCAGCCAGAGACGCTCATGCATGTAGAGCATCATGCTCGCGGCAGTGAGCATCTCCTGTTCCGGGCGAGCAGTCGCATTGAGCTCGGTCACCAAAGGAGCAAAAATGCCAGCGGCAAGGAATCCCAGCGCGCTGCCAAAGAGGATGAGATGCGCCCGGATCAGACCGAACTGCAGATCACGATCGACGATGTAGCGCCTTCGCCTGAAGAAGCGACGTAGTCGTGGGATGTCTCGGTTTCCCTTATCCGATTCAGAGGTAGCCACTGGGAGAGGAATCGGGTCTTTCGACTCGACTCCTTGACCTACCCATTGACCATTATTCCGACACCAAGGGCGATTCGAAGCGGCTCCTGCTCAGGAGCTGGCGGCGAAGCGCCTCCGGTAGCGTGCAATGGTCTCTTCCCGGTCCGGAAGTGTTTTCTGCAGGGCAGGCAGACGAGCGGCCCTATCCAACCATTCGCGCAAGATCGGCTGCTCATCAACGAGCGAAGCCAGGCCGGAGAATTCCCGCAGCCAGTCGATCCTGGCCCAGTGAGTGCCGAAGTGCAGGCTCGGCAAAGCAGCATTTTCATCACCGCTTCGCTCCACGACCTCAGCCATGTAGGTCAGCTCGCGACGGATAGCATCCGTCACCTCCGCATCCAGGTACTCGGGATTCCCGAGACTGCGATAGAAGGCGGGCAACACCGCCGAATCCCATTGCCGCATGATCAGCTTCTGCTGCATACGCAATTCGAGATCTCCGGCGTAGGCAGCGTCGAAACCATGCTTCTCTGTCAGATAGTCATTGATGAGCGCGGACTCGAAGAGCTTGTACTCACCATCCAAGAGAAAGGGCACCTTGCCGGTCGGTGAGAGCTTCAGGAGCTCCGGATCCCGGTTATCCAGGTCCACCTCCCGGCTCACATAGTCTTGCCCCAGGTGTTCTAGCAGGGCCCGCGTGCGGTGTGCGTATGGGCAACCAGTGCTGCTGAATAGAGTGATCATCGTAACCTCATGTCCTGCCCAGCATGCGACGCAGCATGCGCTTGAGACTACCCTGCCGCTGAGGCGGGAAGAGCTGGTCCAATTCCTGATTCACCTCGGCAGGAATGTGCAGATCTGCCGCCAGCAAGTTTTCCTCCAGCTGCTTCACAGAGCTCGCTCCCATGATCGCGGAGCTCACACCTGCCTGCTGCGCTGCCCAGGCCAGGGCCAGGCTCGCGGGCTTGG
>JAJFFD010000062.1 GCA_021776805.1 Planctomycetota bacterium
AATCTCGAGTTGGCGAAGCGGCCGCCGGAACACATGGAATACGTGCTGGTGCACGAGCTGGCGCATCTTCTCGAGCGCGGGCATGGACCGCGCTTTCGTGGGCTGATGGATAAGTTCTTGCCGAATTGGCGGATTCAGAAGGCGGCGCTGGAGCTGGCGCCGCCGGCATCCTGACCAGAAGTACGGAGCCAGGATCCGTGCCGTCACAATGAACGCAAAGGCCCATCAGACGTTCGCCTATCAGCGCATGTGCAGCTCCCGCCTAATTCCAGTGGCCAGCCTGATGATTCTCTTCGCCGGACTTCCCGCCCAGGAGCGTCGCATCGGACGAGTCATCAGGCTAGAAAACGCAGCACTGCGAGTGAGGCTGGTTGTCAACGCCAGCGAGTTGAAGATTCGGGAGCTCAGAGGAGAACAGACCCGGCACTCGGTACCAGTCTCCGTTCACATTGCAGGCCAAGCTGAGCTCATCGATGAAGACAGCATCGTAATTGCCGGACTCGACAAGGCCGCTGCCGGCATCGTGCAGCTTCTATCCAAGAGTGAGTCTGAAGGCTGGGAAGTCACCAGCACCTACACGGACCCAGAGGCGGACTTTCTTGGAATCGCGTTCTCGAGAGAGAGCAAACAACTCTTCCTTCTGGATGGGATCGGCGCCCAGATCTTCACCGCTCCCTACGAGTCAGGTCGGCCGCTACCCATGAGCTGGGCTCCATTGGTCGGCAGGGAACAGGTTTCCGTCCTTGCCTATGCCCTCCTCT
This sequence comes from Planctomycetota bacterium, assembly GCA_021776805.1. GTDB lineage: Bacteria > Planctomycetota > UBA1135 > UBA1135 > UBA2386 > JAJFFD01. The sequence continues at coordinate 762 of JAJFFD010000062.1, forward strand.
ACCAGTTGCGGGCCAGTACTAGCCCAGTCGGTGACTACGAACTGCATGTGGAGACCTTTCGATCGCGCGGAGTCCCTCACAGAGAGGGGCGCAGCACGATCATCGCCAGCCATGCTGGCAACTTGATCATCGAGAACCACTTGCCGGATGGCCTCAACGCCAACCTGCAGGAAGATGGATTGGCTGTCGGGCAAAGCTCGGTGCAGATCCACGGCCCACCCAACAAGCTTGTCGAACTAGTTGCGGACGTCGACGGCGAGCAGGCGGTGATCGTGCGAGGCACTACGTCGACGGAAGGGCTCGCTACGCTGACGATCCCCTCACCAGGCTTGTCCTGGGGTCCAGTCTATGGAGCTCGAAGCGTTGGCGGCTCGTGGCAGGCTCCCTTCTACGCAGCACAAGACCTGCATGGCCAGAGCGAGTTCATCGACGACGTCAGCGAGATTCGTGACCTAGATGGATCTATGGCGGTGGGCGCCTACATCGGCAACGACAGATTCTCGGTCTCCATTCGCCTCGATCATCTGGGCGAAGGAACACCCGTCGCCGAGTCTTATGACGCAGTGCTCCATGTGGGCGGGGCCGAAGACGTCGTTGACGTAAATGGAAAGCAGCTTCTTCTCAGTCCTGAGGTTCGGATCTTCAAGACTGACGTGGAGATCTACGACATCAACAAGCCGGGCTTCGGCACTCTGACTCTGCCCATGCCCGAAGACGCCGCCATGATCGGCGATCGGCCGTACTTCCAGTGGCTTGTGTACACGAAGCGCGGCATCAAGGTCTCCAACATCGCTGGTGTAGCGATTCGAGCCGAAGCCTTCGTCGCTCCCGGGCAGGAGATCCGCGGGGCGAAGAGGGATGGCGAAGCTCGAGAACCAGTTAAGGCCCCAAGCGATTCACGCAGCATGAATGAGCGCCTTCGGAACTGGATGAGCAAACTAGGCGGCAAGGAATTGACGAGGGTAGAAATCGAGCAAGTACGGACCCTGCTCCGTTAGACAGTGAGCGAACACCCGAGGCGGACTGAGGAATCCTCTCCACGCCTTACCCTCAGCTTCATCCCTGGCTATCCTGTTCCACAGAGATGGAAGAGCCGGAGTACGATGCCCCGAAGGATCCGAAAACCACCGAGTGCCGCAGTTGTCGAGCGCGGATAGCCAAGGAGAGTCGGGCCTGCTACTTCTGCGGCAGGCCACGGCGAATGGGTATCCAGCTGACCCTCCTCACTCTCTTCATGGTCTGCGTAGTCTGGCCCATCTGCGGGTTGACCTTATCGGCCATTTTTCAGGCGCTAGGTCCCAAGAAGGTTGAGCGAAGCTCGATCGCGGACAATCTGAATAGCCTCCCGAAATTGCAAGCCAATCGCTTCCGGTGGATCCACGACTTCCTCTTCGAAATCCAATTCCTCGATCACATCGAGGATAGGTCACCCTACCCCATGGTCATGGTTGGCACGCGCTTTGACCAAGTAATCGAGACAACGCAAAGCAAGTGGCTGCAGACCGTCTTTGATTACTACGCGGCCGAGGATCCGAACATGGTCCGCCTGCAGCTGTATAGGGAGAAGGACGCAGAGATCATTGGGACCTTCTCAGCGACAGAAGGGCTGCGAATCTTCTGAAGAGTACGGAGCCAGGACAAGAAACAACCTATTAACGCCAAGCGCCAATAGGTTGTTATTTGTCCTGGCTCCGTACTTACAATCCCCCCATGGACGAGGTCAAACGTACCCTCTCCGCAATCACCCAGGGCAGCGCCGACCCATCCGCCGCTGCCGAGATCCTGCCCATCGTCTACAGCGAACTGCGCAGCCTCGCCAAGCAACGACTCGCTGCCGAGGCCCCCGGCCACACCCTGCAAGCCACCGCCCTCGTCCACGAAGCCTATCTCCGTCTGGTCGGCGACGAGGATCCGGGCTGGGAGGGGCGCGCCCACTTCTTTGGCGCCGCTGCCGAGGCCATGCGCCGCGTACTCATCGACCGGGCCCGCGCCAAGGGCCGACAGAAACGCGGCGGCTCGGCCAAGCGGGTCGAGCTCAGCAGCACCGCCCTGAGCCTGCATTCCATCCCGGACGAACTCCTCGATCTGGACGAAGCACTGAGCAAGTTCGCAGCGGTCGACCAGGTCAAAGCCGAGCTGGTAAAGCTGCGCTTCTTCGCCGGCTTGACCCTGGAGGAGTGCGCCGCCCTGCTCCAGATCTCGCCCGCGAGTGCTGATCGCTACTGGGCTTATGCACGCGCCTGGCTCTTCGACGCGATGCGCTCAGATACTCGCTAGTTTCTGCTCATTTCCTGATGCCTGCGCAGCCGAATGGTCGCATGTCCCCCTGAACCCCATACTGGAGGACGCAGATGAGCCTGTCAGAGACCCAGATCGAGAGCATTTTCCACCAGGCACGCGGCAAGAACTCGCCGGCGGAACGCAGCGCCTTCATCGATGGCGCCTGCGGCAAAGACAGTGCCCTACGCGATCGGGTGATAGCACTTCTGAGTGCAGAAGCTGACGCGAGTCAATTCCTCAGCGAGACTCCTCTGCACGAATCTCCAGGCAGCCTCATCGACCGCTACCAACTCCTGCAACAGATCGGCGAAGGTGGCTTCGGCGTGGTCTACATGGCGGAGCAAAGGGAGCCGGTCAAGCGCAAGGTCGCCCTGAAGATCATCAAACTGGGCATGGACACCAAGCAGGTGATCGCCCGCTTCGAGGCGGAGCGTCAGGCCCTGGCGCTCATGGACCACCCCAACATCGCCAAGGTCTTCGACGCAGGCAGCACCGAATCCGGCCGGCCCTACTTCGTCATGGAATTGGTCAAGGGTGTGCCCATCACCGAGTACTGCGACACGGAACACTCGAGCACGGAAGAGCGGCTGCAGCTCTTTGTCGCCGTATGCCAGGCCATCCAGCACGCCCACCAGAAGGGCATCATCCACCGGGATATCAAACCGAGCAACGTGATGGTCACTCTGCACGACGGCAAGCCCGTGCCCAAGGTCATCGACTTCGGCATCGCCAAGGCCACAAACGTGGAGCTGACCCAGAAGACTCTCTTCACCGAGTTCCGCCAGTTCATCGGCACTCCCGAGTACATGAGTCCGGAGCAGGCGGAGATGAGCGGACTGGACATCGACAGCCGCAGCGATGTCTATGCCCTGGGCGTGCTTTTGTACGAACTACTCACCGGCACGACACCTCTCGCCCCCGAGAAGCTCCGCAAGGCCGGCATGTTGGAGATCCATCGCCTGATTCGCGAGGCGGAGACACAGAAGCCGAGCACCAGGCTGTCGTCTCTCATGCATGCGGGCACGAATGCGAAAGACTCCAGCTTGGCGACCCAGATTGCTCGTAGCCGCGGCAGCGACCCGCGCGCACTCAGCAAACAAGTACGAGGCGATCTCGACTGGATCGTGATGAAGGCCCTGGAGAAGGACCGCACGCGCCGCTACGAGACTTCTGTCGAGTTTGCACGAGACATCGAGCGACACTTGCAACACGAGGTGGTCGAGGCTGGGCCACCCTCCAAACTCTACCGCTGCCGCAAGTTCGTGGCACGCAATCGGGTGGCCGTGTTCACCGGGTCCATCGTCGTCCTTGCCTTGATCATCGGCCTGACCACCGCGACCTTCGGACTCCTGCGCGCGCAGGACGAGGCGGAGAGCAAGCACGCGGTGGCTGACTTCTACGAGCAGATGTTCACTTCCCTGGTGCCCTATCGGGTCGGAGCGGTGGAAACGCGGCGAGAAGTATCAGGTCCAGTGGGCTACGCAGATCTGACCGTGGCCGACATGCTGCAGCAGGCGGGCCCCCGCATCGGGGAAGCTTTCGCGGATCGTCCGGAACTCGAAGCCAGCGTACGCCGCACCTTCGGCTGGACCTTCGCCGGTCTTGGCAGCGGCGTGGAAGCGGTACAACAACTCAGCCAGGCATTGGAAACTCAGCGGAAAATCTTGAGCGCCGAAGACCCGGAGCTCATGCGCACGGTGAGCCTGCTCGCCTTTGCCATCTATCTCGAGGGCAACCCGAAACGGGCCGCAGATTTGGTGCGCCCGAACATTACGGGCCACGCTCGCTATGGCGGACCCGATCACGAACTCGCCCTGGATGCCCAACGCTTCTGCGCCAATCTGCTCAGCTTCTGCGGAGAATTGGAAGAAGCGGCAGGTCTCGCCGAAGACTTGCTCGAACGCAGCCAACGCAGCCTCGGCGAGAATCATCCAACCACCCTTTGGGGACGCTACCTGGTCGCCTGTATGGACATCGCTCAGGGTCGCTTCGAGGCCGGCATCGCCAGGCTAAAAACTGTGCGGACTCTGACGGCGCGCCACTTCCCCAACAATCCGATGCACCTCCTGTCGATCCTACGACTGGCCGTGGGGATGGAAGATCTCGGCCAGTACGACGAGGCACTGCGCGACATCACCGCCACCATCGATGGCACGGCCCGACGCTTTGGCGCCCAGCATCCCATGCTCTGGTACCTGCGTTGCATCGCAGCACGAATCGAAGCCCGGTCCGGAGATCCGGCAAGCGCCGATCGCAAGCTGCAGGAGATTCAGCGGGAGCAGCAGGGCAAGATCTCCGCGGAACACTTCATGGCCTCCTTCTGGGCTCTGACTCGGACCGAAGTATTGTTGTTCTCCGGACGCTACGAGGAAGCGGCCGAACTTGCCGCCGATCTGCCTAAGGTCTTGCGTGCAGGCTATGGCGATCGCGGGACCCAGTATCTGAAGGGACGCTACCTGCAGGGCTGCGCGGTTCTGGAGCTGGGCGGCTACGCCGAGGCTGCCCGCAGCCTGGGGGCAGTAATCCGGGATACAGAGCGCCTTCTACCGAGCGGCTGCAAGGAGATGCCCGCCTTCCGCCTGGCCTACGGTCGCAGTCTCATGGGTCTCGAGCGCTATGCGGAAGCGGAGACCCAGCTGCTGCAAGCCTACGAGTCGGGAAGGGAGATGCGGGGCGCGGAGCACGAAGATGTGCGTACCTGCGCGAGCCGACTGGTTGACTTGTATCGCGCTTGGGGGAGGCCGGAGAAGGCGCGGGACTATGAAGGGCGTTAGGGGATGGGGAAAGGTGCCTGCTTGGCTTCCGGAGTCCGTGCTGAGTGCCTAAGCTAGCTTCACTCACGGAAGAACGCGGGAAGACCCATGACTCAACTCATCGAATGCCGTCTCTGTCACAAGCAAATCAGCAAGCATGCGACGCGCTGCCCACAATGCGGTGACCCGCGTGACTGGCGCTTCGGTCTGGGGATCCTTCTCCTCGGTATTTTCTTCGTCGTCATTCCACTGATCCGCGCAGCTCTTGGCGAAAGCACACCGCAGGCAGTGGCTCTGAATGCGCCTTCGAACAGAGCTCTCGAGCCTGACAAGAACCCTGCCACCCAGGCCATCCGAAAAGCGCACATAGACAACCTCATCGAGAACGGCTTCCTCTTACGCATCGAGCACGAAAGTTCCTGGCCCGACCTGTACCTAGGCCCTCTCTTCTACGCCACACCCAAGATTGACCAGAACAACTGGCTCAGATCCGTTCGTGACTACTTCCGCGCACAACATCCGAAGGCAGGCGGACTCACTCTGTACGATGGGGGCACCAGTAAGCTCCTCGGCACATACATGACTCGCAATGGGGTGAGTCTGAAGTGAAGTCATTGCAAGCGAATTGGAGGATCAGCTGCTGCGTGTTCACCCTGTTTGCCGGCACGCACATCCCCGCCCAAGAACCCGACCCCTCCGATCCGAACTTCCTGATCCTTGCCCCTGGCACGGAACAAAGCCTGCGCACTAGCCTCCTCCCCCACCGAGACGACCAAGACAAGCAAGTCGAACTTTTCTGGATCACCCCGGACGGCGACGGTCCCTTTCCCGCCATCCTCTACATCCACGGGCACCAGTCCGGCGAAGACAAACCAGGCGCCCGTCAGTACGTTGACCGCGGCTACTTACAACCCGCCGTCGACGCGGGCATGATCGCCGCCGCCGTCTCCCAACCGGGCTACGGCAAGAGCGACGGTCCTCCAGACTACTGCGGACCCTTCACTCAGGCTGCGGTGGCTACAGCCCTCGCCTTTCTACGCAAGCAGCCGAATGTTCGACAGGACAGAGTCCTCCTGTACGGCTACAGCCGCGGGGCCATGGTTGCCGCCATGGTCGCCACCAAGGACACAGAGCTCGCCGGTGTGATCCTGGGCGCTGGCAGCTACGACCTGGGCGCGCGCTACGAGCTCTTCGGCGACAACCGTCTGGATCGGGACATGAAGGCCAACGTGGAGCAGGAAGCCGGCAGCAGTGAAGAGGCCTTCGCCGCGCGTTCAGCGCTTCTGGCCGAGGAACCGATCCTGGTTCCCAGCCTCATCCTGCACGGTGAGGATGACAAGAACTGCCCGGTGGAGCAGGCGCGGGAGCTGGCCGAACAACTCGAGGCGGCGGGCACGAAGCATCGCTTTTTACTCTTCCCCAAGACCGGCCACGGCATCTCGAGCCAGCAAAGCGCCGAACACGAGAAGAAGTTCTGGGCAGAGACCGTCCTGAGTGAGAAGAAGAACTGATGGCCAGCCCACTCCAACTCTCCCTCCTCCTGAGCCTCGCCTTGGCGACAGACGCAAGTGCTCAGGAACCGACGCCCCGCGGTGGGCAACCGGCCAGCGGACGGGTCTTCGCTCAGGGCGCCGAGGAGGACATCAAACTTCTCGAGCGCTTCGACGCGGACGGCAATGGCGTTCTCGATCAGGACGAGCGCCAGCCCGCCCGTGAATACATCCAAGCCCATCCAGAACTCCGCCCGCCCTTCCGTCGCGGGCGTTCGCCGGTGCAGACCGGGTCGCCCGGACCCAAGGTCGGAAAGGACGAGGTCGAGATCTATCCAGAGAGTGTCGACCTCTACGACGGCGACAGCCTGCGCACGATCTTCGTCGACTTCGAACACGAGAACTGGGAGGAGGACCTGGCCGCCTTCTGGCACACGGACGTGCTGGTCCCCGCAACCCTGACCGTGGACAAGAGGCTCTACGAGCAAGTGGGCATGAGCTTTCGCGGCAACAACTCCTTCACTGGAGTGCCCGCCGGCCTCAAGCGACCCTTCTCGATTCGGATGGATGCCTGGCGAGATCAAAACCTGCTCGGTCATCGGGCGCTCAACTTATTGAACTCGAACGAGGATCCGACCTACCTGCGCTCGGTGCTCTACTTGCTCGTGGCGCGGGACTACATCCCGGCCCTGCAAGCCAATCTGCTTCGTGTCGTCATCAACGGCGAGAGCTGGGGCATCTACGTGAATCAGCAGACCTTCAGTGCCGAGTTCGAGCAGGCGACCTTCGGTAACAAGGATGGCACCCGTTGGAAGTCACCAAACAACTCCACCGGCGGCGGTCTCGGCTACCTGGGCGAGGACACCGATCTCTACCGGCGCTGGTACGAGATGAAGGACAAGGATGACCTGGATGCATGGCGGGCGCTCAGGGATGTGACCAAGATCATCGACCAGGCGCCAATCGAGGAACTCGAGGGGGCCTTGGCCGAAAGCTTGAACCTGGACGCGGTGCTTCGCTTCCTTGCCATCGACATGGCCCTGATCAACTACGACGGCTACTGGCGCGATGGCAGCGACTTCAACGTCTACCTGGGCACGGACGGCAAGCTGATCTGCACTCCCCATGATGCCAACGAAGGCTTTCGTGTGCGCGTCCGCAGAAACAACACGCAACAACCTGAGCCCCTTGCCGCCCTCGATGACCCCAACAAGGCCCTGCGTCACAGGCTACTGGCGGTCCCTGAACTGCGCCGGCGCTATCTGGTCTACGTGGGCGAGATCGCAGAGAAGTGGCTGGACTGGGATCACCTCGGGCCGATCGTCGAGAAGTACCAGCAGCTGATCGCTGCGGATGTTGCCGCCGACAATCGTAAGCTGGACACGACGGAGGCTTTCACGACCGGGGTCTACGGTCCGGGCGATGGGGCAGCAGCGCCACTGACCAGCATCAAGGGATTTGCCGATGGGCGGCGGGCCTTCCTACTGGCTCACCCGGAGATCGTCGCCGCAGGGAAGTAGGTACGGAGCCAGGCACGAAAAACAACCTATTGGCGATCCGCGCCAATAGGTTGTTTTTGTGCCTGGCTCCGTACTCTAACTGGTGGCATCCTTGCCCACTGATGAGCATGGATGAGCCCACAAGAGGCCTGGCCTATCGTCTCCAGCTCGACGGCAAGGGAGGGGCCCAGGAAGCCCCGGCCAGCAGCGACAACGAGCTCGTCTGGCGGCATTACCGCCTGGAGACGGGAGCGGATCAGGAACCGATCCTCATGCAACATGAGGATATGGACGAATCCCTGGCCCATGCCATCCTGGTTGAAAACGCGCGCCCTCGCGCGACGCCTCTTCACGACGGGATTCTGGTGATCCTCCGCGGGGTCAACTTCAACCCGGGATCGAACCCAGAGGACATGGTCTCCCTCCGTCTCTGGGTGCAGCCGGACCGCATTCTCAGCCTCTGTCCACGCCGGGTCTTTGCCGCCGAAACCGTCAGCAAGGCGCTGGCAGCGGGCACTGGACCGAAGAACGCCACCGGAACCCTGGTCGCCCTGGCCTCCGCCGTGATTGGGCGCATGGCGGACATCATCGACGACCTGGTGGAGAAGGTCGAAGATCTGCAGACCCAACTTCTGCAGGATCCACCCGCGGACTTTTCCCATCAGCTATCCGAGCTGCGCCGCTCTACCGCCCTCATGCGCCGGCACCTGGCGCCTCAGCGCGACGCCCTGCTGCGTCTTTACCGCGAACCGGTGAGCTTCCTCCTGGAGAAGGACATCACCCTGCTGCGCGAGGTCGCAGATCGCAACATGCGCTATGTGGAGGACCTGGATTCAGTGCGGGAACGGGCAGCCTACCTGCAGGACGAGCTACACCACCATGCGGCCACGGCTCTCAATCGCAACACCTACCTGCTCTCCATCGTCGCTGCCGTCTTCCTTCCCCTCGGTCTACTCACGGGCCTCCTCGGAATCAACGTGGGCGGAATGCCAGGGGCGGAGGATAGCACCGCCTTCTGGATCGTGAGCGGCGGCCTGTTCATCCTCGCCCTTCTCGAACTCTGGCTTCTTAGGAAGCTCAAGATGTTCTGAGCGACCGGCAAGGGTACAGCTAGCCGCCCGTCTCGGCATGCCCGTGGAAGGACACTCGACCAAGGGCGGGACAGATGACCACCATGCCCTCCTTCACCCGGTAGGGCCCAGGGCTAAGCAAGCAGCGATCATCCCGATCGAATTCCAATCCTGCCCCGGTCTGCCAACTGCGGTCTCTTCTGCGCAAGAAGCCCTGTCGAGGTGCAGGCAAGACGGTCGTCCTTGGCTTCTTGCCAAAGAGCAATTCGAGTGCCTCGCGCTCAAGGGCTTTCTCCTCACCAATGAAGGTAAGCGCCGCTGTCTCCAGCCATAGGGGAAGCTGATTGCCCACTCCATGGTCCCAGCAAGGGGCAAGCGATTCACAGCTGCCAACGAAGCTCGACATGCTTCGAGGACCTGCCCTTGCTCCAAGAAGCACAAGATGCGTGCAGCTCCTCTGACTCGCCTGAAGCTCGAGCTTCGGCCACTGCTCTGCTGTGATCGGTCCTTGCACAACAGCATAGGTGTTCAGATCTTTGGAGCAGGGCGTTGGCAACCAGCGAATGCCGCGAATGCCTCGCGCCGCCAGAAAGTTCCAAACGGAGTCGCGGTACCTACCGCTGTTGAGCCGAATCTCGAGTCGATGTAACGGCGAGGTCAGTAGGCCCCCTTCCCCTCGATGGTGAACCAGTACGGCGGACACTTGACCGCGCTTGACGAGAGGGCTGAGAGCGATTGCGGTCTCGGCGGCTATCAATGCCTCGAGGTCGAGCTCGATCCGTGGCTTCTCGAAGGTTCTAGGCATGCGATCGGAGAGAACGATTCGGTCGGCGACGGAAGCCAATTCGGCTCTCAGCCCAGGAGGCAATGGTGCTGTGCTCAGGACGGCGCGAATTCCCGCGTGGTGAGGGTGAGCTGGGGGCATTGCAGGGCATTCGTATTTGGCCACGGAGCGACCTCGCTCTTTCAAGAATTGGTGACCCTACCGACTCCGGCCCCACTAGCGGTAGACTGCCCCCATGGAGCCAAGCCGCATCTCCCGCATCCTCGACTCGATGCGCTCGGGCGATGCGAAGGCGCGGGAAGAACTGGTGCCGGCGGTCTATGACGAGCTGCGCGAATTGGCGCATCGCCGGCTGCTGAACCTGCCACCGGATCGCAGTCTGCAGACCACGGCCCTGGTGCACGAAGCTTGGATGCGCCTCGACGGCCAGGACGACTGGGATTCGCGGGCGCATTACTTTGGTGCAGCGGCGCGGGCCATGCGCCTGGTCCTGGTCGATCAGGCCCGCGCCAGGGGCAGCGACAAGCGCGGCCGGGGTTGGGAGCGAGTCACTCTGGGAGACGCAGCGCTCGAGGATGGACCGGATCCCCTGGACATGCTGGCCCTGGACGAGGCCATGAGCAAACTCGAGGCCGAAGATCAGGAGAAGGCGCAGGTCGTCATGCTGCGCTACTTTGCCGGACTCAGCATCGACGAGACTGCGGCGGTGCTCAAGGTCGCAAGCGCCACCGTCGATCGCCGCTGGGCCTTCGCCCGTGCCTGGCTCAAGCGAGAGATGTCAGGGAGCTAGCCATGGATTCGGCACGCATGGAAGCTCTGTTTGACGCTGCCCGCCGCTTGCGACCGGAAGAGCGCAGGGCCTTTCTGGACGCGGAATGCCCTGGGGATCCAGAACTGCGCGCCGAGGTCGAGTCACTCCTAGAACACCTGGATGAGGACCCGCAGTTCCTCGAGACCCCTGCGGCCAGTGGCGATCCGGAACTCGCCCAGCAGCTGGGCAAGGTGGAACGGGTCGGTTCCTATCGCTTGATCCGCGTCCTCGGCGAGGGTGGCATGGGAGTCGTCTTTCTGGCGGAGCAGGACAGCCCACGGCGAGAAGTCGCCATCAAGATCGTGCATCCGGCCTTTCTCTCGGCGAAGGCCGCCGAGCGACTGCAGCGCGAGGGCGAAGCCCTCGGGCGCCTGCAACACCCGGCCATCGCGCGAGTGATCGAAGTCGGCGAAGCGGAGGGACCCTTCGAAGTGCCCCTCACCTATGTCGCCATGGAGCGACTTCACGGCGAACCGATTACCAGTGCTGCCACTCGCATGGGCCTCGACACTCGGGCTCGACTCGACTTGGTCGCGCAGATCGCAGATGCGGTGCAACACGCTCACGAACGCGATGTGGTGCACCGGGACTTGAAGCCTGCAAACGTCTTGCTCAGTGCCGAGGGTCGACCACAGATCCTCGACTTCGGCATCGCCCGCATTCTCGACGGACGCCTGGAAGAGCTGACCATTTCTGGGCAGGCCCTGGGAACTCCCAGCCACATGGCTCCAGAACAACTGCGCGGCGGCGCGGATGCGGCGAGCCCTCTCGTCGATGTCTACGCCCTGGGTGGACTGGCCTACGAACTGCTAGCCGGGCGTCCACCGCTGACTCCCGAGGGTCGGAGCCCGGCTGAGTTCATCAAGGCGGTCGCCGACGAGGATCCCATTCCTCTGCGTCGACTCGCCCGGAACATCGACGCGGACGTTGAGACCATCATCCACAAGGCTCTGGCCCGCGAGGCTTCGCGCCGCTACCCCAGTGCCAGCGAGTTCGCGGCGGACCTGCGCCGCTATCTCCGCAACGAACCGATCCGCGCCCGGCCACCGAGCGCAATCTATCTGGTGGGTAGGTTCGCGCGTCGTCGTCGGGCGGCGATGATCGCACTCACGGCGATTCTCAGTGTTGCGGCGGTGGCGAGCATCGTTCTGATGCTCGGTCGAAGCGAGACTTTGGATAAGGCCAGTCAGGTGCGCGGCTTGCTCCGCATGGTCGAAGAGAACCTCAACAAGAAGGATCCCTTCGCCGGGGGCGAGCTCAACCCCGCCGAGGAAGCATCCCTGATCGATTCGGAGAACTGGGTCGATGCAGAGCTGAGCCAACACCCGCAACTCGCCGCCGAACTGCTGGTCATCCTGGCGCGCATTCATCGCAACCGGGGGGACGCAGCCAGCGGCGAGCGCGTTTCCACCCGCGCCCTCGAACTTTGCCGCGCCGGACCCGGCGATCAAGTCATCGAAGCGGCCTTGGCACGCAGCGAGCTCGGACTGGCCTTGTACGAGCAGCGACGCTCGGCGGAGGCCGAGCCAGAGTTTCGCGCCGCCCTCGAACTGCTCGCGAGCATGGGCAACGAGCACTGGGAAGAGGCCCTCGCCGCCAAACACAACCTGGCCGTCTGCCTCAAGGACCTGCGGCGCTTCAAGGCTGCCGAAGCCCTCTACCGCGAATGCCTGGCAGAGCGCCTGGCCCTGCTCGGACCCGACCACCTCGCCACATCGTCGACCCGCGCGAACCTGGCGCGTCTTCTGCAGGACTCGGGAAGCGACCTGCGCAGGGCGGTCGAACTACTCCGCGAATCGGCAGAATCGGACGCGCGCACCAAGGGGCCGGAAGTCCCCTACACTCTGGTCACCTACTCACAACTTGCCGGCGCCTTGACCGCCGCCGGTGAGCTCGACGAAGCCGAAGAGATCCTCGTCGAGGTCGTCGACAAGCTCGTGGAGCAGCTCGGCAGCGACCACCCGGACAGCCTGGCCTCGCGCCGCAACCTGGTGAAGGTCTATGCCGCCGCCGGCGACCACGAAACGGCGCGCGCAATCCTCGAGGAAATGTTGCCGGACATGCGCTCGCGCTTCGGCGCAGTCGACTACCGCAGCCTCGAGATAGTCACCCGCCTGGCGCGGGCATGCCTGGCCCTCGAGGACTGGCCAGCGGCAGCAGCGGCTTGGAGAGAGGTCGAGACGGTAGCCACCGGACTCAACCACAAAGGACACCCGGACTCGATTACCGCCACCCTCGAACGGGCCCAAGCTCTCGAATCCGCCGGCGAAAGGGCGGCGGCAGGAGCGGCCATCGCTGACGCCCTCGAACGGGCACAAGCCGCCCTTCCCACCGGCGATCCCACACGGACCCGCGTCGAGTCCGCTGCCGAAGCAATCGGCAAGTAAGCGAGAAAATAGGCGAGGTCGCCAACGGGCTCCCCGCGAATGGGGTACGTAAGGGGTGGCAAACCACCTCAGGGCCCAGCCCGGGCCAAACCAGGAAGTCCCCATGAATGCCTTGCACGCCCTCCTCTGCTGTTCGCTGATCTCCTTGGCAAGCGCCCAGTCACCAGGCTCGCCGCCCAGCGCACCCGAGCCCGATCCTTTGCTGCACTTCGAATCCATGCCCGGGGATGGCCAGGCCTATATAGCCCGCGGCGCCGGCGGCCGCATCATCGCCGACGGATCAGGCCTGCAAGTCGAGCTTGTCGGCGGCAGGGCGCGCATGGAACTGGTCGGTGGAACCCAGGGATCCATCCATCCTGAGTCGCCGACTCCCGCGGTCAGCAACTACTTCATCGGCCGGGACCAAAGTCAGTGGCGCCATGGGGTCAAGCGCTACCGCCGCCTGCGGGTAGAAGCTGCTCTCCCTGGAATCGACCTCGTCTACTACGGCGCCCGCAACCGGCTCGAATTCGACTTCATTCTCGATCCAGGTGTCGACGTGGACCAGGTACGCATGCGCTGGAGCGGCGTCGACCGAGTATGGGTGGACGAGGCGGGGCGCTTGCATTTGGAATTGGCCGATAGCAGCGCCTACCTCGAAGCCCCGAGAGTCTACGAAGAAGGCAAGGCAGACATCACCATGCCTTCCCGCTACCGCATGCTCGGCGACAAGGAAGTGGGCTTCGTCGTGGAAGGACGCGACGAGAATCGTCGGCTGGTCATCGATCCCATCCTGGTCTTCGGCACTGTGCTCGGCGGCAGCGGCGGCGAGACTCCTGAGGCAGTGGATGTGGACAGCTCGGGCAACATGGTCGTCGTCGGGTCAACCGCCTCGGCGGACTTCCCAGTTCTCAATCCAATCCAGGGCCCGCCCGATTTTGGTGGCTCCTTCGTCACCAAGTACGACGCCGCGGGCAACGTGGTCTACTCCACCTATCTCTTGCAGTCGGCCGCCCGCGCAGTGCGCTTCGACTCGCTGGGCAATGCCTATGTGACCGGGATCGCCACAGGCAACTCCTTCCCCACATCCGCTGGCGCCGTGCAACCGGTTCACCAGGGCGGCGGCGACACCTTCTGCACCAAGATCAACCCCGCTGGCGGGCTCCTCTGGTCGACCTTTCTCGGCGGGCCACTGCGCGACTACGCCGTCGATGTGGAAGTCGGCATCTCTGAGAAGGTCTACATCCTCCTCAACTCCCGCTTCCAGTTTCCCGTGACCCCCAACGGTTACAACATCAAGGGTGACGGCTGGATCGTCGCCTCCTTCGACAGCTTCGGCAACCTGGACAACTCGACGAATCTGGGCTTCGACGCCGCGGCGAGCGACATGGCAATCGACGAGCAGGGCACGGTCTTCGTCGTCGGCGGTGCCGGTGATGGGGTGCCGACCCTGCCGACGGCATACATCCCTTCCAACGCCGGCGGTGCTCAGGGCTTCGTCATGGCCTTACAAAGCTCTCTGGAAGGTCTGGTTCTGGCCACGTACTTCGATGTAACCCCATCCAAGATCACTTTGCACCGGGAAGTCGGCCTGATCGGAGCCATTCCCACCCTGAGCTTCCTATCAAACAGCGCCAACCTTCCTGTCACGGGGTCTCTGGTCACTGCCTATCCGGGCCAGGTTGCTTTCGGCTACGTCGCCCAACTCAACGACAACATGACCGGTCTCCGCTTCATGGTACAACTGCCCTGGATCGACACCTTCCTTGGTGGCCTCGACCAGGACGCAGCGGGCAACCTGTACCTCGCCGGATGGGTTGAGCAAACCCTGCTCCCACCCCTGGTCAATGCGTACTGGGGTTACAGAGTAAGCGGTGCACCCGGAGGCTTTTTGATGAAGCTCGACCCGCAGGCGACGCAAATCCTCTACAGCACCGCAGTGGGCGATCGCGATAGCCTGGCAGGCTCCTCCTTCGGCGGCTATCCAGGGGGTCTCGCGGTTACCGACGCGGGCGAAGCCATCGTGGTCGGGAACAGCATTGGTTACTTCGAGACAAGCGCCGGTGCGCCCCAATCCTCACAAACGGGCAACAACGGCGTCGCCTACCTGGCTAAGTTCAGCGCCGACTCCATGCAGGAGTACGGCATGTCCTCGGAAATCCTGCCACCGGTCTTGTCGGGCGCGGGTGACTTGACCCTCGGTGGTTCTCTGCACCTGCGAGTGCGCGACTGCGAAGGCATGGTACCCGGCGTACTCTTCGTCGGCTCGTCCCGCACGAATCTGCCGGCTTCGTTCTTGGTCGGCAACCCGATCCTCCTGGTGAACGCCCCGCGGAGCATCCCCTTTGTCGCCACCCAGTCCGGCGACAACTACGGCTCCTGGGACTTCGACCGCTCGCTGGTCGGCGCCACGGCGCTCGTGGGCATGCAGTTCAACGTGCAGGCTGTGGTCTTGGATAGCACCTTCACCGAGGTTCGATCCTCGCGCGCTCTCGAGTTCACGATTCTGTGAAGTCAGTACGGAGCCAGTCAGTACCATCCCCCTCCCATGCATAGATTCGTTCTCGCCCTCGCATGCATCTGCTTGCTGACTGCCTGCCAGACTCAAAGGGCAGGTAACACCGGAATCGACCCTCAGGCAGACTGTCTCGCCTTCGTCGGTGCCAGAATTTACCCGGGACCTGGCGAGACTCCCATCGAGAACGGTCTGCTCATCGTCCAAGGCGACATGATCGTTGCCCTCGGAACTCGTTCATCAATCGCGATTCCCGGGTCGGCACAGATCATCGACTGCAGCGGCCTCAGTATCAGCGCCGGCTTTTGGAACAGTCATGTGCACTTCACCGAGCTCAAGTGGGCGAACATCGCCGAGATGTCGGCGCATACTCTCGACTCGCAACTGCAAGACAGTCTCACACGCCACGGCTTCACCAGCGTCTTCGATTTGAGCTCGGACTGGATCAACACCCAGTCCATGCGCGCACGCATCGCGGCCGGCGAAGTACCAGGGCCGCGCATTCATACTGTGGGCGAGGGGCTCCTTCCCGAGGGCGGCACCCCTGATCCGGAAATCCTCGCGCGCATGGGCTGGATGTCCACGGCCATGCCCGAGGTCGTCGATGCGAGGGAGGCGAGCGCGCGAACCCAGCTCCTAGCCGACAAGGGAGTCGACGGGATCAAACTCTTCGCTTCGACCCAAACTGGCCTGGTCATGGCCGAAGGCGCCCTCGAGGCGGCGGTCGAACTCGCTCACCGCTATGACCTGCCTGTCTTCGCGCACCCAAATACCAATGCGGACGTGCGCGCAGCGGTGGACGCTGGCGTCGATGTGCTCGTGCACACCACACCTCAATCGGGCGCTTGGGATGCGGAACTCCTGCGCCTCATGGCCGCATCGGAAGTCGCTCTCATTCCCACTCTCACCCTATGGGTCCAGATCATGTCCACTGCCCCGGCGGAGGAAAGGGCGCAGACCATGGCCCTGGCGACAGAACAACTGCGCAGCTTTCACCAGAGCGGAGCGCGCGTGCTCTTTGGTACCGACATGGGCGCGGTGAGCATCGAAGCGGTGGAAGAACTCGCTCTCATGCGGCAGGCTGGCATGAGCTTCGCGGACATTCTCGCTGCCTTGACCACGGCACCGGCAGAGCTCTTCCTCGGATCCAAGGGCTTCGCTCAGGTCGCAATCGGCAGCCCGGCAGACCTGGTCGTCTTTGCTGGGGACCCGGTGGAAGACATCCGCTCCCTCGCCAAGGTGCGCTACACCATGCGTGCGGGGAAGATCATTTATCGCGCGCCAGCACTGCGCGAACCATAGCTTCCGCAGCGTCCGCCATCGCCGCATAGCCGATGCCGTTCGGGTGGGCGTCTTCCGAATCCGGGTAGGGCTTGCGCTGCTCCAGCAGCGCCTTCTGGATCAGCTCTCTGCTGTTGGCTGCCGGGATTCCCCGCTCGGCGAGAAAGGCCTCGAGCTGGTCGGTCCAGTGCTCTTCGCTGGCAACCGCGGCAAGCAAAGTTGCACTGCCAACTCCACCCTGCTTGCGGATCAAATCTCTATAGATCCGGTGCTTGGTTGGAATGATGATCACGCCAAACTTGGCCCCGGCTGCAGTGGTCAGCTTCTGCATCTCGGCCAGAACAGCCTCGAGAATGCGGTAGCCCTCGACGATGCGCGGATCACTCATGTCCTGCTGGAGCAGGTGGGCACGCGGCGGCAAGAAGGTCGTGCGATCCCTCTCGCTGCCCAAGTACGCGTAGCGCTCCATCCGCTGGGAAGCGATCTCGAACTGATCCCGGGCCTGCGCGTCATCTCGAAAGGGCGACTTGTAGCCGCTGCCATCCAAGTTGTAGCGCAACTCGCGAAGGAGACCCCATAGGGCGAGGTTCTCAGCAACCCACTCGCGTAGGGAGAAAGGCTCCTCCGGGCGGGGGAACTCGAGCTCTGGATAGAGGTAGCGATCGGCAAGGTCCGGGAGCAGGCCCGCGCGGTCCGCCTCGGCCATCGCCGACAGCACGGCCGAATCCTTGCTGTAGAACTCCTGCCCACGATCTTTGAGGTAGACCGTGCTGTAGGCATCGCTCATGTCGTTGCCGATGAAGATGGCAAGGACGACCGCCTCAGGCTGCAGGCTCAGTCCCTCTTTCAGGAGCTGCAAGTACTCGATCGGTCCATAGCCGCCAAAGGACATGTTGTAGAGGGAGATATCGAGACGCTTTTGGATTCTTGCTGGCCAGGATTCACCCTCCTGGGCCGAGTAGCCGTAGGTCATCGAGTCACCGATGGTCAGCAGCTCGCAGGACTCGGGGACTTCTGCGTTGCGAAAGCCCCAGTCATCATGCCCGACAAAGAAGGGTGAAGGGCGATGGCCCAGATCCGCGTCCTCGCTCTTCACCCGCGTCCATGGTGGGCTCAGCAGGTAGTCGATCCTAGGGACGACCGCCCCCAAACACTGCAGACTCAGCTCACTGAGCAGGAGCAGAAAGAGCCCACCTATGGCGAGGAACAGGCAACGACGAAGGAGGCGACGGATGTGCATGGACGGCGATCGGCGGCCGGATCTAGCCCTGGAAAGATACCACGGCCAGACAGCACATGTCCCCGGAGTTCGCGGCCGCGCCTTGCAGGCTTACTGCTTGTTGCCGGTCACAGTGGCGATCTCCGCTTCGCCCGCCCAAAGGCTCCCGGAGAAGCGCGTCCCCTCGAGCTTGCCTTCGAACTCGATGTAGACCTGCTGACCACCGAAGTCCGCGTTGATCCCCCAAGCCAGGGACTCGCCCACCAACTCGATGTAGTCCAGGGGGAAGCGACCGAACTCACCGAAGTCGGCGGTGCCGGAGCCATCGGCTTTGATCACCATGCTGCTCGAACGATTGCCCATCTCGGATGCGGAGACCATCTTCCACTTGCCGACCATGGCCGTCAGATCGGCCGCGGCTGCCTTGTTCGCGCTGACCTTGGCAATCGCGCCGAAACCGGGCAGGCTGAGGGCTCCCTCGAAGGAGTCCTCGCTGAGCTTGCCAGCGAAGGCGATCTCGACCCTATCCCCGTCCTTGGCGGACAAACTGAGAAGGAAGCTGAGCTTGCCGTCCTTCAGCATGAACTTGCTCGCGGCTCCCTTGACGGATTCACCGATCAACTCGGCGCTCATGTCTTCAGCAACGACCATCTGCCACTCAGACTTGCCAGCGACCGTAGTAGTCACGCCATTCCAAGTACCAACCAAGCCTGAAGTCGGCTGTGGACTGTCTTCCTGGGCGGCGGCGGAGCCAGGCAGGGAGACGGCGAGAAGAACTGCGAGAAGGGGAGTGGTGAGTTGCATAGTGGATCTCCGGGAAAACTGGGGGCCCAGCCTCAGAAGGCTGCGAGGAAGGCAGGATCGATGCCGGTCTCCGTCCCGACTGGTAGGTCGAACTCACCAGCCTTGAAGAGAATGGCGTGCACTGCCTGCGGGTGCGTCAGGCCAAGGTTGTTGCCCGTGCCAGCCTGCAGGGAGGCATCGTCCGTGCTCCCCACCGCGACCACCTTGCCCTGGGCATCGAGAAAGGCAACCGCCATCGGTGCCGGCATCTGACTGATCAATCCCAGAGATGGTGGGTTGCTGCCGCGCACCTGCGACAAAAGGAAGGCCTCCCCGGCTTCGCCATCCATGAAGTTGGCCGGACTCAGCACTTGCGGCCGCGCCTGAATGTTGAAGACCATGGGCTTGATGCGCGCTGGCTTGCCGGCGAGCTCGTGCTTGAACTGCGCCACACCCTTGCGCTCCGCAGGCGAAAAGGACTTGTAGTGGGTGAAGTTGAGTTGATAGATGACCGTAACGCGCACGCTGGGCGGCGCTTC
>JAJFFD010000063.1 GCA_021776805.1 Planctomycetota bacterium
TTGGGAATGGCCTTCGATCCGGAGTACGCGGAGACGGGCTATGTCTACGTCTACTACTCCCAGCGTGGAGAGGCGCCGGCCCAGCAAACTGGCAACCGTCGACGTGGACGGCGTAGCTTCCCGCGGCACTCGATCCTGTCCCGTTTCAGCGCCGAGGAGACCGACATCGGCCGGGTCGTGGATCCAAAGTCCGAGCTCGTGATCATGAAGATCCCCCAGCCCTACGGGAACCACAACGGTGGCACGATTCTCTTTGGCCCTGATCAGATGCTCTACGTCGCCCTCGGTGATGGTGGTGCCGCCAACGATCCGCATGAGAATGGGCAGAACAAGGAGAACTTGCTCGCCAGCATCCTGCGCATCGACGTGCGTGACGCGACGGCGGAAGTTCCCTACAAGATTCCCGCGGACAACCCCTTCGTGAACGAGTCCGCTTCACGTGGCGAGATCTGGGCCTACGGTTTGCGCAACCCCTGGCGCATGAGCTTCGACCGGATGACCGGCGAACTCTGGTGTGGTGACGTGGGGCAGGTGACCTGGGAGGAGATCGACCGCATCGTGAAGGGCGGCAACTACGGTTGGAACCTCATGGAGGCGACTCATCCCTTCCCCAAGACCCGGGAACTCGATCCTGAGGTTCGTGCGGGACTTCTCCTGCCGGTAGCCGAGTATGGCCGTGAGTTCGGGATCTCGGTGACAGGCGGCTACATCTATCGGGGCAAGTTGATCCCGGAGCTGGAGGGCTACTACATCTACGGCGACTTCCAGACCACCGGCATGTGGGCAGTGAAGGAAGATCGTGAAGCCGGCAAGCACGAGGTGATCGCCTTGGGTGATGCCCCGGCCCTGATCTCTTCCTTTGCGGAGCTGCCGAATGGCGAGCATCTCCTGCTCGGCTTTGCCGGCAACTCCTTCGACAAGTGTCGGATCTATCGCATCCTGCCGAAGTGAGGAGATTAATCCCGAGGGTGAACTGCTGCTGAGGCGAATCGTTGGTCCTGCCGATGTGTCCGCCAAGAAGTAATTTCCTCGCCATCGGGTTCGTCCTCTGCGCGGGAATAGCTGCCCAGGAGATTCCTACCCCGGAGCGGGAACCCGAGCAGGGGCGAAAGCCCATTATCGTCACCGCCACTCGGATCGAGGAGGATCCCTTCGAGCTCCCTTACGCCACCGAATCGGTCAACCGGGAGCAGATGCGCCGACGCTCCTATCGCACTCTGCCGCAGGCACTGCGGGATATGCCCGGTGTGATGGTGCAGGAGACGGCCCATGGACACGGCTCCCCGTACATTCGTGGCTTTACCAGCTTTCGTACCCTCATGCTGGTGGACGGAGTGCGCCTCAACAACTCGGTCTTCCGTCCTGGCCCGAACCAATACTGGAACACGGTCGATGCACTCTCCCTCGAGCGATTGGAGCTGGTGAAGGGGCCCAGCTCTGTTCTCTATGGCTCGGATGCCATTGGGGGCACAGTGAACGCCATCACCGCGAGCCCCAGGGACTACTCGGGTAAGGATGGTCTGCAGCGTGACTTGAGTACCTACGTCCGCTACTCCAGCGCCGAGGATTCGATTCAGGGTCGAGGTGAACTCAGTTTCGGTTATGGCTGGGAGAACGGTTCGCGCACGGCGGCCCTGGTCGGCGGCTCCGCCAAGAACTTCGACGATCTGAGAGCTGGCGATCATGTGGAGACTCAGGACTACACGGGCTACGACGAGACCGACATCGACATCAAGGTCGAGCATTGGTTGGATGAAAAGAGTCGTCTGGTGTTTCTGCACCAGCGGGTCCATCAGGACGACGTGCCGCGTACTCATCGCACGGTCTTCGGCATCAACTGGCGAGGCCTGACCAACGGCAGCGATTTGCGCCGGGACTTCGACCAACGCCGCTACCTGACCTACCTTCAGCTGCATATGGAGGAATTGCAGGGCACGGTCGACAGTCTGCATGCCAGCCTCTCCTACCAGGAACAGAAGGAGCGACGGACCCGTGTTCGTAGCAGCGCAGCGGAGGAACTGCAGGGCTTCGATGTGGGTACTCTGGGCTTTTGGGGGCAGCTTTCGAGCCAGACTGGAATTGGTCGCATCACCGGCGGCGTCGAGTACTACCACGACGATGTGGATAGCTATCTCAATCGCGGGGCGGCACAAACCCCCGCAGACAATATCCAGGGTCCGGTGGGAGATGATGCTCGGTACGACCTGCTTGGAGTCTTTCTCCAGGATCAGATCGACCTGGGTGGGGACTTCGAACTGATTCTTGGTGGGCGATTCAACTATGCAGCGGCAGATGCGAACGAAGTCCGTGATCCGGTGACCGATACGCAGATCAACATCGATGATGACTGGAGTTCCTTTGTCGGATCTGCCCGCCTTCGCTACGGGCTCATCCCGGATCAAGTCAATGTCTTCGGTGGAATATCACAGGGTTTTCGGGCACCGAATCTATCGGACCTGACTCGCTTCGATTCGGCTCGTAGCAATGAGTTCGAGGTCCCCGCTAGCAATCTCGATCCGGAGGAATACATCAGTTACGAGGTCGGGGTGAAGGCGGAGACCGAGGACTTCTCCATGCAGACCACGTACTTCTACACGGATATCCGTGACCAAATCCTGCGCTTCCCAACGGGGAATACCAACCCGGATGGAGACAGCGAGGTTACGAAGGACAATGTGGGCGATGGCCACATCTATGGCATCGAGTTCGGCTCCGCCCTACGAGTCTTCGAGGGGACAACCCTTTTCGGCAACCTCACATTCATGGAGGGGAAGGTCAGCAGCTTCGAAAACGCCGGCTCTACCCTGTCCGACTCATACCCCACCCGTCTCATGCCTCTCAGCGGTCAGCTCGGCCTGCGCTGGGAGCAGCCCTCCGGGGAGTTTTGGGCCGAGACCGTTGTCGTTCACGCGGAGGAGGCGGACAAGCTGTCTTTCAGCGATGAGCGCGATACCAGTCGGATTCCCAATGGGGGCACTCCTGGCTACACAGTCTGGCATCTCCGAGGGGGTTGGAATATCAACGAAGACAGCTCCCTCAATCTCCTGCTCGAGAACATCACCAATGTGGACTATCGGGTCCATGGCTCGGGCCTGAACCGTCCCGGAACAAACTTCGTGGTCAGTCTGGCCACCAGCTTCTGACCCGGGCATCTGGCGCGATTCCCAGTGCTGGCTATCCTCTTGCCCCCTGAACCCCTCCCGGTTCCCACGCGTTCCTCGCAGAAGCCATGAACCTACGCAGCCTCACGGGCTCCGCCTTCCTGCACGTCAGCCTGATTCTGGCTGCGGGAATCGGCTGGGGAGTGAGTATGGCGGCGAGTTCTCAGGAATTGCCTCTGCTCAATTTCCGGCCGACAGCTCTGGCGCAGCCGGTCGCTCAAGAGTCGCCGGCCCGGGAAAGTGTCGAAGTTGAGCACTGGGAAGAAAGCCCGGAGCTGCAGGAACCGGCCCTGAGCGAGGACTTCGCCCCCAGTGAAGTGACGGAGCCGCTCGTGGACCTGAAGCCGGGTTGGGACCCAGGGCTCATGGAGAAGCTGCCTGCGAGCAAGGCCAGTCAGTCCGAGGAAGAAGTGCCTCTTCCCATCGAGCCGCCGCAAGTATTGCCAGCGGCCTACATCCCACCTCAAGCCCGCACCGCCTTGAATGAGCCTCCCGAGTATCCACGGCTTGCCCGCCGTCGCGGATTGGAGGGAGAAGTACTCCTGGAGCTGAGTATCGATGATCACGGCAAAGTGCAGTCCGTAGAATTGTTGCGCCCTTGTCGGCATCCGGCTTTGAATGCGGCTGCGATTCGTGCCGCCAAGACCTGGCAGTACGAGCCTGCAACTCGTCACGGCCGCGCGAGTAGCGATCGAATCACGGAGAGGGTCGTGTTCAGGATCGAGGGCTAGCCGCCAGGATCGAGTCCAAGCGCGCGTACATCGTCTCCCAGCGGTACTCCCTGCGCACGAAGTCCGCTGCCGCGGCGCCGAGCTTCTTCGCTTTGACGGGATCCGTCAGGAGCTCATCGAGCGCGCTGCAGATTTCCTCGGCACTGTTGGCGACCAGCAGACCGGGGGCATCGCCGATCCCCTGGGCTGCCTGAGTAGTTGATACCACCGGCAAGCTCATGCTCATGGCCTCGAGCACCTTGTTTTGCACGCCCCGGGCCAGGCGGATGGGTGCCAGAGCGATGCGCGCCCGATCGAAGTAGGCGGGGGTCTCCGGCACGCGACCGGTAACCTCGATGCCGGGCTTGTTGCCTAGCGCAGTGATGCTCGCCAGCGGTCGACTGCCGACAATGAGCAGGCGGGCATCCGGATGTGCATCGCGAAGGCTAGGCCAGCACTCGCGGACGAACCAGAGCATGGCTTCTACATTCGGTTCGTAGTCCATGACTCCGGTGAAGATCAGCGTTTTGGGCTCGCGTCGTTCTTCGCCGGCAGTCTGAAAGTGCTCCGTATCCACACCGTTCGGCAATACCTGCGCACTGACTCCCGGAATCGATTCTTCGAAGAGTTGGCGCTCTACTTCTGACACCACCAAGGACAGGTCGAAGCTCTTGGCGACTTCGGTCTCATACTCGAGGAGCAGGCGCGCTTCCCGTGAGTAAATCCACCGGGGCAGGCCCGCTCTTCGTTCGGCGTACTGGCGCCACTTGTCCGAGTCGAGCTCCGCAAACTGCATGACTCGCAAGGGGCCCCTGCAGTTCATCACATACTGCGCCATTGAAGAGGAGTAGACGTGTATCAAGTCCGGTGGGTCGTCGCTGACCCACTGGTCGATTTGTCGCCGCAATTGCGAATGCGAGAAGAAGGGCAGGGTCAGGGATGTCCCGGAGAACAGGCCACGCAGGCTGAGTAGTTTGCGAAAACTGCGCGAGATCTTCGGTGCGCAGATTTGCCAGCCAAGTTGCTCAATCTCCCTTGCCGCGGCCTGGTCCGCATCTTCTTCGGAGAAGCATCCGATGCGGATGCTGGCGCCCTTCTTCCCATAGTGTCGGATGAAATGATGCGTGGTGATGCGATCGCCACGATCTGGAGGAAAGGGAACGCGTTGGCAAAGGAAGAGGACCTTCATCTCAAGGGCTGAACGACCACATCTCGATAAGGCTGCAGGGCTCCCAGCATTAGATCAGCATCATGGAAAAGGCAGCATCGAAGACGACCGACATTCTGAATCTGGTCAACAAGACTCTCGAGCTGCCCACCATCCCTGAGGTGCTCACCAAACTCAATGCTGTCATCTCTGATCCGGAATCGTCGGCTGACGATGTCGCCAAGGTGATTTCCGTGGATCCGGCGGTCGCCACCAACATCCTGCGCATTGTCAACTCTGCGTACTATGGGCTGCAAGTTCGAGTTTCCTCAGTGAGCCTGGCCATCTCGGTCATGGGATTCACCATGACCCGGAAGATTGCGCTCAAAGCTGCCGTCTTCAGCGTTTTTGGCAAGAACAACAAGCTCAAGGTCGAGAACTTCGACCCGGTTGGGTTTTGGTGTCACTCAATCTTCACCGGTGTGGCTGCCAGAAGCCTGGGGCAGAAGAGCCCGGTCTTCGAATCTGCCCACTCGGAAGACCTCTATGTATGTGGGCTCCTGCATGACATCGGCAAGATCATCATGCTCGAGAAGGCTGGCAAGGAATTTGCGCAGGTCCTGGCAGAATCCGCTGCTACTGGCCGGCCGGAATCCGCGATCGAGCAAGAGGCCTTTGGCTTCACACATGCTGATGTCGGCAGCGTTTTGGCAATCAAGTGGTTCCTGCCCGAGGACTTGACCATCGCCATCCGCTACCATCACGCGCCCGATCAAGACCCCTACCAGCGATCCCTATCTTCACTGATCCATTTGGCGGACCATCTCGCGTGGAGTGCCGGCAACCCATCGACCAAGGGAACCACATCCCCGCAGTTCCAGCACGACGTCTATCAGCAGGTAGGCATCGATCCGAGCGTGATCGAAGAGCTGTTGCCGGAGATCCGCGAGGACTTCGCGGCTACAGAGCTCCCCAGCTGAGTCCCGCGTCGACCAGCAGCGAGTCGGCATGAATTTCAGTCGCTGGGTCGTCTTTACCTTCGTCATCCAGATCCTTGTGATCGTGGTGGACAAGGGCGCAGGTCTGGTTCTCCTCTGGCTTGCAGATGGGGACGCAGCACTCGTAGGCGCCGCGAACACCTTGAGTGTCCTGCCCTTCGTGCTCATGGCCATCGCCAACCTGGGGCTCGCGACCTCACTGGTCTACCACATTCGTAGGCATGAGCGCGAAGTGCAGGCGGTTGCAGAAACCACCAGTACGGTTGCCTTGGTGTGGGGGGGATTAGTCGGCATCGGCAGCTACCTGGTGATTCAGTATCTGGTGCGTGAGCTCAAGCCGGAGTGGGAACTCAACGAGTGGTTGGTCCTGCCGATCTGCCTCTCCGTGCCCTTCCTGCTGCTAAGCAGCTACTTCAACAGCATTCAGCTGGCCACCGAGCGGATCAAGGCATTCAACATGCTGCATCTGCTGGGCTCCCTGAGCTTCCTGCCCTTCTTCCTCTTCTTCTACTGGATCTTCGGTGAGTCGGTGACGAAGGGGATGGCGTTCTCGCGGCTGGCCACCGCTCTGCTCCTCTCCATCGTCGTGGTGATCACTCTGCGTGGCCTCGTTCGCTTTCGCATGCGCATGCACTGGGATCTGCTGCGTGAGGGAGTGGCCTTCGGGTGGAAGGCGAACATTACATCGACTCTCACTTACCTGAATCTCCGCCTCAACATCCTGCTCATCCCGCTTTTCTTCATTGCTCCGGGGACGCCGGCCAACCAGCGTGACATGACCTTGGCGGAGGTGGCCTTTTACGGCTGGGCCCTGACCTTTGCCGAGCTGGTCTGGCACTTTCCCGAAGCCACACGCGATCTCTTCTTCTCGAAGATAGCCGGGAGTACGGATGCGCATGCGCGCAAGTTGACGCCGATCCTCTGTCGACTCTGTCTGCTGGTCTCTGTTCTCGGTGGCTTGGCCATCTATCCCATGGTCGACCCGGTCATGGGGCTGTTCACCGACAAGTGGGACTCAATCTGGCGCGATCCAGTGCTCACCAACCTGATGATCCTTCTACCAGGAACCGTCGCCTTCACTCTGGCCAAGGTCCTGCAGAACGACCTGGCTGCCCGCGGCAATCTCAACCAGTGCATCGTTGCCTGCTGCCTGGTCTTCGTGGTCATGGTCGGTTTGGATATCTGGCTCATCCCCGAGATGGGTTCGCTGGGTGCCTCGATCGCATGCACTTCGGCCTACGCGGTCTCCAGCTTGTATACCCTCTGGGCCTACCACCGCAGCACCGGTGTTGCCTACAGTCACTGCGTGATCGCGCATGGGAGTGATTGGCAGTACGTGCGCGAGATCATCGCTGCCGTCGTCGAGAAGCTGCGCGGGAGGCGGCGTTGAGCGAAGCGGTTGCAGTCGTCATTCCGGCATACAACTCGCAGCGTTTTCTCGCCGAAGCGATCGCCTCGGTCAAGGCGCAGAGCGAGGCGCCCGCTGAGCTTCTGATCGTCGACGATGGCAGTAGAGATGAATCCGCGAGTCTGGCAGAAGGGCTGGGTGAGCGCTGCATCCGTCGAGAGAACGGCGGCCCTGGGGCGGCCCGCAACACCGGGGTGGCGGCGACTTCGAGCCCGCTGATCGCCTTTCTCGATGCTGATGACCTCTTCACGCCGGACAAGCTTGCGCGTCAGGTGGCGCATATGGCCAAGAGCGACTGCGTTGCCTGCGGTGGGGATGCCCTCCTCCTGCGACCAGGTCAGTCTGCAGTAGCAGGCGAACGCAAGAACGGCGCTGCTCAGGTTCCTGGCCGGGTGGATCGTGAGCTCCTGCTCAGAAGCAACCCGCTGATCTGCAGCAGTATGATGATCCGTCGTTCTGCCTTCGATGCGATTGGGGGCTTCGACGAGGATCGCGATCTGATCGCGACCGAGGACTATGACCTCTGGTTGCGTGTTCTCGCCGAGGGCCCCATCGACTATCTGGACGAAGCTCTCGCGGTCTATCGGCTCGGTCCCTGGAGTCTTTCGGACAACGAGCTCTTCGCTGCTGGGATTGACAAGATCATGGCAAAAGTCCTTGCCGGCAGTCCGCAGGATTCTTTGCTCGAGCAGCAGACGGAACTCCGCCGCGGACGGGCGCGCATTGACCTGGCCTATGACCGCCTTCTGGCCGGTGATGGTCCGGGGGCGAGGCGAGTTTTGCGGGCTGCACGGCAGCTGGGAGCGGTCGGCTTGCCGACCTGGAAGATCTGGTTGCGATCCTGGTTGCGCTGATTCTTCCCATGCCTTGGAGGAGTTCTTCACAGGAGCTTGAAAGCTTTCCACATTCCCATGGGTTCTTCCGCCTGGACGAAAGAACTCGGGGCTGTGGACCGAGAGCCAGAATTGGCACCTGCACCGGCCTGTCCCTATAGTCTTCAGGCTCGGATCTCCGGATGAGCGGGACCCAGAAGCAATCTATGGATATTACCGACCTTCAAGTCGAGGGTTATGAGCGAGTGGCGAAGGCGGTTGATGCCGACTCGGGCTTGCATGCGTACATCTCCGTGCACAGCACTGCCCTGGGTCCAGCCCTGGGTGGCATGCGCATGTGGCCCTACGAATCCGAAGACGCCGCGCTGACCGATGTGCTGCGACTCTCCAAGGGCATGACCTACAAGTCAGCTGTTGCCCACACGGGTCTCGGTGGGGGCAAGGCTGTGGTGATCGGCGCCCCCAAGAAGATCAAGTCGGAAGCCTTGTTCCTCGCCATGGGGCGGTTCATCGACGCTTTTGACGGCAAGTACATCACGGCTGAGGATGTGAACATCGCCGTCTCGGATCTCGAGATCGTGCGGCGCTCCACCAAGTATGTGACCGGCCTTCTCGCGAAGGACGGCGGCTCCGGCAACCCCTCCCCATACACGGCCTACGGGGTCTATCTGGGGGTTCGCGCCGCTTTGGGCTGGAAGCTAGGCAATGACAGCGTGCAGGGTCGCAGCGTCGCGGTGCAGGGGGTTGGTGCGGTCGGTTCCGAGCTCTGTCGCCGTCTCCGCAAGGGCGGGGCAAGAGTCTTGGTTTCCGACCAGAAGGCGGACCGTGTCCAGGTCTTGGTGGATGAGATCGGCGTCGAGGCGGTGGATAGCGAGGCGATCATGGGCCTCGATGTGGATGTCCTTGCTCCCTGTGCCCTGGGTGCGATCGTCAACGATGAAAGCATCGGCAAGCTTCGCTGTCAGGTGATCGCGGGTGCTGCCAACAACGTCCTCCACGAACAACGTCATGGCCGCGAGTTGCGCGAGCGGGGCATCCTCTACGCGCCGGACTATGTCATCAATGCCGGGGGCATCATCAACGTCGCCGGCGAACTTGGCGAAGGTGGCTATGACCAGGAGAGTGCTCTTCGCCGCATCGAGCGCATTCCCCAGGCGCTGAAAGAAGTCTGGACCATCGCCGAGCAGGAGGGCATCCCTGCCAGCGACGCAGCGGATCATCTCGCGCAGAAGATTCTGTCGCAGGCGGTGTAGGAGTACGGCGCCAGGCGCCGTGGATTCATTCCGGTGTGCGGGTCAGGACCTCGGCGCGATCTGCGTGAATGAAGATCGTGTGTTCGAACTGAGAAACCCGGACACCGGGTTGTTCGACCAATGGTGGGTAGTCGATGAGAATCTTCGCCTTCTTCAGGAGCTTGAGCGCGTGTTCGACTCGCGCTGGATTCTCCAGGTGTCGCATGAGGCTGCGCCTGGCGAAGGGCAGGCCTTCGGTGAGTAATGCGGCCTCTTCAACATCCTTGGGTAGATTGTCCTTGGGCTTCGGCTTTCGCTTGAGGCCAAAGACCTCGGCGGTGCCAGCCGTATTGATCTGTCCGCGACCATCGCAGGCGAAGGGTTCGCAGGCGATGGTTTGATTGACCCGAAGTTTGCCGGCGCGCGGGTCCGGATAGTTGGGAATGCTCGGTGCGCAATGGATGCAGTAGCGAGCGACCCCGTGTCCGGTGAGGTTGTAGACCGGGTTGAAGCCGAAGGCCTTGATGGTGGTCTCGATCTGATTGCCAATCTCCGTAATCGAGGCCCCCGGCCCCATGACCGAGATGGCGTTCTCGAGAGCCATCTTGCTGGCCGCTACCAGGGCGGACTTGGGACCTCCCTTGAGGTCGACCGTCAGAGCATTGTCGGTCACATAGCCGTCCACCTGGGTGCCCAGGTCCAGCTTGATGATGTCTCCCGGTTCCACCACGGTTTCGTCGGTTGGCGAGGAGCAGTAATGGGCCGCGATGTTGTTGCGTGAGAGCTGGGCGGGGAAGGCAGGCTTGCCACCCATGTCCAGGATCATGGTCTCGACCTCTTCGGCGATCTCCCGCAGTTTCGCGCCGGGGACGATCAGGCCACCGCCGTGTTCTCTGGCGGTAGCGGAGATGCGTCCCGAGAGGCGGAGCTTTTCGATGTCAGGTGGCTTCATTCGGGTCAGTCCGCATACAGCTGCGCGACATGATCCGCATAGCCGTTGTAGGGAAGGGTGTCTACGCGTTCCCCATCGGGAATCAAGCGCTCACTGGCCTGGGACCAACGCGGGTGGGGCACTTCAGGCTCCACATTGCTGTGCCAGGAGTATTCCTGGGGCTTGAGGTCGTTCCAAAAGGTCGCTGGGCGCTCGCGAGTGAACTCGATGCGCACGATGCTCTTGATGTTCTTGAGGCCGTACTTCCAGGGCACCACCAGGCGCAGAGGAGCGCCGTTCTGTCGTGGCAGTTCTTTGCCGTAGATGCCGTGGGCAAAGAGGCTCAGCTCATTGCTCGCCTCCTCCAGGCTGAGGGCCTCGTAGTACGGGAAGCTATAGCCCGAGTTTGCCCCTGGCGCCTGATTGGCTGCCTGCTCCGGTCGTAGGAAGGTCAGCATGCGCATGTATCGAGCGGCAGTTAGTGGTTTGACCCAGTCGAGAAAGCGTTTGATAGGAAAGCCGGTCCAGGGGACGGTCATCGCCCAGGCTTCGACACAGCGGAAGCGGTAGATGCGCTCTTCGCTGGGTAAGTGTCGGAAGAAGTCCTCGAGGTCCGCTTCGCCTTTCTTCTCTACGAGTCCGGCGATCTCCACCTTCCATGGATTGGTGACGAAGTCACCGACCATGTCCTTCACACCATCCTTCTTGAGTGAGAACTCATAGAAGTTGTTGTAGCTGGTCGCAGCGATCTCATCGGTCAGGCCTCGCTCATTGACCTGGAAGGCCATGTTGCGCAGGGCTGGATAGCTTCCCAGAGGCGCTCTGAATAGAAGGCTCGATGGCGCGCTGCTGCAGGCAGGCAGCAGACCGGCGAGAGCCAGGCCCTTTAGGACCTGTCGCCGATCCAGGTACGAATCCTCTGCTGTGATTTCTCGATCCGGCAGAATCCAAGAGCGTTGTTTGGACTTCATGGCTGCTCCCGTTTGGCCTCAGACCCCGAGTCTAGGCTGCCTGGACTCATTCTCCTGCGCATCATTCCCAGGCGCATCAGAAAGAAGAGCGCGATGAGGAGGATGATCCCGATGGGATTCAGGGCGAAGCGGATGATGGCTGCGGCTGCTGGGAAGATCGGAGTGATGCCCTTGGCGATCACCAGTAGCGACCCCAGAGCAGCGACGAAGAGGAAGATCTGGATCAGGGCACGCAAGCTAGGCCTTGTTCTTCAAGATGCCCATCTCGCCACCGACCTTGATGAAGGCTTCGACGGCGCGATCGAGATCGGCGATTTCGTGCGAGGCGCTGATCTGAACCCGAATGCGTGCCTCGCCTTTGGGCACCACTGGATAGGAGAAGCCGATGACATAGATGCCTTCTTCGAGCATCTTTGCTGCCACATCCGCGGCCAGCTTTGCATCACCAAACATGATGGGGACAATGGCGTGCGGTCCCTGCTTGATCTCGAAGCCAGCGTTGGTCATCGCCTCGCGAAAATGCATGGTGTTGTGTTCGAGCTTGTCGCGCAACTCGGTGGTGCTCGAAAGACGGTCGAGGCAGGCCATGGTCGCGCCGACGATAGCCGGTGCCAGGGAGTTGCTGAATAGGTACGGCCGTGACCGCTGCCGCAGCAATTCGACGATCTCCTTGCGCCCACTGGTGAAACCACCGGAAGCTCCACCGAGAGCCTTGCCGAAGGTGGAGGTGATGATGTCTATGCGATCTTGGACGCCGTGGAACTCCGGGGTGCCGCGCCCGGTGGGGCCGAAGAAGCCGGTCGAATGACTGTCGTCGACCATGACCATGGCATCGTACTTTTCAGCGAGATCGCAGATCTCCGGTAGCTTGGCAACGTAGCCGTCCATGCTGAAGATGCCGTCGGTGGCGATCAATCGGGAGCGCGCATCGCTGGCCTCCTGCAGGCACTTCTCCAGTTCTGCCATATCCGAGTTGGCGTATCGATAGCGCCGTGCCTTACAGAGTCGGATGCCATCGATGATGGAGGCGTGGTTGAGGGCGTCGGAAATGATCGCGTCCTCGGCGCTCATGATGGTCTCGAAGAGACCGCCGTTGGCGTCAAAGCAGGAGCTGTAGAGAATCGTGTCTTCGCTGCCGAGAAAACTGCTGACCTTGGCTTCGAGCTGCTTGTGGATGTCCTGTGTGCCGCAGATGAAGCGCACGCTGGAGAGGCCGAGGCCGTGGCTATCGATCATGGCCTTGGCGGCGGCCATGAGCTCAGAATCGTTGGAGAGGCCGAGGTAGTTGTTGGCGCAGAGACAGATGACATCCCTGTCGCCGACATGAATCTCTCTGCCCTGTGGGCTATTGAGGATCCTCTCACCCTTGTACAGGCCGCTCTCGCGGATGTTGTCGATCTCGTCGACGATCCTTTTTCTGACGCTTGCGTACATCTTGTCCTCCTAGGCGGGTGCGCCGCCAGGATACATGACCACCTTGCCTTCGAGTCCCTTACTGAAGCGATCCAATCCCTTGGAGAAGTCTTCGAGCGCGATCTCCGCGGTGACAAAGTGGCCTACATCGAGACCCGCACGCAGGAGCTCCAACATGCGATCCCAGGTCTTGAACATCTCGCGGCCGATCACCGCGTGCATGGTCAGACCGCGAAAAATGAAGTTCTTCCCGAAGCCATCGAGGCAGACCTGATCGGCCTTTGGCAGTCCCAGGTTGACGACATCTCCGGCGGCTCGGGTCATCTGCAGGGCGTTGTTGATGCCGATGGGATTGCCGGAGATCTCGAGTGTGACGTCGGTGCCGCCGCCGGTCATGGCGATGACCTGTTCGACCACATCGGCTTCCTTGGCGTCCATGAGCACGACTCGATCATGCAGCTGGCGCCGTTCTGCCCACTCTCGAGCCCTGCCCAGGGCATTGTCACTGACATCGAGAATGAAGATCTTCTCCGCACCGGCAAAGCTGACCACTTCGGCGCACATGGCGCCGATGGGGCCAAAGCCAATGACGCCGACCTTGCGGCCCTCGACCGGGACCTTGAGCGCCGTGTGCACTGCATTGCCAAGTGGATCGAGAATCGCGCCTACCTTGGGTGGGAGTTCAGCCGGTAGCTTGACAACGTTGCTGGCGGAGACGATTACGTAGTCCGCGAAGGCTCCGGGCAGACTTACGCCCCGAATCTTGGTCTTGGCGCAGGCATGAAACTGCTTGTGCTTGCAGGCTGGGCAGTCGTAGCAGACTTCGTGCATCTCGGCGCTGACATAATCACCGACCGCGATCTCCTGACTCACAGCATCGCCGAGGGAATCGATGTGTCCACAGAACTCATGACCGAGGATCACCGGTGGCGCGATCAAGTCGCTCATCGAAGGATCACCGGAGCAAATGTGCACGTCGGTGCCACAGATGCCGGCGGCGAGCACCTTGATTCTGACCTCTCCTGAGGCCGGCTCGGGGATCGCTGCATCGTCCCGCAGGCGGACCTTCCCCGGGGCATAGAGTTCCACGGCTTTCATGCAGGTCAATTCGAGGGGCTGTGCTCGGAGGCGGGCCGCGCCATTCTGGGGATTCCTTCGTCCAGAGACCATAGCCCTGAGCAGAATCGTCAGGGTGCTGCGGATATGCTGCGTCCATGCGAGCCCTGCTCATCGCCCTGCTTCTGCTTGGCTGCCAGCAACCGAGCGAAATCCAAGATCCATACCAGCCCCGGCCGGTGGAGACCGTCGCCCAGTACCCGGTGCGGGCGGAAGGGGCGGTGATCGGTCGGGTTCTGGAGGTTCAGATCATGGACTCGACCTGGCCGGAGACGCGCTTTCGGGTGGAGAATCTCGATCGTCAGTGGCTAGGCTTCATCGACGCAAAGGGTGGCGTCTACAAGCGCGTGCCCTTCAAACTCGAGGAGGAGTTTCTTGGCATCTATCCGATGGAGGAGGGCCTTGCCCTGCTCTTCGAGATGAAGAATCCTCCCATAGTCGACCGTCCGCCGGTCAAACGACTGCCCTGACCAACCAGCCCCGAGCGGGCCCGAGCTAGCCAATGTCCAAGCAAGAAGGCCGCAGCTGCGCATTCTCCTATACGGAGATGACCGAGATCGTCATGCCCAACGATGCCAATCCACTGGGCAATATCATGGGCGGGCGAGTCATGCACTGGGTGGACATCTGTGCGGCGGTGGCCGCAGGGCGCCATTCTGGTTGCCAGGTGGTGACCGCCAGTGTCGACCAGATCGATTTCTGCCGACCGGTTCGGGTCGGTGGGGTCCTCGTCCTGAAGGCCTCGGTGAATTTCAGCCATCGGACCTCCATGGAGGTGGGGGTCAAGGTCTGGAACGAGGATCGCGCCAGTGGCCAGCGGAGCCATGTGGCCAGTGCCTATTTGACCTTTGTGGCCCTCGACCGGGATACGGGTGGCCCGACCCCGGTCCCCAAGCTGATCGCCGAGAGCGAGGATGAGAAGCGCCGCCACGAGGCCGCCCGGCAGAGGCGGGAGAGGCGCCTCCAGCACCGCAAATAGCCCTTTCTTCCCCTCCCCCGGTGGGTAACATCCGCCCCCCCAACCATGGAACTAGAATTCTCCGAGCAGTCCAAGAAGGCGATCGAGGCAGCTGAAGAGCTGGCTGAAGAGCTGGGCGATGCATCGGTGGCAACCGGCCACCTGATCTTCGGCCTGGCCGTTGATGAGGGGGTCTGTATCCACCACATCTTCAAGGACCTGAACATCGACCCTGACATGTTCGCGGGCTATGTGAAGAGTCTGCCGCGAGAGCCAGAGATTGAAGTCGGAGCGCCGCACAATCGTCATGTGCATACGGTCTTCGAGCGCGGCATCGAAGCTGCCCAGGCCCTTGGCTCGGACAAGGTGAAGCCAGAGCATATGGCCATCGCTCTGATGTCGGTGAAGGCCGGCTCAGCCTACGAGACCCTCAAGGAATTCAGCATCGATCCGGCCTACGTGCAGATGCTGATCCTCGAGAGCATGGGCCTCGAAGCCGAAGACGCGCCTGACTGGTTCTAGAGACGCGCTGGTTCTAGCGCCGCGCTGGTTCTAGCGCCGTTCCCGCTCGAGCTCGCTGATCTTGGCGAGAAGCTCATCGGGAGTATGCAGAGTCGCCTTGACCTCATGACCGAGGGAGACTTGCACGTAGGGGCGCTCCTCAGCCTGCAGTCCACTGCGTCCCAGGAGAATGGGGTCGTGCAGGGGGTCGAGCATCTGGACGATACGCGAGGGGACGTAGGGAGCGAGAGCGGCCCTGCGTAGGGCATCCGCTTCTTCGGTCTTGCGATCCCCAACGATCATGATGACCAAGGGTTCGTAGAAGATCAGGTCAACGGCCCGCGCATAGCCGGCTACGTAGTAGCCGTATTCCTTGTAGTCGCCGGTGAAGGCCTCGAGGGTGCGCACCGCTTCGTCGTGGAACTCATGGCGGTGTGATAGGAAGGACTGACGCAACAGCGCTTCGGCCATGGCCGAGTTCTCCAGGATGCTGCGATTGCGCCTGCGCATGGAGCCCAGATCGTGCGGGTCCGCCAGGATGTCGAAGAAGCCGCCGCCCGGGGCCTTCTGCCTCTCGATGGCGAGTTCGGCGAGCTTCTCTGCCGGCAGCAGGAAGTCCGAGTTGCCCGTGTGCTGGGCCGTGTCGATGAGGGCTCGGATCATGTAGGCCTGATCCGAGAGCATCCCCGGCAGGTGATAGGTGCCGTCCCAGTAGTGGTAGATCCCGTCGCGCTCGTCGTAGAGGTTCCCGAGTAGGAACTCCATGGAGGACATGGCGCGCTCGCGCAAGTCCGAGTTATCCAGGACCACCGAAGCCTTTAGCAGTGCCGAGATCGCCATGCCATTCCAGTTGGCATAGATGGTCTTGTCCACCGCGGGGCGGTTGCGAGCGCGGCGGTCTTCACGATTGAGCAGGTAGTAGTCCGCGTCAGCATCTTGATTGCCGAAGAAGGCGCCGGTCTCCGGATCCAACATGAACTCGAGCATCCAATTGCAGATGCCTTCGGAGACCTTG
This sequence comes from Planctomycetota bacterium, assembly GCA_021776805.1. GTDB lineage: Bacteria > Planctomycetota > UBA1135 > UBA1135 > UBA2386 > JAJFFD01. The sequence goes on from JAJFFD010000063.1 coordinate 16,395, forward strand.
CGATAGGCGGGATTGTCGAAGAGTTGATAGGCTTCGAGGTAGCAGCGCAGGCGAAGCGCGTTCGCGTCCAGGACCTTCTCGAAGTTCGGGCTGCGCCAGTCGGGCGTCTTGGAGAAGCGGAAGAAACCACCATCGATGGGATCGTGGATGGCGCCTTCCATCATCTTGTCCAGAGTCGTCGTGACCACCTCACGCATGCGTGGGTCGTCCTTCTTCGCTACCTGAACGAGGGCGAAGTCGATGGCCTCCGGATGGGGGAACTTCGAGCTCTCACCCCAGCCACCGTAGCGATGATCGAACTTGTCGTAGATGGCGTCGATTACGTCTTCGGTGATGCGGATGTTGAGCTTGCCGCTTACGCCCTTGACGCTGCTGCTGCCACTCTTCTGAGACCAGAGGCTGCGTAGGCCATCTTCGATCTCCTCGCGGTGGTTCTTCAGATAGCCAAGAACCTTCTGCAGGCGGTCGAGGAGCTGTTCGCTCTCCAGGAAGCCGTCGTTGCTGATCAGCTCTCCGTCAGGAGTCAGGTAGGCGATCGTTGGCCAGCTACCCGTGCCGTAGCGTTCGTTCACATCAGGACGGCGTTCGGCATCAACTTTGAGCGCGATGAAGGACTCGCTGACGAGGTCTTGTACCTCCGTTTCATCGAAGGTGGTCTTCAGCAGCTCCTTGCTGTGCTGGCACCAGGGCTTGGTTATGACCAAGATCAGAGGGCGGTCGGACTGACGAGCTGACTCGAAGGTGCTTGCTTCGAATTCTTGCCAGTTGATTTCTGCCATGCTCTTCTGCGCTCGGGTCTTGCTTCTTACATCGGTAAGTATGCACTTTGCCGCTGAGTCAATCCGCCGTCGAATCGACTCGGCAGCGCTTGATCAGCTGCCAGGAATGTCCGAAGGGGACTCGCCCGGACCCGGCACGACCGGACCCGGCAGATGCGCTGGGTTACGGCCCTGGGGAATGCCCTGCTCCTGTGTCGCCGGCTCCGCTACGAAGCTCGGCGTGAAGGGCAGGACCGGGACATCTGCCCAGAGGCTCTCCAGGCTATAGAACTCCCGGGTCTCCTCGAGGAAGCAGTGCACCACGACTTCATCGAAGTCCAGGAGGACCCAACCACTCTCGCCCTCCAGGCCGGCGGTGTTCAGTCGGGGGCAGGACTGAGCCTTCATGCTCATGGAGAGTTCGTTCGCCAGTGCTTGCGCATGGCGACGGTTGCGGGCAGTGGCGATCACGAAGAAATCGGCAATGGCCAGGGGCCCGGAGACATCCAGAATGCGGATGTCGGTGGCTTGCCTGCTGTCGAGAGTCTCGGCGGCGGCTAAAGCCATCTCTTTGGCGTCGATGAGTTCTTGCTCCTTGGGAGGCGGTCGGTGGCTTCCCAAGGATACCAGGGGAGCCATCGACCGGTCAGTGCCAGGGTCGGATTGGACCAGAGTCGGTTGCGGGCCCGGCCCTTTCAAGAAAAGAGGGGCAGTGCCAGCACCGAGGCGATGGACATGAGCTTGATCAGGATGTTGATCGATGGACCAGCGGTGTCCTTGAAGGGATCGCCGACTGTATCACCGATAACCGTGGCCTTGTGGACATCAGAGCCCTTGCCGCCGAGGTTTCCGGCTTCGACGTACTTCTTGGCGTTGTCCCAGGCTCCGCCGGCATTGGCCATGAAGAGGGCCAACATGACGCCAGTTCCGAGAGCTCCCGCGAGCATTCCGCCGACGGCTTCTCGGCCGAAGATCTTGCCGACCAGCAGTGGGGCAACCACGGCCAGCAGACCCGGGACGATCATCGCCTTGAGCGAGCCCTCAGTGGAAATGGCCACGCAGCGTTCATAGTCGGGCTTCGTCGTGCCCTCCAGGATCCCGGGCATCTCCCGGAACTGGCGGCGCACTTCCTCGACCATGTCATTGGCGGCTTTGCCCACAGCCTTCATGGCCATGGAAGAGAACAAGAAGGGCAGCATGGAGCCGATCAGTAGACCGGTGATCACCTGCGGGTCGCCGAGGTCCATGGCGAAGTTGCCATCTGCACCACCGGATCCGCTCGCTTCCGCCTTGGTCTTGTAGGTATTGAACAGAGCCAGTGCGGTGAGGGCTGCGGAACCGATGGCAAAGCCCTTGCCGATGGCGGCAGTGGTGTTGCCGGTGGCGTCCAGGGCGTCGGTACGCCTGCGAACTTCGGGCTCCAGTTCGGCCATCTCCGCCAAGCCGCCAGCGTTGTCGGCGACTGGACCGAAGGCATCGATGCCCAGGGAGATGCCGAGAGTGGCGAGCATGCCGACCGCGGCGATGCAGATGCCGTAGACACCGGCGAGCTGATCACAAAGGAGAATGCCGACCGCCAGGAGGAGGACCGGCAGCCAGGTGGATGCCATGCCCGTGGCCAGGCCATGAATGATGTTAGTTGCCGGCCCCGACTCGCTCTGCTTGGCGATGTTGTGTACCGGGCCCTTCTTCTCCGAGGTGTAGTACTCGGTGACCTGGCCGATGAGCACGCCCATGAACAGGCCGATGAGCATGGCGAAGTAGACGTTCCAATAGCTACCGCCCTCAACAGGCGTCGGCTGGATGATCGGCGTCATGATCGCCATGACGATGGCGAGGATGACCGATGCACCGATGAGTCCGCTGTGCAGAGCGTGGCCCAGACGGGCTTCATCGTCGCCCTTTACGAACCGGGTGCCAGCCATGGATGAGAGGATGCCGAAGAGGGCCAGCACCAGCGGGAAGGAGAGAAGCGCCGGGACGGCTTCTGGGCTGCCGATCGCTGCACCGAGCACCATGGTCGCCAACAGAGCACCGACGAAGCTCTCGAAGAGGTCGGCACCCATGCCAGCCACATCGCCGACATTGTCGCCGACGTTGTCAGCGATGGTCGCCGGGTTGCGCGGGTCATCCTCGGGGATACCAGCTTCCACCTTGCCCACCAGGTCAGCGCCAACGTCAGCAGCCTTGGTATAGATACCACCACCGACACGAGCGAAGAGGGCGATGGATGAAGCGCCGAAGGAGAAGCCGAGGACGTCATTCAGTGCCTGGGTGTCGTGGCCATAAAACAGCAGCAGAATCACGATGCCACCCAGTCCCAGGCCGGTGACGGTCATGCCCATGACCGTGCCGCTCTTGAATGAGATGTCGAGCGCCTTGGCGAGGCTATCGCGAGCACCCTGCGTCGTGCGAACCGCCGCGCGGGTGGCTGTGTGCATGCCGAAGTAACCGGCCGAACCCGAGGCTGCCGCGCCCAGCAGGAAGGCGAAGGCCATGCGTCCGCCGAAGCCTTCGATCAGCAGCATCAAGACAAAGACGATGCCGACAAAGATTGCGAGCCAGCGGTACTCAGCAAAGAGGAATGCCTTGCCGCCAGCTTGGATGGCACGGGCGATCTCCTGCATCTTCTCCGTGCCCGCATCCTGGCTCATGATGTACTGGAAGAGTCTTGCCGCGTAGACGACTGCGCCTATGGCAACGACCAGGGCGATGATGGACCAGGTCTCGAACATGATCTGGGAGCTGAGCTTTGGGTTAGAGAATGAGGGCCCCAGGAGGGGGGTGCCGCGTAAGGGGGGGGAACCATAGCCTTCGGCTATGCCACCTACAAGCGAAGGCTAGGGCCCTCCCGAACCCTTGGCCTCGGGGCCATTGTCCGCTGCGGAGTCCGGATCCTCGAGGGGTGGGACTAGCCTCGGTCCATGGCTTGGCGCGGAGTTTTCCACAGTCCCCGCATCCGCCTCTCCCCTGGGCTCCACGTAGGTCTCGCCCGGCAATCCGACCAGTGACCGCTGGCGGCTGCGCCAGCGCAGCCAGGTCCAGAGTCCCAGCACCGTGCCTGCGATCAGCACGGTGTAGAGGATGCCTTTTTCAACTTGGGTTATCTTGACCACCGCGTCCTCGATGGTGGCGCCGAAGACGTTCCCCACCAGGACCAGGGGGGGGGCGATCAAGAGAATCCCGGCCATGTCGAGGAAGATGAAGCGACCCCAGCCCATCTTCATCGTGCCGGCAGTGAAGTAGGCCACCACGCGGATCCCGGCGATGAAGCGGGAGAAGAAGATCACCAGGTCGCCGCGCCGGCGAAACCAGCGATCGAATCTGGCAAGTCGCTGGGGCGAAATGATGAAGCGCATCGGGCGCAGACGCAGCAGCCTGGTGCCGAAGTGACGACCCAAGGCGAAGGGCACCAGGTCGCCGACCAGGATGGCGGCGGTGCAGACCAGCATCATCGGATACTGCTCGGCCAGGCCCTTGAAGCAGAGGTAACCGGCGGAGACGAGGACGATCTCCTCGGGAAGTGGCAGGCCCAGTCCGCAAAGGAGGAAGACAATTGAGACCCCGAGGTATGGGTGGTCGCCAAATGTCTCGATCAACTCCATGTGTGTTTATCGATCTCGGTAGGCCGCGATGATCTCGGCCAGCAAGGGATCCTTGGCGAGATCTTCGAGGCTCTGACTCCGATCACCATCGAGAAATGCCCTAAACCGGGTCAAACTACCCATCCATTCTGCTGCCAGTTCGCGGTCGCGGAGACCTGCGAGCTTATCGATCCCGGTCTGCGTGAGCGCCTCGGCTCTGGACAAGTCCTGCATGCGCAGGGCGCCGGCGATGAGCCGCGGGATGATTGTGATGCGCTGTTCCGTCTTGCTTTCGCTCGGATCCAGGCTGATTGCCCGGTCCATGAACTCGGCGGAGACCTCACTCGGATCACGCCCGAGACGTTCTCGCATGAGCTCTGCCAGTTGCGAATCCTGCATGCATCGGCTTTCGACCAAGAAGGCCTGCGTCAGGAGGATTTCGCCGGCCAGCATGGGTTTGTCAGTGGCCAGTTTCTCAACAGCCTCGTCGAGCCAAGCCAGGGAAGCCATCAGGCAGGCCAGGGAGGTTTCCGGGTCGGCCCGCCTGCCTACCGGGGCGAGGGAGCTCTCCCATGCGAAGTAGACGATGCCATCCACCCAGGTCGGGAAGTAGCCGGTCAGAATGCGCGCCTTGGCGACCCACTCCCCGGGAGCTCCGCGCCGACGGGATTCCTGCAGGCTCTGCCATAGTTCCGGCAGAACCAGGGGGCGAGTCAGCGCCCTGATCAGATCCTCGGGGGCTTGGCGCTGGGAGCCCGGGCCGAGGCTTGAAAGGCCGTAAAGCAGAGCTGCCAGGATCACCGCCCCGAACCTGAGCATCAGCGACGAACTCCGCTGCGGAAGGGGATGGCGATCAGCAAGAGGGTGACGATGAGCGCGAGGCTGAGCAGGCTTTCCTCGCCTAGGCCGCTGCTGGGGATCCATTCGCCGCGCCCATAGGCCTGCAGAGCTGCGGCGTTGGGGGTCAGGTCCGCGAGGGTGCAGGCGACGAGGACAGTCAAGGCCAGGGCCAGGGATACGGCCTTGGAGCAGTCTCTTCCCAGGAGGCAGATCGCCGCCAGGGAAAGAGCTGCGGGCAGGAGATAGCTCAGGGCGGCGAGGATGCAGTTGATCCGGGAGTGGTGCTGCTCCGTAGAGAGCGAACAGACTGTGCCGGCGGGGAAGGAGACCCGGAAATCGCCGAAGTCCAGGGCGCGAATCTCGAGGCTACGCAGGGGCCGGCTCGGGAAGCGCAGGCTGATCAGCTCGTCGCTGTTGCTGATGAGGATTGGTTCTCGATTGAGAACTTTGCCATCGCCGATGACTTGAACATGCATGGCGCTGTAGCTGTCTCGTTCCAGCAGCAGGGCATGGGGGCGAAGATCGAGTCCCTCGGACTCCCAGGTCGAATGGACTGAAAAGCTGAGACTCCTCCTCGCGGGCTGCCGCCGATCCAGAGCAGGGGGAATGTCGAGATCCGCATCTGCGGGGAGCGCCCGAACGATCGGCCGGGCAGCCTCGCTCTTCCCCTCGCTTCTGGCGACCAGATCGAAGCAGAGGGCCATGACGATCAAGCCAGCGGCCATGGCGATGATGCCGGCGATGCTGGCCAGGCCGCAGCCCTGCAGAGGTCCGATGCGCAGACGGCGGAGGTGCTTGCTGCCGGGCTGTTCTTTGCTGAGCAGAGGCCAGGACTCGAGGACTGCCGCGATGCCTGCCGCAGAGAGGAGGAGAGCTGGCAAGTGCAGCCAGAGACCCATACTGCTGCCGACGAGATCGCTGGCATCACGCGGTTCCGGTCTGCTGGCCAGGACCGCCCAGCTCAGAGGGCAGAGGATGATGACCGGCCAGAAGAGGCGAGCCAGGCAGTCGGAGATAGTCTGGGCGAAGAGAATCACTTCAGGTCTCGCAAGAATGCGAAGAGGTGGCGCCGCCCCTGTCGCCATCCTTTCGTGCTGCCACCCGCCTTCGCCACGGCCTCGACGACTCGATCTTGCCCGCTTGCATCGAGACCGCTGGCGGCGAGCAACTGTTCTTCGGTGCTCAAGAGCTCATCGAGGGAACCCTCGGCGCGCTTTCTGCCCGCAACCAAGACGCAGACGCGATCGCAGACCCGTTCGACTTCCTGTAGGTGATGGGAGGCCATCAGGACGCTGCCACCGCCGGCGCGAAACTTCTCCAAGATCTCCATGACCAGCAGGGAAGCTTCCGGATCCAGGCCGGATGTTGGCTCGTCCAGGATCAGGAGTTTCGGTTCGGGCAGAAGTGCTGCGGCCAGGGCGAGGCGGCGTTGCAAGCCGGTGCTGAGTTTTCCCAGCTTCCGCTCCGCGACTCCATCGAGTCGCAGTTGGCTGAGAACTGCCTTGCGTCGGGCACTGAGCTCGGCCCCCGGCAGACCCATGAGGCTGCCGAGATAATCGAGGAACTCGCCGGGCTTGAGTTGTGGAAAGGGGAGAGGGCCCTCCGGTTGATAGCCCATCATCGCGATGAGTTGTCGATCCCCAGCTGCCCTGCCGAGAATTCTCGCTCGCCCCTTCGTCTGTCTCAGCCCACCGCTGAGGATCTCGAGAAGAGTGGTCTTGCCCGATCCGTTTGGGCCGAGGATGCCGAGGATTTCTCCGGGACGAACTTGCAGATCCACGCCGATGAGAGCCTCGACGGCAGGGCTACCCCAGCTGCCGGGGTAACGCAGGTGGAGACTTTCGACCTCGATCGCAAGTTCAGTTGGGTCCACGGCGAGCCATGCTATCTTGCCCTCCTCGCAATTGCGCAGCCCATGCAGTCACCGAACGGATTCCTGGAACTGGCAGATGGTCGGCAGGTCGAGCTTGCCGACAATTTGACCATCGGCAGAGTCGCAGGCTGCGATCTCGTTCTCGATGACAAGAAGGTCTCCCGTCGACATGCGCGAGTCCTGGTGGAACGTGGGGTCGTAGAGATCGAAGATCTGGGCAGCAGCAACGGGGTTTGGCTCAACGAGAGCGCAGTCAAGCGGCGCATGCTCAGAGATGGGGATGAGCTGCGCATTGGCAACAGCAAGATGATCTTCCGTCTGCCGCGCGAGGATCCTCTGCCGGCGGAGCCGATCATCTCTGCCCCGGTCAAACCTCGTTCCGAGGCAAAGGTAGAGGTCGAAGAGGATGTGGAGGTCATCGAGTTCATCGATGAGACCGTCAAGGTCCGCAGCCGGAGCCTGCCGAAGCCAAAGGCGATGCCAGGCAAGAAGACGGGCCGGACCGGTCGCGCTGATCGTGGCGTTCTCCAGTTCTCAAAGGAGAAGGCCTCTGCTGGTCTGCTCGGCGACGACCTTGCTCAACTCGGCGGGCTGCCCAAGCTACTCCTCTATGTTCTGCTGCTGGCTGCCTGCCTCGGGCTCGCCTGGTTGGCGATGAGTCTCACTCGGAGTTGATGGGGCGGGCGTAGAGTCGCCAGGACTCCAGCACCATTTCTGCTGATCGAGCCCAACTGAAGCTGCTGGCCCTCTGCTTGCGCTTGGCAATATCAGCAGCCTTCCGCGGGTTCTCTGCGACCGCAGCCATGGCCTTTGCCCAGGCTCGATGATCATCCGCTTTCAGTACCAACCCTGCATCTCCTACGACTTCGGGTAGGGCTCCACGATCACTGACCAGAACTGGGATTCCCGCCGCCAGACCCTCGATGGCCGTTAGCCCGAAGCCCTCGTGCAATGAGGGGATGAGCAAGCCGGAGCAACCCAGGTAGAGGCGCTCGAGATCCTGCTTGCCCACCTGCTCGTAGATGTGGACGTGGGCGCTGAGGTTGAGGATCGCCGCACGCTCCTTGAGCATCGCCCCCTCGCCCTGGTCCCTGCCCACCAGGTGCAGTGCGGGGCATTCTTCCGCGTGCGTGAACTCAGCTAGAAGGGCGGCATAGGACGAGAGCAGGAACATCAGGTTCTTGCGGGCTTCCAGGTGACCGACGTGCAGGAAGTACGGACGTTCTGCGGATTCCTTCGGCTGCAGATAGTGGAAAGACTCGTCCGCTGCGCCGGGGATGATTTGGATGGGAGGTGCCTGCCTGCCCACCGCTTCTTGCACGCGCCCGGCGGTGAACTCGCTTGGCACGGTGACGCAGGCGACCCGGCGTAGGGAGCGGCTCAACATCATGCGTACCAGCGATGCCGGTCGACGGCGCCAGCCCTCCAGGTCGCGCAGATCATGGATGGTGAGTGACACCGGGCAGGGAAGGCCAGGGGGTACCGGTAGAGTGCCGAGCTCCAAGAGGTTCGCCGCCATCGACTTCAGGTGGCGCCGCAGAATTCGGCGTTCGGCCAGGACTCGCTTCCAGGTGGGGGAGCTGGGGATGTCGATTGGCTGGCAGCCAATCCCAGCCGGCAGTTCGTCGAGCTCCTGCTCTTTGTTGTAGAGAAGAGTGATCTCCTCACCGCTACTCAGTTCGTCGGCGATGGCGCGTAGGAGTCCGAACATGCGGCTGCGCGCGCCGGACCTTTCCGGTCCCAGCATCCAGGCAGCGACAGCGACATGCAGTTTCATCTGCAGAGCTCCTGGTGGACTTCGTACCAAGCTCTGGCGGTCCGCTCTGCAGTGAATTCTGCTGCTCGTGCCGGTCCCTTTCTTCTGAGTCTGTTGCGCAAGTCCTGGTCCTGATGAATTTGGATCATAGCCTGAGCCATGGCTGCTTCGTCGCAGGGGTCGACACGGAGGGCAGCGTCGCCTGCGATCTCCGGCAAGCTGCCGCGATCGCTGCAGAGCACGGGGACACCGTATTGGAAGGCCTCGATCACCGGCAGCCCGAATCCCTCGGTGAGCGAAAGAACGAAGAGCGCGCGTGCTTCACAAATCGCCTGCTGTTTCTGATCATTGCTCAGGTAGTCGATTCCCGGGCCGACCACTCGGAGATCAGGAAGATCCGGGATGTATTCGCGGGCACGACGATGGGCGGCGGCGATGCGCAGCAGGTTTTTGCGCGGGCGATGGTCCCCAAAGCAGAGAAAGGGCCCACTGGTCTCGCCTGCGGGGATTTCCCTGCTCGGCAGGGGAAGGCCATGGGGGACCACCAGGCATTCGGCTCGGCACTTGGCCTTGAGATATTCGAGGACCTGGCGACGGGTGAACTCCGATGGCAGGAGGATCACGCCTGCCCGTTGCGCCGCGATCTTGACCGCGAGTCGGTGACGGGCGCGCATACCCTCCTCCTTGGGTAGGTCCGGGACCATCCAGGGGAGATCGTGCAGGGTCGCGACTTGCGGGCAGGGGGCTCGCCAGGGAATCGCCGCCACCGGGCTGTGATGCAGACTGGCGCCGAGGCGCTCGAGAAGCCCGGGGCGCTGGACCTGCCGACGCCAGAAGCCCATGGGCCGGCGCAGCACCTCCAGGTCCGGGATCTTTGGATCGGCGGCTGTTTCCGGCAGGAGGAGCAGGGCTTGGCTTTCGGGCAGGGCGGCGTAGGCGCGGAGGCCGTGGAGGAATGCGATGGCAACTCCACCGGGGGCGCTCTGTCCGAGAATCTCGCCATCGAAGACGACCTTCACGCGAGGACCTCGCGATAGAGGTCCAGGTGGCGTTCCGCGCAGCGCTGCCAAGTAAACTCGGCCGCACGGCGACGGCCAGCCTGGCAGCGGGCTTGGCTTGCCTGAGGGTCCTGCAGAAGGCGCTGCAGTTGTTCTGCAATGTGTTCCCTGGATTCGGGATCGCAGTAGAGAACACAGTCCTGCAGGACTTCTCTCAGAGCTGGGTTGTCGCCGGCGAGCACAGGTGTCCCCAGCGCCAAAGCCTCCAGGGGTGGGAAGCCAAAGCCTTCCATCAGCGAGGGATAGACCAGGGCCAGGGCCCGATCCATGTGGGCGAAGACCAGGGCGTCGTCGGCCTCCTGAAGCCAGAGGAGCCGGCCGCCCACCTGCTCGCGTTCGAGTTCGATGACTGTCTCGGCACAGTCCCAGCCGATGCGTCCGATGATGACCAGCAGCGGTCGCTGGGCACCGAGCCGCCGCCAGGCCTGCAACAAGCGCAGGTGGTTCTTGCGCGGCTCGATGGTCCCCAGGCTAAGCAGGAAGGGTTCGCTCGGAGTTTGATCCCTGGGGAGCTCCGCCGGCAGATGGTCGACTCCGAAGGGGATGACCCGCAGCTTGCCTGGGTCCATGGCTAGCAGCTCTGTGACTTGCTTCGCGCTGGCCGCAGTGGGGCAGATGCAGGCGCTGGCCCTGTCCGCTGCTTGCCGCGTGCGTGCGAGCATGTCCCTGGCCACCGCTTCCGGCTGGGCCTCGGGATGTAGGGCGAATGCCATGTCATGAATGGTGAGCACAGACTTGGCGCGCGAAAGCGGTGGATAGACGTAGTCCATCCAGTGAAAGAGGGGCACGGAGGAGCTCAAGCGATCGGCTCCGAGTCCGAAGCGGGCGAGCCTGGGGAGCAGGCGCCCGGGAATGGGAAGGCGATGCAGCTTGGCGGCGCCAATCGGGACTTCACCGCGCCTGGCGCGGGCGAAGCTATGGCCGAATAGATGCAGTTCGACTCCCGCTTGTTTGGCCATGGCCCTAGCCAATTCGCGAACACTGCGGGCAATCCCTGTGGAACTGAGCAGGGCTGGGCGATAGTCCATGCCCACGCGCAAGCTGCGGCTCTCCTGCTCCGTCATTGGGACCATGTGCGGATTCTGCGGCAAAAGGCTTCCTTTCGGTATCCTAGAGAGATGGCTGCCCGCCGGCTGACGACTGCGATAACGATCCTCTTCCTTCTGGTACTGGGCCTGAGTCTGTACCTGGCCATGGGGGGGAACTCGAATACAGGCGCATTCCTCTACCCAGAGGAGGCGCCAGAGCTTCTCCCGCCCGAGGGGAACGAAGTTCCACCGCTGGTCGATCCTGAGATTGATCGGGAGGTGGTTTTCTCCCTGCAGCCCCGAGCTCGGCTGATCCCACCCGCAGAATCTCTGCCTCAACCTCTGAGTCTGAGCTATGGCGAGGACGAGTTCCTGGCGGAGCTGAGCGTTCTTGCCGGGCCCAGGTCTCTACCCGAGGCCACCGCCTCTGGCCGCAATCTGCTCCGTCTGCAGCTGCCCACTGAGGACAGCATCTACCGAATCATCGAGCTGCCGGCAGCGGGGGAGCCGGCGACGCATCTTGCTCTGGGAGGACAGGCGGTCCTCCGCGGACGAGTTCTCGACCAAATTGGCCAAGGGATTCCGGGCGCCCGGGTCTGGGTGGGGACCAGCGACAGTCAGGCTCGGCTGCAATGGACGAAATGCGGGGAGGACGGCAGCTTTGAAGAAGTGATCGCTTACGCCGGCGAGGGGATCCCGATCGTGGCGCAGGCTCCTGGCCATGCCTCCATCTACCGAGTGGTCAAGCTGCAAGCCGCAGACAGCGGTCGCATCGATCTGCATCTGGAGAAAGCAGTCCGCGTGGATGTGCAGCTCGCCGCGATCATGGATGCACCTGCGACCGGCCGCCTGTATCTGCGCCCCGCAGCCGGGGAGACCCGTCTGCGCGAGTACCCCTTCTTCTTGCATGCTCTCGAGCCCGGCCTGAACTTTGACAGCAAGGCCAGCTGCCGGATCGAGGACCTCCCCGGCGCAGGGGCGGTGGAGCTGCTCCTGCAACATGCGCAGGCGATCTTGCCAGCTCCCGAACAGCTCCACCTCAAGCGCCGCCCCCAGAGAATCGTTCTGCAAGCAGCCAAAGTCGCCCTGATTCGCGGGCGAGTCAGAGACGATGCGGGCGCTCCCATCACAGCTGCCAGTTTGCGCTGCCAACGCGGCAGCCTCCGACCTGACAGGGAGCTTAGTGCCTATCTTCTGCCCCCGGGCGCCATGGCCCAGTCGGGCTCCCTGGCCTTCTCCGATTCTGAGGGTGGGTTTACCATCGCCTATCCAAGGCCTTCGTCTGCTGACTTGCGCATTCAGATCCGCGCCCCTGGACACTGGGGTTTGGAGATGCAAGTCACAGCCTCCGCCGCCGACTTGCAGCGCGACTTTGAACTGCCGAGGCGTTCCGACTCGGATGGAAAGCCGAGCCTCCGATTCCTGCATGCAGGGGAGTCCGCCCAGGTGATTCGCGCCGAGGGTGGGGCATGGCAGCTATGGCCAGCGGGGGAGGCATTCGAACAGGAGCTCAGAGAGGCAGCGGTCATCGACCTGCTGGTACGCAGTCATTCGCGAGCAGGCGGAGCGACGACCGAGGAGCGCTTTACCGGCCTGCGCGTCACCGGTCCGGTTGACCTGGCGATCAAACTCGGCAAGTAGAGGCTAGCTGCAAAGGCAAAGTCTCAGGCTGAGACCCCCCAGGCAGCCATGGCATGGGGGCGGCAAAATCCACCTGCGAGCTGCGTTTGCCTTTTGAGTTCATCTTCGTACTCTCTCCCCTGGAGATCGGGGTCTAGCAGGGATTGTGTCAATGGGAACCAGGAATACAGGGGAAGGCGCGGATCATCATCCGGGCGCGGATCATCATCATGTGGCCAGGCAAGTTCGTCCCGCGGGGATGACGCAGCATTCTGCTGCCTATGGGCAACGTCCTCCGCACCGGGCATCGGAAGAGGGTCGCGGCCGCCGCGTGTTCAGCCAGGTGGTCTTCGCCATGATCGCCTGCTGCGCTCTCCTCACCTTCGGCGCTGGTCTCCTCGGTTCGCAGTATGTGGATCTCGAGGATCTCAAGCGCCACACCAAGGTGGATAGCGTGCTGGCCAAGACCCTGGATGGCCTCTCCGCCTATTCCTTCGACTCTCTGGCTGAGATGGATGGGCATTCCATTCTGGAGAACCCGCACGCAGGGGACTCTGACTATCGTGTCGACCTTGCGGTCACCCCTGCCAGCAACGGTCTCTTGAAGATCCGAGCCATCCTTCTCGACAATCGCACTAGCCGCGAGGTGACCAGGGTCGTGACTTGGCGGGGTAGAGGGTAAAAGACCTGCTTGCGGAACCCCTTCCGCAAGCATCCCTGACCCCAGCCCCTCCCCTCGATTGCAAGTAAGTCCCGTCACCCTCCGCGAACCTGTTCATGGCGATATCGCCCTCAGCCGTGAGGAGCTCGCCATCATCGATACGCGTGAGTTTCAACGATTGCGCGGCATCAAGCAGCTGGGCACCGCCAACCTGGTCTACCCAGGAGCCAACCACAGCCGCTTCGATCACAGCATCGGCACCATGCACATGACCGGGCGTCTGCTCGATGCCATCGATCGCCACGCAGCTCGCGATACAGAGAGCTGTCATCGGGTTCAGGCTGAGGAGAGGCGACTCCTGCGCATCGCTGCCCTGGTCCACGACATCACTCACATCCCCTTTGGGCACAACATCGAGGATCAGACCGGCCTCATGGAGCGCCATGACGAGCCCGCACGCTTCCTTGCGCTCCTCACCGATTCGGAAGTGGGTGCGGCCTTGGACAAGATCGGCTTGCGCGATCAGGTTCTGGCCATTCTCGCGGATCAGGGCGACCCGGTACCGCCCTTCTGGAAGCAGGTGCTTTCGGACACCATCGACGCGGACCTCCTGGACTATCTGCGTCGAGATGCGTACTTCACCGGCCTCGAGCTGCGCTATGACCAGCGCGTCTGCGAGTACTTTCGCATCGACCGGGACAGCAAGCGCATGTTCGTCGACTGTGAGAAGCAGGGCATGCTGCGGGAGGACATCATGTCCGAGCTCCTGCGCGTCCTCGAGATCCGCTACCACTTCTCCGAGCGGGTGTACTACCATCACGCGAAGGTCGCTGCCGGCGCCCTGCTCGCGCGGATGGTCGAGTTGGCCATGGGTGCGGGGGCCCTCGACGCCCGGCGTCTGCAGGAGAGCACGGATCAGTCCCTGCTCGATTTTCTGGCAACGGTGGAGTTGGGGGATGCAGCCTCGACGGAGCGCCTGCGACGGTACTCCCGGCGCTTCGCCCGGCGACAATTGCCCAAGCGGGTCATCGTCCTGCCGGCCTATCTCAATGGCGACCAGCAGGAGGGTCTCATCGAGGAGTTCTTCCGGCCTCGTCAGGCGGGGGCTCGTACCGAATGGGAGACCAGGGTGGAGAAGGAGGCTGCCAAGAGCCTCGGCCGGGAGCTGGACATCATCATGTATTGCCCGGCGCGTCGCATGCAGCTGAAGGAAGCGCGCACTCTGGTTCGTCTGCCCGGCACAGGGGATCGCATTCTCGAGCTCTCCAGCTTTGCCGATGACATCCCGCGGCTGCAGGATCTTCAGGAGCGCTATCCACGGCTGTGGAAGCTGTACGTGTTTACTTCGGAAGAGGACGCGGATGCGCGGCGGAAGATACAGGAGATCTGTATGGCGGCCCTGCCGGCGGGTTGCCGGAATGCCTTGAAGATCTGAGAGCTTCCTGGCTCGAATTGAATGCTGTGTAATCCCTGAGGTAGAGCCCGCATGAGCCAGGAAGAACTGCAGAGGATCTCGGGTCAACTCGACGAACTGACCGAGCGTCTCGCCGAACGCAACATCCTCGAGCGCCGGCTTGCCTCCCTGCGCAGGGATCTGGGCGAGCTCGCGCGGAAGAAGGCGTCCCTGGCCACAGCGATGCGCGCCGAGGAAAGAGACGTAGAAAAGCTCGAAGGGCTGAGCTTGACCAACCTCTTCCACACCATCCTCTCTAGCAAGAAGGAGCAGCTCGAGAAGGAGCGGCAGGAGTTCTTGGCTGCAAAGCTCAAGTGGGATCAGTGCGACGACGAGTGGACAGCCATGCAGGAGTCCATTGGCGAGCTGGAGGCGCAGATTGGAGAGATCGCCGATATCTCAGAGCAACACAAGATCCTTGCGGATGAGAAGAAGTCTCTGCTCATCTCGATGGGGGGGGACGCGGGAGCAGAGCTCGAGTCACTGGATCAGAAGCTGGCCGCGCATCGCAAGATTCTGCGCGAACTGAGGGAGGCGATCGATGCCGGTAAGACGGCGCGCAGCTCACTGCGGGAAGTCATCAAAGCTCTAGGCAGCGCAGGCAACTGGGGGGTCTGGGACATGATGGGTGGCGGGATTATCTCCACAGCCATCAAGCACTCCCACATCGACGGAGCCAAGGGTGCGGCCGCTCGGGCCCAAACAGACCTGGGCCATTTTCGAAGGGAACTGGAGGGCCTCGACCAGACTTGCTCAGCTGCGATCGAAGTCGGCGGATTCGCGACCTTTGCCGACTACTTCTTTGATGGGCTCATCGTCGACTGGCTGATTCAGTCGAGGATCAACAAGTCACGCGAAGGTGCTGAGCGAACCTTCGAGCGCCTCGAGAAAACCATGGTCGAACTCGAGGTGCAGGCTCAGAAGACGAAGAAATGGACTTCGGACTGCGAAGCCCAGCGAATGCGAGTTTTGTACGAGAGCTAGGCCAGCCCTAACCCCGCGCCCAATCCTTCCGGTACTTCAGAATCGAGTCCCGCACCCGATGGTAAACCGCCGTCGTCGCGCGCACGTCCTCCCGGTTGTATGTCGCGATCTGATCCAGATCACCGCGCTCATACGCCGGCGCAACCATCGATCCATCCATCTCTCCCTTTGGGCTCTGGATGTCCAAGGCCCAGCAGACCACGTCCAGATTGCTCGGCCCCCGACCACGCTGACTGAGAATCTCGAAGAGATCCAGGTGCGGGCGCAGACCCCAGCGGTCCGAAAGCAGATCGACGCGGGCGGGCACTCCCAGGATGAGACTGCGCGCGACCAGGAAGGGCAGATCAAAGCCGCGGCCGTTGTACGTAATCACCAGTTCGGCCCGAGCAGATAAGGCCCAGAAGCTGCTCAGGAGCTCGGCTTCGCTCACCGGGCGAATCCACCCGGGGATGTCGTCCGCCTGCCAGTTGTCCGGAGGCACCACCAGCACGGTGACCTCCTGTTCTTCTGGATCAGCTTCACCCTCACCAAAGGCGAGGGAGACGGTCTTGCCGAAGAAGGGTGAGAGCCCCATGACCAGGCCCTGATCGCGCTCGTTGCGTTCGCAGTGTTCGGAGAGAGTCTTGACGATGGTCGGCGGCATGTCGCGGAGTTCGCTGTCCGGGACCGTTTCGATGTCGAAGACCAGACTGCGACAAGTCAGATCGACGAGCCATTCGGGGCTATCGCCATAGAGGGTCGAGGCTTCGTAGCCAGCTTCGTCTTCCTCGACTGCGCGTATTCTCTGCACGATGAGTTGCAGCTTCTCCTTGTAGCTGTCCACCTTGCCGCGAATCTTCACTGCGTTGCCAGTAGCGAGATCGGTGATTGCGGTCGCAGCCTGCTTGTCGCTGCTCCAGATCCGCCCCTCGACCGAGGTTTCCTGGTCGGCGAGGGTCAGGTTCCAGAAGGGCTGGCCATTCTTGGCTTCGCGCTTCTCGATCCGCCGCAGGATTGCGAAGACATCGACGACCTGGCCCGCTTGGCTGAGGTCGGCCAGGCTCTGTGCGGGCTCGAGATTCAAGCTTGCACGAAGCGATCGATCCTTTCGATCGCCCCCTCCAGATCCTGCATGCTGGCGGCGTAGCTGAGGCGAATGAAGCCGGGAATGGCGAAGGCGCTGCCCGGGACCGTCGCTACGAGACCGTCGACAAGGAGCTTCTCGGCGAAAGCGACATCGTCGATGCCGCGCTGCTGGCAGATCTTGCGAACGTCGACGAGAGCGTAGAAGGCGCCCTTGGGCAGATTGAGAGAGAGACCGTCTATCTCGTTGATCGTGCGCATGAGGTACTGTCTGCGTTCATCGAAGCTCTTGAGGCGACGGCGTACTTCGGCTGGATCGTCCTGATAGCAGACCTTCATGACTGCGTTCTGGCTGATGGTGCAGGGGTTGCCGATGGCCTGGCTTTGAATCCTGCCAGCTGCGTCGACGATTTCCTCAGGGCCCGCCAGGAAGCCGACTCGCCAGCCGGTCATGGAGTGCGACTTGGTTGCGCCATTGACGATGAGGACACGCTCCTGCCCACCGGGGATGCTGGCGGGGGAGACATGTTCGAGCCCGTCGTAAATGAGCTGGGCATAGATCTCGTCGGAGATGATCCAGAGATTGTTGCGTGCTGCGGAGTCGACGATTGCGGCGACTTCTTCTCGACTGGGGACTGCGCCTGAGGGGTTGTTGGGAAAGTTGATGACGATGCCCTTGGCGCCATGCTCTGCAACCGCTTGGTCGATCTGCTCAGCGCTGCAGATGAAGTTGTTTTCTGGCAGGGCTGGTAGGTCGATGGGCTCGCCGTCGGCCAGGCGGACCATTTCTGGATAGGAGGGCCAGTAGGGTGCGGGTAGGAGGACACGGTCGCCCTTGTTGACGAGCGCCATCATGGCCATGACGAGCGCGGGTTTGGCGCCGGCGGTGGTCATGATGTTCTCTTTGGAATACTCGAGCCCGAACTGGGTCTTGAACCAGTGCACCGCGGCTGCGCGGACTTCTGGGAGTCCCCTGGCCGGGGTATAGCGCGTCTTGCCGGAGCGAATGGCTTCGATGCCGGCCTCGGCGACGTCCGGGGGCGTGGAGAAGTCGGGCTCACCGGCGCCGAGGGAGATCACATCCTGACCAGCCGCTTTCATCTCGCTGGCTCTGGCGCTGATGGCCAGGGTGATCGAGTCGGTGATGGCCTGGGCTCTCGAACTGATAGGAATGGCTACCATGGGCCCGAGTAGACAGGAGCGGCGCATCGGAGGCTACCGGGAGGGAAGATTCATGGGCGGAACTCGTCTGAGCCGGAAGGGAGGAATGCCTTCTCCCCGGCGCCGCCCTCGCGATACGTTTCTGCTCATGCGCAAGAAGTTCTGGAAGATCCTTGGGGTCTCGACGGCCATATTGGCCACCCTCCTCCTGCTCTTCGTGGTCGCCTTCGTTTTTAACCCATTCGAAGGCAGCCTTGGGGACATGCGGGAGATGGTGCCGCGAAACATCGACTACTTCGCCCGCAAGACCGACATGCGGGAGGACTTCAGCGAGTTTCCACGGCCCGAGTTTTGGGAGGACTTGAGTGGCAGCCGGGGTTGGCGCACCCTCCGCCAGCGGCGCAGCTATGCCGAGATTGTCGACTCGCCCGGTGGAATTGGCGCCGCGCTGGAGCAGTTGGAAGATGCGGCCAGGCAGGTAGGGGATACCGGGCTGGTGGGTCTGCTCGATGACTTCCTCGGTACGGAGGTCATCATCGCCGGACGCTTGGTGCCGCCCAGCCTGCAGTCTTCGAAGTTTTGCCTCTACACCCGGATCAGTCTGAGCGCGCGCTTTGTATGGGGTCTCGTTCAGTGGTCCTCGGTGCAGGAGGAGATGCGGAGCCAGGGGCTCAATTTGACCGCCCGTGAAGATGGCAGTCTCGAGTTGGACCTCGGTGGCCAATCCCTCTTCATCGCCCGCTATCTGGATTGCCTGCTGGTCAGTAACAGCCAGGAGATCCTCGACGAGTCCCTGACTCTGGCGGACAGTTCTCTGGGCGGTTCGGAGGGTTTTGGTGGCTCCGCGGATTATCGCGATGGAGTCCAAGCTCGAATCCGTCAGTGGGAGAAAAACACCGCCGTGGAGATGGCGAATGCGGTCGAGCTCTATGCCCGCCCGGATCAACTTCTGCCGATGCTTCCCAGTCTGGAGAACTGGCCAGACCCCAGGCATCCCAGCGATTGGAACCAGCGGGTTCTGGCATCCTTCCTGAACTTCAGCGGGTGGCGCTTCCTCACCGGGTCACTGATCTTCGAACCCGAATCGCTCACGGTTCTCGGCAACGTCGATTTGAATCGCAACGAGCACACGGCCTTTCAGAGCGAGTTCTTCAAGGCGGATGCTCAGGAGCGCAGTAAGTGGTTGGATGAGTTTCTCGCCATGGTGCCCGGCGACGAAGCCTGTGCGGCGGCTGCTCTGCGCATGCCAGCGGGTGAGTTCTTGGCGGAGATGCACGATGCCATGGAGCCGGACCTGAAGACGATTCTCGACGAGAGTCTGCGCAAGAGTGGCAAGTACGAGAACACTCGTGACCTCATCGACAAGCTAAGGCCTTCGCTTCTCGATCGAACGGGCTTCGTCTTCTACCCCACGCGAGAAGAGACGGACCTTCAGGTCAACGAACCATCGCCAGCTCCACTGATCGCCTGGGTGTTCTGGATTCGCGAAGGGGCGCGTGAACCGATCCGAGAGTTCTACGACTTCCTGCAGGAGAACTACACCAACCTTGGCTTCACCTCTGCGCACAACCTGCCGGTGGGTGAACTTCAGGGCGGTGACATGGCGCGAGCCTACGCCAATCCGAACATCACGGGTACGGGCGCAGTCTCCATCCTCATCTATGGCGACTTCTTCGTGGTGAGCAACTCGGACTATCTGATCCGTTACATGATCAAGGCACGGGCCAATGGCACTTCCTTGCTGACGAATCCGGACTACGTAACCTTCGAGAAGGAGCTGGAGAGTCGGGTCAATGGCTTCTTGTTCGTCGACGGCGCTCGTATGGGCAGGGTGATCGATGACTACCTGAGCTTCCTGGAGGGAGGCCTGGATGAGCCGGATCCGAGCTGGCTGCAGAGCACCATGGCCCAGTACGAGGGGCAGGTCTTCCGCAGCAAGTACCGGGAGCATCAGAGCATCCAGAGGATTCCCCCGGCCCTGAAGGAGCAGTTTGGCGAGGACGTTTACCAGGCGCAAAGAGCTGCCTGGGGCAGCGCCCGGCAGGGATTCATGGCTGCGGATCGAGAATCCCTGATGAAGGCCAAGGGCCTATGTAGCCTGTTTTCCTCCGCCTACATCCAGCTCAACTTGAACCCCCAGGGGATGAGCTTCACTTCTCGCTTCATGATGGACTATCGCTGAGGCTTGCAAGCAGCCGGGGGACCCGGGTATCTTCCCCGCCCCATCAGCCGAGATGGCGGAATTGGCAGACGCGCCAGCTTGAGGGGCTGGTGACCTTTATTGGTCGTGCAGGTTCAAGTCCTGTTCTCGGCACCATTCACAGGGACGGCCTCGCAAGGGCCGTCCCTGTTTCATTCCGGGGCTGCCTAGCGCGCCTGGTCGCGGGCGATGATCCC
>JAJFFD010000064.1 GCA_021776805.1 Planctomycetota bacterium
GATGCTTGGAAAAAAGAATGCCCTGCCCTGAGGCGAGGCGGGGTTTTGGGAACTCGGACAGGGGTTACCAAAAGCCCTATGCTATGGGCCGTACGGATGCATCGAATTTGTTCCGAAAGCTTTTGGTTGAGCGGACAAGCAGGTGCCTCTGGGTTGATTCCACTCCGGTGGATTTGACCAACTTCGACACTGGGTTACGTTCCTACGAACGCATTTAGCGTCAACCTCCCGCCCTCCCTAGCATTCCTTCCTCGGTATCAACCATGCGGCGACTGCACCTGAAACTCTTCTACCTTCGCACGCGCTACAAGCGCGAGCCACAGGGGGTCACAGCCAAGATCCTCGGCGTGCGCCCAGCAACCATGTCTCATTTGGAGCAGGGACGCTCTCTTCCCACCCTGCCGATGCTCGAGGCTCTGTGCAAGCACTACGACGTGACCCCTACCTATCTCCTCGATGATGGGCGTCCTATCGAACCTCAGGCGCGCGATCGCTGGTCTGAGCGCAACTCGGTGATCTGCCGTGGCGATTGGCTGGAAGTACCCGAGGGTGCTGCCATCAAGACCTCCGATGGTTTCTGGCTCTGCCCGGTCATGGGTGGCGCCCGCTTCTACGACTCGACTGCACAGGCTCAGCGCATGCTCTGCCAAAGTCGCAGCGAGGCCGAAGAACTCGAAAAGACTCTGGTGCAATCCGAGACCAGCCGGGATACGGCTCTCGAGGATCTGCTCCGCAAGGAGCTGCTCGCCCAACGCAAGCCGCGCACCAAGAAGAAGGCCAAACCCGAAGGCGAAGCCAGCAGCGGCCAGCCAGCCGCCAGTCCTGGACTCGCTGCCGAAGCCTGATCCTCGCCCCTGAGTTCGCCCCCAGGGGCGGGCTCAGAAGTCCACCATCAGGCGGAATGTCAGAGCGGTCACATCGCCGACACCGCCACGGTGTGATTGCACCAGATTGCTCATGAATCTGGTGTAGGCGTTGAGGTACCAATTGACCCCGAAGGTGTAGTCGAAAAGGCTGCCACCGTTGACGCTGCCGTCACTTAGGTCGAGGTAGGAAACGCGAGCGGCAATCTCCCAGGCGCCGATGCCGGGGGCGTCGCCGATGAGCAGAGGGTGCAGGGGGCGCAGTCGACCGTGAAAGGCACCGCGGCCTTTGTTGTAGGGGCGTTGCTCGCCGGTGAGGAAGTAGCTGACCTGGGCGTGGGTGCCCGGAAAGACCTCATCGTTGCCATCCACGAAGACGAGCTTCTGTTCGGCCTGAAGATTGAGCGAGCCGAGGTTGGCCCCGAGCTCCAGGGAGAAGTAGTTGCCGTAATGCGCGTCGAAGGTGCCCGTGTCCACCAGGCGCGGGGCGAAGTTTGCTTCTGGGCGGCGGCGAAACCTGGCTTCGTCATAGGGGAACTGACGGTAGCTGTAGGCGAAGGCGCTGTGCAGAAGCATGGCATCCTCCTCGCTCTCATAGGGAATGGCGCTGACGCGACCGGTGATCCCGATGCCGCTGTTCTCCGGGTCGCCGGCGTATTCCGCTGGTCGAAAAACGCCAACGGCCCAGGTCATGCGCTGATCGAGAACTGAGTTTCTCGCCAAGAGGCCAGTGTTTCTGCCCGTATTGAGCGCATCATCGAGGGCGCGGGCCATGAACACGGTGAAGCGACCACTGATGTTGCGCTCACCGCCGAAGGGTTCGCTCATGTGGCCGAAGCGGAGCATGCCAAGGTACGGTATCTCCCTGATCTCGGCATGAGCTTTGAGAAAGGGGCGATTGCGGCTGTCGTCGAACTCAACCGCGTAGCCGAAGCGCTCATAGATGGTGCCCTTGGCGCCGTAGCGGCGGCGCCGGAACTTGGCCGTATCCTCGATATCGCCAAAGGCTGTTTCGATATCGTCATCCGCGTTGAAGGACTGGAAGTCGTACTCAAAGCGGAAGGTCGGCTGCAGGACGAATTCTCCACCTGGCGTTCGGATCACCGGGCCCTCGAGCCAATACATCTCCAGGGGGAAGTCCGGCGGACCTGTCAGGCTGAGACGGCCATCGTCCGGAGCCAGCCTGCCAGGTTCCTGGGCGAAGACTGCGCCGCTGAGCAGGAGCCAGGCCAGGGCGAGAGAGGGGCTTTCTCGTAGTCCTGGCATGGGCTTGGCAACATACGCCCGGTGCATGGACAAGCAATGCCCCGGTTCCCATGGGGAGTGGGTGCTTTGCCCAGGGTCTCTGCCTAGCCTTGGTGCATCGTCGAGCAGAGCGCAGCAACGACCGAGCCTCGGCTCGCAGTAATCATCCTCAGCTGGAACCAGCAAGCGGCGGTTCTCGCCTGCCTGGACTCCCTGCGCGGTCAACTTGACTCGAGCGACCGGGTCATCGTCGTCGACAATGCTTCGTCGGATGGCAGTGAGGAGGCAATTCGCCAGGCCTTTCCCGAGCATCATGTGATCCAAGCGGGGTCGAATCTGGGGTTCACCGGCGGCTGCAATCTTGGCATGCGCTGGGCCTTGGAGGCGGGCTACCCCTGGATCATGCTGCTCAACAGCGATACCAAGGTCCCGGCGGCTGCCCTCGATGGACTCATCGCGCATGCGGAGCAGCGACCGAAGCTCGGAGCTCTGCAGCCGCTTCTCCTCAGCATGGAGAACCCAAAGCTCATCGACAGTATGGGGCAGGGGCTGACCTTCATACCAGGCGTCCGCGATCTCGGCATGGGCGAGGGCATCGCCAGCGCCCCGACGGAGCCCACAGAGATCTTCGGTGCCTGTGCCGCTGCAGTGCTCTTGCGCGCGGAGGCCCTGCACAAGGCGGGCCTCTTCGATGAGGAGCTTTTCATTCTGCTCGAGGACGTAGAGCTGATGTTTCGCATCCGGATGGCGGGCTACACAGTGGAGCTCCTGCCGGCAGTTCGAATCCTGCACGAGCGTGGGGTTTCGCGGCAAGGCGAGGGTGAGCTAGCCCAGCGCCGGCGCTTCTTCCTACAGCGCAACATCGTTGCTCTAGCCATGCGCTACTGGCCAAATTCTGCTTTGCTCTGCTCCGCTCCCCTTCTCGCCTACCGCAAGCGCCTGGCCCGCCAGTTAGCCGAAGAATTGCAGGAACGCGATTGCCGTCATCTCTGGAGCCGCTACCGAAGCGGGCACCGTGCGACGCGTTTGCGCATGCAGGAGCTCGGCTTGGACCGATGGTTCGGGCGCAGCCTGTAGTAAGCTGCAGCGATGACGCAGAGGGTGGTAATTCTGGGTGCTGGCGGATTCGCCCGCGAAGTTCTGGATGTCTTCGATGCTATCAACGAGGAGCAGCCAGGGAGCTACGAGGTCCTGGGCTTCATCTCCGAAGTCGAAGATGACTGGCTCAAGGTATTCAACGAGAAGCCGGTGCTCGGCGGCTTCGATTGGTTCGATGCCAAGCCCGAACACCATGATGTTGGCGTTGTCTGTGGCGTCGGTAGCCCGGTGGTGCGACACCGAATGATCGAGCGCTGCAAGAAACGCGAGCTGGAGTTCGTCAGCGCGATCCATCCGCAGGCAATCATGAGCAAGTGGGTGGAAGTTGGCCGCGGAGTCGTCATGACGGCCGGGGTCATCCTGACCAATCAGATCAAGATCGGTGATCACGTGCATCTGAACCTTCACGTGACCATCGGTCATGATGCTCGCATTGACGATTACTGCACCATCGCTCCCGGCGTGAACATCTCAGGCAACGTGCACATCGCTGAGGGCTGCGATATCGGGACTGGAGCCGCGATCATTCAGCACTTCACGGTTGGAGAGTGGTCGGTGATCGGAGCCGGTTCGGTCGTGAATCGAGAGATACCGGCCAACTCCACAGCCGTCGGCGTCCCGGCCAAGGTGATCAAGTCGCGGAAGAGTGGCTGGTGGCTGCAGGCCTGAGCTCCTCTTGCTGCTCAGGTAGCAGCAGTTCGTTAGAGTTCTGACCCCCATCCCCAAGCCAGAAGGGCGCCCGTTCCTTGACCTCTCGGCGTTCGCGGTAGTGCCGGGCGACCACCTTGTCGACGAAGCCCATGGGAATTCCAGCGCGTTGGAAGCGACGCCAGAGATTCCAATCGCCTGGTTCGTCCACTCGCCAGCAGTCCGGATCATGAAGGAAGTTCCGTAGACGCGCCGAGTAGAGCACTGCACCGTGCACGATGTGTCCGTGGGCCAGAGGCCAGGCGCCGCAGGAGCTCCAGCTTCCATCGTCCGCTTCCATCTCAGCCACCCCGTATGCGAACTCCAGGTTCCGCTCCTGACAGGCGGCGAGCAGGACCTCTACGTGGTCCTCGCTGAATTCGTCATCGTCATCCAGAGGTGCGATCCAGTCGCCGCGCATGATCTCCAGGGCGTGGTTCATCGGGGCGGCACCGGCGACCATCCAGCGATGCATCGGGTTTTCGGGGTACTTCCCTCGCTCCGGCAGATTGACGAAGCGCACCCGTGGGTCTTTGACTGCGAGCACCGCGTCGGCTGTGGCCGCATCGCAGCAGTCGCCGACCACTAGGATCTCGAGATTCTCATGGCTTTGCCGCAGGGCTGAGGCGATGGCCCGCTCGGCGACCAGAGGTCCGCGGTTGTATGTGGCGATGCGGACGGTAACCAGAGCCTGTGAGTCGCTGGGGCTCGTCGTCTTTTTGCTGTTGCGCAGGGCTTGTAGGCGCGTTCTTTCGCTGGCGACCTGCCTGGCCTGCCGGCGCAGTACAGGCCAACCGCGGCGGTAGGTGATGAGGATGATGCGCCGCAGACTGGAGCTGCCCCGCGAAGTGAGGTCGAGGAAGGCGCCAGCAAAGGCAAGGGTAAGCAGGAGTGCGAGGATCGCTTTTGAGGTGGATTCGTCCGTCACTAGACTGGCGAAGCCCGCTGCGCTCAGGGAGGCGACTGCCCCGAAGAACAGGCCGAAGGCAACGGGCCTGATCAGTGAAGACCATGACATCTCCAGGCGGCGACGAAGCAGTGGCGGCAGGATGAGGATGTTGGATACGAACAGAGTGATCAAAGTCGCCAGCGCCGGACCCTGAGCCGAGACCCAAAAGGCCAGCGCCAGGCTGAGGGCCAGGTTGCTGATGGCTTCGACCAGCACGACCTTGGCGATGACCCGGTGTCGACCGAGGGCGATGGCCATGCTGGAGAGCACGTGCGCCGGCGCATTGCAGCACCAGGCCAGGGAGTAGATCCAGAGGACTTGAACTGCGAGGAGAGGTGCGTCGCGAAAGATGAGGTCGAGGAGTGTCTCCGCGTGGAGGGCGATGTAGCCGAAGCCAGCCCCGGCCAGAATGCAGCCCATGCAAAGCAGAGCGCTGCCCATGCTGCGCCGCTTGGCTGCGGTTGCGGTGACCAATCTGGGAAAGGACGAGGCGAGGATGGCGAATAGCAGGGCGGCACCTGCAGCCGGCAAGCGCGCGCCGACGGCGAAGGCGCCACTGTCCGCTTCACCATAGAAGCCAGCAACGATGGGCACATCGGTCATGAGGCCCAACTGAGCGCCGATGGCGGCGATCCACAGGGGCGTTGCAAAGCGCAGAAGCCCAGCCATGGGTAGAGTCTCGGACTTCGTTTCCCCTTCCTCGAAGTGCAGCAAGCCAGCCCGACGCATCCAGAGGAAGCCGAGGCTGGTTACCACAAGGCGGGCGACGAGGGCCGCAGCGGCTGCACCGACGAGGCCCCAGCGCTCGAGCATGAATGGCAGAATCGCCAGGCCGAGGAGAGTCTGGCAGATCGTGATGATGCCGAGGGCATCGAAGCGCTGGCGACCACGCAGGATTGCCGGCAGCACCCCGGCGGCCAGGGCGATCGCCGCCTCCAAACCAACCAGTCTGGTGACCAGGCTGGTGCTGGCCAGGACATCGCCGCTGAGCCCAAAGAGCATGCCGACCAGGCCAGCGCCGAGGCCACTGACAAGAACCGCGATCAGGGCCAACAGAGCATAGATTCGATAGGAAGCGCGTAGCCTTGCCCCGGCCGCTCCGTCGCCGGCACCGGCAAGAGCCGCGTCCCGCGCGACGCCGATGGCTAGACCCCCGTCGAGGAAGACCAAGAAGCTGCGAACTGAAGCAATGGTCGCCCAGATGCCAAAACCTTCCCAGCCGATGCTGCGCACGAGCACCGCACTGACTAGGAGTCCGTAGACGGCGCCGGCCATCCAGGTGGCCGCGTTCCATGCGGCCATCGGCGCCAGAGAGCGGCTCACGAGCCTCCGGTCGCCACGCCGCTGAGTGAGTTGCGCAGCGTTTCGCAGATCGAATCGATCTGCGCATCCTCGAGACTGGCGAAAGCGGGTAGGCAGAGAATGCGTCGGTAGATGTCTTCGGTGGCCGGCAGAGAGGACATGGCGTAGGGGCGGAAGGCATCCATGCGATGGCAGGGTCGGAAGTAGCGCTTGGTTTGCACGTCCTGCGCAGCGAGAGCATTCTCGACCATCTCACGCTCCCGGTTGCTACCGAGGATCACCGCAAAGTCCTTGAATGTGCTGCGATCCTGTTCGCGAACCTCCTGGAAGGAGAGACCATCGATGCCGCTGAGATTGCGCCGGTAACGATCGACTTGCTCATGTCGCCTGCTCAATGCGCCTTCGATCATCGGCAAGGCGAGTGTGCCGAGGGCGGCATGCAACTCGGACATCTTGCCGTTGAGTCCTTGATGGATGGAGTTGTAGTCGCCTTGAAAACCATAGGCACGGTAGTAGTCGAAGCGCTGCAGGAAGTCCTCGTCGTGTGAGGTAACCAGGCCACCCTCTGCGCAGGTCACCGGTTTGGTGCCGGAGAGGCTGAAGACTTCAACATCGCCAAGGCCACCGACCTTGGCGCCGTCGCGAATCGAGCCATAGCCGTGCGCCGCATCGAAGAGCAGTTTTGCAGCGTGTTTCTGCGCGAGAAGGCCCAGACCTTCGGAGTCCGCAGGATTGCCGAAGACGTGGGTTGCGATGATGAGTTTTGGTCCGCTGAGGCCTGCAATCGTCTCTGCCGAGCCCAGGTCAAGGTTGAGTGTCCTGGGATCGATGTCGACGAAGACTGGGATGAGCTGATTCCACAGCACCGCGTTGACTGTCGAATTGAAGGTAAAGGAAGGCAGCAGGCAGGTGCTGCCAGGAGGGATCTGCAGAGCTGCGATCGCACAGGTCAGGCCGATATCACCGCTGACCACCGTGCGCGCAGGCACCTCGAGGTAATCGCTGGCGATGCTCTCCAGTTGCTTGGAGTACTCGGCAAAGTTCGAGAGCATTCGCGAGTCCCAGATCTTCTCCAGGAGAGCGACGTACTCGCTGAGCTCGGGTAGGTCTGGTCGCATGATCGGAATCATCCTGCTGCCCCCTTCTCTCCCCATGCTTCGAAGATGAGCAGGCTGTCGAGTCGCGTTTCCAATCCGCAGAGTTCTTGCTGAGAGCTTTCGCCGATCTCGCAGCGGCGGACTTCAGCGAAGCCTGCCGCGCGGAGAGCTGCTTCCAACTCTGCAGCGTCGTAGAGGAACTTGTGCCCCCAGCCATGGAAGCACTGATTGAGCATCTTGGCTGGGGAGTCGATCCACTCGTGACCTGGCCAGTCGAGCCAGTCCTGCTCACGCCAGTCTCCACGGTACGCATCCACCAGTGCCGGTAGATCCGGTGTGGCGATGCGCATGATCCCATCCGCACGCAGGAGTCGGCGACAGCTTCGCAGGAGTCCTGCACCGTCCTCGCGATTCAGGTGCTCGATGAAGTGTTCGCTGTAGATGCGATCCACCGAGTTTGCCGGGAAGGGCATGGGCAGACGCAGGTCCCAGCGGAGGTCCGGCCGCCCATCCAGATCCAGGTTGAGCCAAGATTCGATGGGCGCGGCACCGCTACCCAGGCAGAGTCGGAGCTTGCCTCCCTGCTTGCGGACAATTCGCCTGGCCCGTATTCGAGAGGGGAGCATCTGCACTCGGCGCATTGCCTGCTCATAGGCCCCATACAGCCAGCGAAGGGTCCGCGAGAGGGTTTTGGCCAGACCATCGGGTCGGACACGAGTCGGAGCGCCTGCGGGTGGATTCACCACCACTTCGCGGACTTTGGGCGCGGCTGGGGCTGCTGGGCTGCTCATGCTCTGCTCTTCAAGGTCACCCGCCGGCCTCAACCTGCCATAGCACCGGGCTTCCCTTGGTCTTTTCGGCATCCTGGGATGCTGACCTGAGGTCCAGTTCCGCGCGGTCTGGAGCTTGACCTGGACCCCGCCCCCGGCGACCCTCCGGGCATGGGTGGCGAGCGGATCAGCGAGCAGGGCGTCACCGCGGTCCTGGTCAATTACCGCTCCGCGGAGGATTGCCTGCACTGCGTGGCGAGCCTGCGGAAGCATGCTCCCGGGCTGCGTCTGCTCATTATCGACAACGATTCCGGTGACGACTCGGTGGACCTGCTCAGCTCCGCCCTGGGCGAAGACCCGAAATGCAGCATCCTCCTATCGGAGGCGAACCGTGGCTTCGGCTCCGCCTGCAACTTGGGCATGGACTATGCCCTCGATGAGGACCCGGACTTGGAGTTCATCCTCCTGCTCAATCCGGACACTGTGGTCACTGCAGGATTCCTTGACGAGCTGCGGGTGACTTTCGACAACGAGCCAGAGGCCGGCATCGTCGGCGGTCGGATTCTGGCGATGGACAGCGACAAGGTGCTCTTTGAGAACGGGCGACTGCGGCCCTTCAGCCTGAGTCGCAGTCATGTCGCAGCTCCCCGGGGCGCCGAGGAGTACAGCACCCAATTCATCACCGGGGCGATGATGTTGGTCGCTGCCGACATGCTGCGCGATGGCCTGCGCTTCGATGAACGGTTCTTTCTCTACGTGGAGGATCTGGACTTCTGTTGTCAGGTTCGAGCACGCGGTCGCGAACTGTGGATCAATCGGCGCGCAGTTGTGCGGCACGTCGATGGCGGCAGCCAAGGGGACGAGGAACCCATTCTATTTGACCTGCGCCCTGGCCAATTGGCGCACATGACCCGCGGCAAGCTGTTGTTTGCTCGCAAGTACTTCGGCCTGCTGCATCGCTTGCTGTTCTTGCTGGTGGTCGGAATCGGCAAGCCACTCGTTGGCCTGGCCAGCGGCCATCTCCGCTTTCTGCCGATCTACTACCGCGCTCTCTTCAGCGGCCTCGGTCTTTGGAAGGGATACAACTCCGCGGTCTATGGCGCGAGCTATCGAATGCGCAATCGCGGGCGACGGCAAAGAGGTCAGGCGCTGCGTTCAGAACTGCGGCACGTGAGTCAGAAGCAGAACTCAGGTGAGATCCTTTACTTGGCCTGGGGTCGTATCGGTGATGCCATCTTGGCATCGGGATTCTTGCGCCAACTGCGCCGCGCCTTCCCGGATCGCAAGCTGCGCGTGATCGGGCGTGCGGAGACCGCCGAGGTTCTCTCTGGGGTCGTTGACGAATTCATCCCCTTTGCGGAGCAATCCTGGCTCGCGTCGGATGATTGGCGGCGGGACTTCCTGGCTGCGGTCGGTGCGGGGGGCGAGATCCTGATCTGTGACGTGCACATGTTCTACGGTGGGGTTTTCGTGCTCCGCGGCCTCCTCGAGGCCTTGCCCTGCCGACGCAAGTTCATGTATGAGGGCTATGAGCTGGGCTCCGGTCTCGCTCCATGGCGCGAGGAGGCCCTGGGTGTAGAGACTATTCCGCGCCTCGCCAAAGCCGGCCGCAACCACATCCTCGCGCATCAGCGCTGGTACTTGGCGGAGATCTTGCGGCGCTGTCACCAAGCGGCCGAGCCGACTCTCGAAGGCATGCGGCCTTCCCTGGAGATCCCCGGGGATGGTGGTGCGGTGGCCCTGGGATTCGATCTCGAACCCGGCGAGTACATTGCCTTCCAGCCAGTGAGCAACAATCGCAAGAAGGACTATCCTTTGGAGAAGTGGCGAGAGGTCCTGGCGGCCTTTCCCGAGGAGCAGTTCGTAGCCCTCGGAACTGCGACTGAGCAAGCGCGCATCGCCGAGCTCGAAGCACCCAACCTACTCTCCCTCGCCGGTGAAACCGATCTTGCACAGAGTCTGCAGTTGATCCGATCGGCGCGAGCCTACCTGGGACTCGACTCGGGTCTTAGCCACGCAGCTGCAGCTCTGGATGTGCCTGGCCTTTGCGTCGCCCAGAACAGCAATCTGGGCTACTTCTTTCCCTACCCGGGCGTTCTGGAGTCGGCTGTGCGTAGCCGGCACAACCCTGCGTATGAGTACTGCGCCGGCTGCTTCATGACCTGTAGCGAGGAGAGCATCTTCAGCACCTATCTGCGTGCTGCGAGATGCCTGCGGCGCCTGCCTGTCGAGACTGTCATCGTGGACTTCAAAGGCCTCCTGGCAGAGGTCGCCGAGGGCAACGCGGTGGAAGAGGCCTGAGCTACTCGGAGCCGGGCGGGGCAGTGCTGGCCAGAGGCCAGACCGGGCCGGCGCGATAGGTCACCAGCTTTCTGGGCTTGATCTGGATTTGGTTGAGGCGCTTCTCGATCTCCTGCAGGAGGCCACGCATGCCATTGGTATCCGGGAATTCCGGGTCGCACCAGACATGGTCGAAGGCGAGCATGCGAGTGAGCACGCGAGTGCGAAGACTGGGAGTCTCGTGTTCCAGGCTGCGCCGTATTGCCGCCGCCAGATCGTCCACGAGACCGCGTTCGCTGACTCCACGGACCTCATAAGGGCTGCGGCCGAGATGGACCAGAGCTGTGTCAGCGAGCAAGGCGACCAGGCCCATGGGGTGATTGATAGTGATCACCGCACTCGACATGGCGATGGCCAGGTTCGCGTGCGTGGGGTGCAGCAATTCGACGCGATCTTCGAGTTGGGTGATGAGCTGTCTGGTGGAGGACTTCAGGCCACACTCGGGGGGGAGGACCAGTAGCCGGGCATCCGTCTCGAGTTCATCCAAGGCAGCGCTGGCCTTGGCGATGAAGACATCGTGGCTCGGTGGCTCGACCGTATCGAGTTGGAGGCGCGGGCAGTTCGGGTCCTGCAGCATCAGCAGAAAGAACGGGGGTTCGGGTAGGTCCACGAGGCTGTCAGCCGGATGGCGGTAGGTCGCCAAGGCTTCCCGCCAGCCGATGAGAGCTTCGCGTGCGGAGCCGAGACTACCTCGCAGCAGGTATCGGCCCGCGAGCAGCACGCGATCCCAGAGGTCCGGACTGTGCACCCGGCGTCGTGCCAAGGGTGGTGCCTGCGCCTCGCCGAGAACCGCGGCTAGAGCTGAAGCGAGAAATGCCTCGTCCCCGCGCTGCGCGCGGTACTCGCGGGCGCTGCGGCGGCAGGCGGAGGAGTCACCATCGATCCCCTCCTCATTCCATTGCATGGTGCCGGGAATGAGGCCC
This sequence comes from Planctomycetota bacterium, assembly GCA_021776805.1. Lineage (GTDB taxonomy): Bacteria > Planctomycetota > UBA1135 > UBA1135 > UBA2386 > JAJFFD01. Next base: position 11,275 of record JAJFFD010000064.1, read on the forward strand.
TTGCCGATGTGCAGCACCTGGCTGCCAAACTCCCTGGCGATGAAGTGCATCAGACGATGTACACCGCCGCGGTTCTGATGAATCAGAACGAGATCCGGAAGCTCCACTTCAAAGAAGCGCAGAATGGGATCGACCAGACGCTCGAGTTTGGTGCGTGCCTGGCGAAGCTGCTTCAAGCTCGGGTGAGGGAGCCCTGCCAGCTTGCAATCCAGGACTGCGAACTCCTCGAGGGGGATCCTCGGGTGACTGCAGTGGCGCTGAGCCTTGAGCAGTCGGCTCGGTAAGCCCTGTGCCTGGTAGAACACGTGGTTCTTCGGATCCGCAGAGAGGAGGATCAGTCGGTGCTCTGCCTGCATGAGTCTCCGTCCCAGCTGCTCGTGCAGGTGGAATTGCTCGATGCCCGGGGCGGCAAACAGAATGAGACCCATGAAAAGGCCATCGACGATCCTGGCTGCCGAGCTAAACCCGGACTGGGCCCGGGCATGTGGATTCTCCTCAGCTCGCTTGATCCGGCGCCTCCGGGCGGCACGATCCACCGTCCCATGGACTTTACCTTCCCAGAAGAGCTCGACATGCTGCGCGACGCTGTGCGCGATTTCGTCAATGCCGAGCTGAGGCCTATCGCCGCCGAAATCGATCAGCAGAAAAAGATCCCGGACCAGGTTCTGAATCAGCTCCGGGAGTTGGGCTTTCTCGGCATTCCCTTTCCGGAGGAGCACGGTGGCGGCGGGATGGGGGAGCTCGGCCTCTGTGTCTTCATGGAAGAGATTACCCGCGGCTGTTTCTCAACGGCTGTCGTCTGTGGTGGGCACACTTCCATCGGCGCGGCGGGAATCCACCTCTTTGGTACCGAGGACCAAAAGCAACGCTACCTGACGGACCTGAGCGAAGGGCGCAAGCTAGCTGCCTATGCGCTAACCGAGGCGGACTCCGGTTCGGACGCCGGTGCCATGAGCATGACCGCGGTGCAGGATGGCGGTGATTGGGTCCTCAACGGCAGCAAGATCTGGATTACCAACGGCGACATCGCCGACATCATCGTGACCTTCGCCAGCAACGATCGCAGCAAAGGGACGAGAGGTGGGATCACTGCCTTCATCGTCGAGACTGATCGGCCTGGTTTCTCCGTTGGCAAGCGTGAAGAGAAGATGGGTCAATGCGGTTCTTCGACGGTGGAGATCACTCTCGAGGACTATCGAATTCCACATGCCAATGTTCTTGGCGAAGTTGGCGAAGGCTTCAAGGTGGCCATGGGCGTTCTCGATCGCGGCAGACTTACCTTGGGCGCCAACTGCCTAGGCGCTGCCAAGGAAGCCCTGGATGTCTCCATCCGCTACGCCGGCGAACGCCAAGCCTTCGGTGGGCCAATCGGCAAGTTGCAGGCCATCCAGCACATGCTCGCCGACATGGCTACGGACATCTTTGCCATGGAAAGCATCGTCTATCGCAGTGCTTGGATGTGTGACCAGGGCATGCCTTTCAGTCGCCAGTCCGCCATGGTCAAGTTGCTTTGCAGTGAGGCTCTGGATCGGGTGGTGGACAAGGCAGTGCAGATTCACGGTGGCTATGGCTATTCCAAGGAATACGCCGTGGAGCGCATGTACCGTGACTCACGAGTCAATCGACTCTACGAAGGTACCAGTGAGATTCAGCGCCTTGTCATCGCCCGTGACCTGATCAAGAAGGGCAGTTACTAGACTCGGACCGTCGGGCTAGTTCAGAGTCTCGATCCAGCGGCGGAGAAGGTCGATCGCGTCGACATCCAGCAGGTGACTGCCGATGCGAGGCATGCCCAGAGAATCGCGGCGCTGCATTCGCAGCCAGAGCACGCTCTTCTCCGGTTCTCCTGGTCGGATCAACCATGGATCGGCCAACCCCAAATCGTCGGTCAAGGGGCGTACATCGACGAGGCCGGTCAGTGACAGGTCGGTCTGGTAGCGGAGATCGATCTCCGTCGGCGCCGGACCATTCGGGTGATGGCAGTTGGCGCAGTTGGCGTCCAGGTAGGCCCGTGCACGATCTTCGAGTCCGGCTCGCGGATTCCGCGGGTTGGGCATGGTCGGGTACTGAAAGCTGTTGCCGATTGCGTTCGCGAAGAACTCGCGACCTGCGAAGGCTGCGAGTTGGTCGGAACCGATTGGATCGTTGATCTGCAGAGAGCGGAAGCCCAAGACCGAGCCGCTTGTCGGGCTGTGGCAAGCCATGCAATCGGGACGACTTGGGTAGGTCCAGGTCTGGGTCTTTGCCTGTGGGTCGCTCTCCTGGCCTTCGTTGGTAGCGGGTCTGGATCTTCCCTGGCGGCTGTTTCCGGAGATTCGGTAGGTCTCGCTCTTCGACTCATTGATGAGAACTGCGTCGCTGGCGTCTGCCAGCCACTTGTAGGTGTAGCCGGCCCAGGCGAGCTCCTCGTGCACGAAGACACGGGTCTCCAGTCTGCGCTGTTCCCGCAATCCGTCCCTGTTGGTGGCTAGGGCGAAGTGCTTGACCAGCACCGTTCCTACTGGGAATTGCCAACTGCCCTGAGCTGTCGTTTGAATCGAGTTCGCCGCTGGCAGAGCGATCCAGCGCTGTTTGCCTGCGCCGTCCGACCAGAGCGCAGAGTTCACTTCGTAGGGCAACACTCCTGGCGCGGGAGTGAGAGTTTCTAGATCGGAGAAGAGGCCGGTTTCCGAGAGCTTCTCCGGGAAGCTCCCGCCTGAGGGTTGCAGGGCGGCCATGCGCCAGATACTGCCGTTGTCGCTGAGGACATGCACTTCACCAGCCTGATCCTCACCAAAGGACGTGACTCGGCTCAGTGCGGCGATCTGTTGGTTGCTGACCACCTCGCCATCTTTGTACACCAGGCCCCAGATCCGACCGTGGCCGTTGTCCGCATAGAGATAGGTGCCGCGCAGGCCTGGCAGAGATGGGCCGCGATAGACGTAGCCACCGATCACTGCTGTTCCCAGGGCCCGATCGTATTCGATTACCGGCGCCTCGAACTGACTGGGCGGGAGGCCAAGGGGATTGCTGTTGCTGCGATTGCCTTCGTAGACACGCCAACCGTAGTTGCCCTGCTTGGTGATGATGTCGATCTCTTCTCTTCTGCCCTGGCCGACGTCGCCACACCAAAGTGCGCCGCTGTTGCGATCAAAGGAGAAGCGCCAGGGATTGCGCAGGCCGTAGGCCCAGATCTCACCACGCGCCGATGGATCATCGACGAAGGGATTGTCATCGGGGATCAGGCTGCCGTTGGTCTGGTGTGGATCGATACGGAGGATCTTGCCGAGGAGATTGCCGAGGTTCTGCGAGTTGTTGAAGGGGTCACCCCCCGAGCCGCCGTCGCCGGTGGCTATGTACAGCATGCCGTCGCTGCCAAAGGCGATCATGCCGCCGTTGTGGTTGGAGAAGGGTTGACCAAACGTGAGCAGCTCGACCCGCGAAGATGGGTCCGCCCGATTCGGGTCAAGGGGGTCGACCTGATAGCGGGCGATCACAGTCCTGAAGGGCCCGCTGCGATTGTAGTTGAGGTAGAAGTAGCCGTTCTCCCGGTACTCTGGGTCGAAGGCCATTCCCAGAAGGCCAGCTTCATTCGAGGTCGAAGAGACCGCGCTACGAATGTCCAAGAAGGTCTTCACCGCTGCGGCTTCGACCGCATCTTCGTTTGGAAACACGCGGATGCTGCCGGCCTTCTCAACTACGAAGACCCGATCCGAATCGTCCCCCGCATGGGTCAAGAGCATGGGCCGCGAGAAGGTCAGCTTGGGGAAGGCGCGGACGATGCCGAAGCCGCCGGGCGTCGGTGCCTGCAGCGGAAAGTTCAGGTCGGCGGCGAGGAATGTGGCCTCGCTCGCCTCGCGGGGAGTCTCGTCGACAGCAGCGCTGCCTCCACATGCGGACAGGGCAACCAGAAGGAGGGGGGTAAGGAGGGCGCGCATGCTTGGGTGGGGGGGCGAGTCCGCGGGGAGTCGCAGACACTAGCCTGTGAGGCGGTGGGCTTGGACCCCCCGCGCGTCCTCTACGTCACTCCGGCTTTCTCCGGCCCGAATTGCTGGGGAGCGCTCGAGGATTCACTGCCTGGCTGAAGCCAGGAAGCCCATCCCCCATGGACGGGCCCGGGGCTAAGATCGCGCCCACCTATTGCTTGTGCCGCACACCCCTCTCCAGGATCGAGTCATGGATCGTTTTCTCCCTCTCCCTGCGATCACCCTCTTCGTCAGCGCTCTGCTGCCAGTTCTCAGCCCGGCAATTCCTGCCCAGGAGGATACCAGCAGCAAGATTCATGGCGTTCCCAGCGACTCTCTGGAGGCCTACAAGTGGCGCGAGGTCGGCCCCTACCGCGGTGGCCGCAGTGCGGCGGTGGCGGGCATTCCCCAGGATCGTCAGCAGTACTACTTCGGGGGCACTGGTGGTGGAGTCTGGAAGACTCTCGACGGTGGCCGCTCATGGCAGAACGTCAGTGATGGCTACTTCGGCGGCTCCATCGGCGCTGTCGCAGTATCCGAGTGGGATCCGAATGTGGTTTACGTCGGTGGGGGTGAGAAGACCCTGCGCGGCAATGTCTCCCACGGCGATGGCATGTGGCGCTCGACAGACGCCGGTCGAACCTGGCAAGAGATCGGGTTGCAGGATTCGCGGCACATCTCGCGCGTTCGCATTCACCCGAAGAACCCGGATCTGGTCTATGCAGCGGTGATGGGGCATCTCTTCGGTCCCAACGAAGAGCGCGGTGTCTTTCGTAGCAAGGACGGTGGAGAGAACTGGGAGAAAGTTCTCTTTGTCAGCGACAAGGCTGGCTGTGTCGATCTGGTCATGGATCCGACCAACCCCAGGATCCTGTACGCCAGCATCTGGCAGGTGAAGCGCACGCCATACAGCCTGGACAGTGGGGGACCGGATTCGGGCATGTACAAGAGCACGGATGGCGGCGACAACTGGGAGGAGATCAGTGCAAACGAAGGTCTCCCCGAGGGCCCGCTGGGGATCGTTGGCCTCGCGGTTTCGGCCAGCAACTCCGACAACATCTACGCGATGATCGAAGCGAAGGAGGGCGGGCTCTTCCGTTCTCGCGATGCAGGTAAGACCTGGTCGAAAACCGACGACGAGCGCGATCGTCGGCAGCGTGCCTGGTACTACACCCGCGTCTATGCGGATCCGGTCGACGAAGAGGGGGTCTATGTGCTCAATGTCCAGTTCCATCACAGCAAGGATGGCGGCCGTTCCTTCACCCAGATCTCCGTGCCGCACGGCGACAATCACGATCTCTGGATCGATCCCAATGACCCGAAGCGGATGATCCAATCCAACGACGGTGGCGCCAACGTCAGTTTCGATGGCGGGGAGACCTGGACCCAGCAGGATGGGCAGCCGACAGCGCAGATGTATCGCGTGTCCACGGACAATGACTTCCCCTACCGCTTGCTCGGTGGTCAGCAGGACAACTCCGCTGTGCGTATCCGTTCGCGCTCACTCCTCGGCGGCAGCATCGGCGTGCGCGACTGGGAGCCGACCGCCGGAGGTGAGTCGGGCTTCATCGTTGCCAAGCCGGACAACCCGGACATCGTCATCGGCGGCAGCTACGGCGGCACCATGGTCATCACCAATCACCGCAGCGGTGAGCGGCGCTCGATCAATGTGTGGCCGGACAACCCGATGGGTTGGGGAGCGGCGGATCTGCAGTACCGCTTCCAGTGGAACTACCCGATCTTCTTCTCACCCCACGATCCAGATCTGCTCTACGCAGCTGCCAATGTGCTCTTCGTCAGTCGCGATCTAGGCGGCAGTTGGGAGCCGATCAGTCCGGATCTGACTCGCAACGAGAAGACCATGCAGGGCTCATCCGGCGGTCCGATTACTCAGGACAACACCAGCGTTGAGTACTACTGCACGATCTTCGCGGCTCTCGAATCGCCGCACGAGCCCGGCGTGATCTGGACCGGTTCTGATGATGGCCTGATCCAGCTGACGCGTAACGCCGGTCGGGACTGGGAGAACGTGACACCCCCGGACATGCCCGAATGGATGCAGATCAACAACATCGAGGCCCACCCTACCATCAAGGGCGGCCTCTATGTGGCCGGCACGCGCTACAAGTCTGATGACTTCGCACCCTATCTCTACAAGACCGAAGACTACGGCAAGACTTGGAGCAAGATCACCGACGGCATCGATCCCAGTCACTTCACGCGTGCGATCCGTGCAGATCCAGAACGTCAGGGTCTGCTCTACGCGGGCACCGAGCGCGGCATGTATGTCAGCTACGACGATGGCAAGAATTGGACTTCTCTCCAACTCAACCTGCCGACCGTCCCGATTACGGATCTCGCGGTCAAAGAAGGTGATCTCATCGCCGCTACCCAGGGCCGTGGCTTTTGGATCCTGGACAACGTCAACTTCCTGCACCAACTCAGCCCGCGCGTAGCTCAGGCTGACATGCATCTCTTCACTCCACGTCCGACCTATCGGGTCGGCGGTGGCGGTCGTCGCGGCGGAGGTGGGAATGGCGGAGCCAACCCGCCCTCCGGCGTGGTCTTTTACTACATGCTCGATGCGGAGCCGGAGAAAGAGGTCGAGGTTTCCCTCAGCATCCTGGATGCGGAGGGTCAGGAGATACGCAAGTACACTCGCCGCTCGGAGCGCGCTGGTGGGCGTGGCGGCAGAGGCGGCCGTGGCAGTGACAACACTGCTTTGCTCGCCGTGGAAGCTGGCCTGAACGAGTTCGTCTGGGACATGAGCTACCCGGGGGCGAAGAGCTTTCCGGGCATGGTGCTCTGGAATCGCCGCATGCCTGGGCCGCGAGCCCTCCCAGGCAACTATCGGGCAAGCCTGAGCGTAGGTGAGGCAAAGCAGTCCGTGGACTTCGAGATTCTCCCCGATCCGCGCAGCTCCGCGACTATGGCCGACCTTGGTGCTCAGTTCGCCTTTGTGATCGAGGTTCGCGACAAGCTCAGCGAGATGCACGGCGAGATTGGGCGGATCCGTGATCTGCGCAGTCAGATCGACGACATGAAGTCGCGACTCAAAGATGATGAGAACGCCACCAGTTTCGTGGAGGCCGCCGCCAAGCTCGACGAAGAGATGACAGCGATCGAGAAGGCTCTCTACCAGACCAAGAACCGCAGCTCACAGGATCCACTCAACTTCCCGATCCGATTGAACGACAAGCTTGCCGGGCTGCTTTCCACTGCGGCGACCGGGGACTTTGCCCCGACTCGCCAGGCTGGCGAGGTCAAGGCGCAGCTGGTCAGCGCCATCGACCTGCAGCTCGCGCGCCTGCGTAGCTTGATCGAAGAAGCCCTACCGGCTCTCAACGAGGAGGCCAAGGCCGCCGGCATCCCCAGCTTGATGGAAAAGAAGCCCGAGGAAGAGTCCGGCAGTGAGGATAAGTAGCCTAGCTTTCAACTCTGGATGGGTTTGGTGGTGCTAGTCAGTCCGCGAACCCCCTCCTCTCGACTGGCACCTGAAAACCGGCGCGACCCTTCTGTCGGTCCTGCGCACGCACTTCACGGATGCTCATTCGTCCTTGTAGAGGGTGCGGGCT
>JAJFFD010000065.1 GCA_021776805.1 Planctomycetota bacterium
TTGTGATCGCGATAGTCCTGTCGGAACGTCTGCCTGGAAAAGCGTCGACCACAGTTCCGGCATTTGAATCGGGGTACTCGATGGGCACGGCACTTGGGACGGTAGTAGCCACTGCGGGAGTAGAATCTCGGTTTGCGATGATGCTCGATCAAGTGTGCGGGGCATTTGCGGTAGGGGCATCTAGGTGGCCAAAACATGGTCTGCTCCTGGGTGAATTCCGGCCCTCTGCAGCATGAGCAGGGCCTCCGCCATCCCCGTGGATTCAAAAGCTCAGCGGTTACACGGAGTTCGAGCAGTCTCTGGAAACTCAGCACCACCAAACGAATCCAGAGCCCTTACCATGCGCTCGGCCTGCCGCTAAGGTTTCAGGCCCGCATGCCGAACTCTCCGACCAACTCCAACGACCTGAAGCTCATTCAGCCCTGGCAGGATCAGCCAGCACCCCTGCTGCCTGTCCTGCATGCCTTTCAGGATCGTGATGGCTACCTCTCCGAATCTGCGATTCGAGCCGTCTCCCGCGAACTGAAGATCCCCCTGGCCGACTTGTTCGGCACCATCACCTTCTACCACTTTCTCGCCAGAGATCTGCCGGGCAAGGCAGCGCCCCGCGTCTGCAATGGTCCGATCTGCAAGCTCAAGGGTGCAGATGCATTGATCGAGGACCTGGCCAGCGAAGGCGCAAGCGCCATGCCCTGCGCTGGGCGCTGCGATGAACCTGTGCCGGTGCTGCGCGGTGATGACGTCACGGTCGGCGAAAGCGCCTTCGACCAGAGGGCCGGAGCAACACCATTGCCCGCCGAACGACCGGACGCAGGGGAGGAGTGCGTCTTCGCCGAGATTCGCTCGCCGGAACGCGCCACGCTGCAGGGCTATCGCAAGACTGGAGGCTACGAAGCCTTGGAGAAGGCTGTGCAGGTCAGCACAGGACAGGAGATCCTGGATCAGATTTCGGCGAGCGGCCTCGCCGGCCGCGGCGGAGCAGGATTCCCCACCGGCAGGAAGTGGCAGGCCGTGGCAGAAGCAGCAGGCAAGCCCAAGACGATCGTCTGCAACGCGGACGAGGGCGAGCCAGGCTGCTTCAAGGACCGGGTCCTCATGGACTACGACCCGCATGCGATCATCGAAGGCATGGCCATCGCTGCCCGCGCCACGGGCGCCGAACGCGGCTTCATCTATCTGCGCTACGAATACCCACATACAGCGCGCATTCTCGAAGAGGCGATCGCAGCAGCTGAAGCTGCGGGCTTTCTCGGCGAGAAGATTCTCGGCGCAGACTTCAACTTCAAGCTCTACCTACGGCGGGGTGCCGGCGCCTACATTTGTGGCGAGGAGACCAGTCTCCTGAACAGCCTCGAGGGCAAGCATCCCTTTCCGCGCAATCGCCCACCCTTCCCGGTCACTCACGGCTACGAGGATCTACCCACCGTCGTCAACAACGTGGAGACTCTCGCCTCCGTCGCGCCGATTCTGCGTCGCGGTGCAGATTGGTACCAGTCACTCGGCCTGGGTGAGCAGGCTGGCACAAAACTGATCAGCCTATCCGGAGATATCCAGCGCCCTGGCAACTATGAAGTCCCGCTCGGCATGCCCCTGCAGACCCTGATCAAGGACTGGGCTGGAGGACCTCTCGAAGGCAGGAGCATTCAAGCAGTCACCATGGCCGGTCTCTCGGGCGGGTTCCTGGCTGGCGAAGACCTGAAGGTGACCCTCGATGAACCCTCGATTCGATCTAAGGGCTCCTTCCTCGGTGCCGGCGGCATCATGGTCTTCGACGACCGGCGAAATATGGTCGAGGTTGCTCACGAGGCCATGTACTTCTTCGCCCACGAATCCTGCGGCAAGTGCTTCCCCTGCCGCATCGGCAGCCAACGATTGACCGAAAGGCTCGCTGGCACTGCCGGCCCAAAGGAACTCGAGGCCTGGATCAGCGAGGTTGAGGACATAGGAAACACGATGAAGGCGACCAGCGCCTGCGGATTGGGCATGGCCGCCCCGCTGGTCACCGAAAGCCTTCTGAGATACTTTCCGCAGCAGGTTGCGGAGCATCTAGGAACACGAACATGAGCCAGGCAGTGCAGACCGAGCTGAAGATGCAGGTGGACGGTACTGAGGTTGCCTTCGTCGATGGGGAAACCATCTTCGAGATCACCCAGCGCCTGGACAAGAAGGTCCCAACCCTTTGCTACGACGATCGACTCGAGTCCTTCGGAGCCTGCCGCCTCTGTGTGGTCGAAGTCGAAGGGATCAGAAACCCAGTCGCTTCATGCACCACCAAGGCTACTCCGGGCATGGAAGTCCGCACCGGCACTCCGAGCCTCGAGAAACACCGCAAGACCCTGACCGAAATGGTTGTCTCGGAGAACCAGAACGCGAAAGGCCCGGAGGATCCGATCAAGGTCGACCCTCTGCGCGGCTTTGCTTCCGGCGAGCTCGCTGAGCTCGCCGATCGCTATGAAGTATCAGGAGATCGCTTCCAAGGGATGACCTCGGGCAAGAGTCACGAGGATGACGAGAATCCATTCATCCTGCGAGACTACGACCGCTGCATCTCTTGCTACCGCTGCGTCCGAGTCTGCGCCGAACAAGAAGGCGACTACGCGATCAGCGTGATGAACCGTGGCTTCGCCACTCAGATCACTACCGAGTTCAACAACCATCTGCGTGACTCCGCCTGCACCTTCTGCGGGCAGTGCGTGCAAGTTTGCCCCACGGGGGCACTGGCTGATCGCAAGGCGATCAAGTCCATCGATCTACCCGAACCCATCGTGAAGACCCGCAGCATCTGCCCCTACTGCGGGGTCGGTTGCTCGGTTGATATGATGACCAAGGGCGAGAAAGTCGTCGGCATTCAGCCTGCCATGGACGGGCCTGCCAATGCGGGCGCGCTCTGTATCAAGGGCCAGTTCGCCTTCGACTTCATCCAGCATCCGGATCGGCCCCGCCGCCCCATGGTTCGCAAGAACGGCGAGTTGGTCGAAACGAGCTGGGATGAAGCCCTCGACCGGGCCGCCGCCGGCCTGCGCGATGCCAGGGACAAGCATGGCCGTCACAGCATCTACGGGATCGCCTCCGGGCGGGCGCCAAACGAGTCCGCCTACATGGCGCAGAAGCTCATCCGCGCCGGCTTCGGCAGCAATCAAATAGACAACTGTTCGCGTGCTTGACACGCTCCGACGGTGGCCGGTCTGGCCGCCACGATCGGGAGAGGAGCCATGTCCAACCCACTGGTGGACATGGAGAAACCCGATCTGATTTTCTGTATCGGCACCAACATGACCGAGTGCCACCCGGTAGCCGCCACGCGCCTGAAGAAGGCTCTGAGCGCCGGCGCCAAAATGATCGTCGCTGATCCACGGCGGATCCATCTTGCCGAACTCAGCCACCTCTATCTACCCATTCGCGTTGGGTCGGATACTGCCCTTCTACTGGCCATGGCCCATGTCATCGCACGCGAAGGCCTGCAGAACGAGGAGTTCATCCGCGAGCGAACGGTTGGCGGAGAGGACTTCATCAAGCATGTTGAAGCCTTCACTCCGGAGTGGGCAGCAGAGATCACCGAGGTGCCGGCAGCGGACATCGAAAAGGCAGCCCTCTGGTACGGCCAGGCGGAGAAGGGCGCGATCTACTACACCCTGGGCATCACCGAGCACATCTGTGGCGTGGAGAACGTGCAGGCACTCTGCAATCTGGCCCTGATGACCGGCAATCTCGGCCGAGAAGGCACGGGCATCAATCCCATGCGCGGGCAGAACAACATCCAGGGTGCAGGCGACGCCGGCGCTGTTCCCAACAACTTCCCGGGCTTCCAACCAGTCTTCAATCCCGAGAGCAACGCCAAGTTCCGCAAGCTCTACGGCCGCGAGATCGATGACCAGAAGGGCATCACCAAGGTCCGCGCCCTCGAGATGGCCGCCGAGGGTGAAATGAAGGCGATGTTCATCTGCGGTGAGAACACGGTGGTCTCCGACCCAGAACGTGACCACTGCGAGCAGGCTCTGAAGAACCTGGACAGCCTGATCGTCATCGACATCTTCCGTACGGAAACCGCCGAGCTGGCGGATGTCTTCCTGCCTGCCACTTCCTGGGGTGAAACCGACGGCAGCTTCACCAACACGGAGCGGCGGCCCCAACGCATCCGGGCCGCGGTCCCGCCGCAGGGCGAGAGTAAGCCCGACTGGTGGATCTTCTCCCAGATCGGACAGCGCCTGGGCTTCGAAGGCTTCGACTTCGAGTCTGCGGAACAGGTCTTCAATGAAATCTGCAGCGTTTCAACCATCTACGCCGGACTGAGCTGGGAACGCATTGGCAAAGAAGCTCTGCATTGGCCAGTTCCAAGCGCTGACCATCCTGGCACGCCAATCCTTCACATCGGCAAGTTCGAGAACGGTCGCGGCATCTTCACCAACATGAAGTACCGCGACCCGGCAGAAACCCTGAGCGCTGATTACCCGGTCTGGCTGACCACTGGCAGAAGGCTCGAGGCCTACCACACCCGGACCATGACCGGCCGAGCTGCGGGAATGGACTACTTACTCCCCGAAGAGCTTCTCGAGGTTCATCCCCAGGACATCACTGACTGGGGCCTCGAGGACGGTGCCAAGGCTCAAATCAGCAGTCCGCGAGGTAGCGTGCAGATTCGTGTGCAAGCCAACCGTCGCTCTCCGCGGGGGACCGTCTTCTGCAGCTTCAGCTTCGATGAAGTACCCATCAATCGACTGACCGGATCCGGCTACGACCCGATTACCGAGACTGCAGAATTGAAGGTCTGCCCGGTTCGCATCGAAGCTCTCTGAGTTCTGGCCGCCTGCGACTACCAGGGCCCTTCTATCGCCAAGGTGATTCCCGGCCGTTGGATGTTCACGAGGAGCAGGCTGCCATCGGGGGAGAAGGTGGCGCCGGTAAGCTCCGAGCTGCCGAGCGCATTACGCGCCAAGGTGTAGACCGACCCCATGGGGGTGATCCCGAGCAGGTGGTTGTCGCCACCACCATCCTCGCAGACGATCAGATCGCCAAAGGGCGAGACCGTGAGATTGTCTGCCATGTCCATGATGCTCGCATCATTCGGCTCTACGAACAGCTCCAACTCCCCCATGCTGGCAGCCTCGGCCCCGGCAGCGAGATCATTGCCTCCCGGGCGAAGTCGCCAGACTTGCCCGGCCCGGTTTGGACCACCGGAAGTGGCACAGAAGTAGAGACAGTCTTGTCCCCACCACATGCCCTCGCCACGGCTGAAGATAGCAGCTCCCCTTGCACGCCCACGCAGGCGAAGATCATCGATGGACGAATTGACATTATCGAGATCAACCCACTCGATATCGAGAATCGTGCCCACGGGAATCTGATTCGCGGCGGCATGGTTGTTTGAATTCATCCCCGGTGAACCGATCACGGCCAGGGCCTGCAAGATGCCACCATCCGCGAGTCGACCCGGCTGATGCGGCAGATAGCGATAGATCAAGCCATCCCCTCGATCTTCGGTCATGTAGACGAAACCAGAAACCGGGTCCACGGCTGCCGCCTCATGCAAGAAGCGGCCCATGTCCGGAATGGGTTTCGCGGGCGAAAGGCCAAGCTTGCGCGCCGGCACCTCAAAGACAAAGCCGTGGTTTTGATCCCGTGAAGCCCCCGCCTTGCTCACCGACTCCTCACAGCTGAGCCAGGAATCCCAAGGGGTCGGGCCGCCGGCACAGTTGCGCTCGGTTCCTGCAAGACTCAGAAACTGCTTCTCAACCTTGCCAGAGATCGGATGGAAAACGAGAGTCGTGGTCCCACCGAGAGAAGCTTCGCCGTCGCGGCCAAGATCATAGAGCAGGGCCGGATCAACCCTATGCATGAGCTCATTGTTGCTACCGAATGGGCCAAGGCTGCTGCTCGACTCGAGTTCGTGATTGCGCACAATAATGACCCTGCCGCGAGAACCCGCGAAGGCCGCCATGCCGTCAGGCGCTCCCGGCACGAGCAGCTTGTCCGACATGAGATCCCCAGTGCGCGAGAGAATGCGGTAGCTGAAGCCGCTTGGTAGGTCGAATATGCCATCCGGATCGCTGAGCAGTGGCCCAAACCCGCCCTCCGGATCAAGCCTGGGCCGCCTTGCACCAGGCAAGCCCGAGCGCTCCCCTCCCTCTTCTTCGCGCTCCCCATGGAGGAGGCTACGCAGGCCCATGAAGCCGAAGGCCGCCCCGCTGGCCTGCTGCAGAAACTGGCGACGGTGCATAGCCATGTAGGGCGAGATTCTAACGGCATCCTGATCTCAGCCGAGCGCAGTTCCTGGGTCAGGCAAGAGGCTGTCCACCGCCATGCGGTTCTCCGTTTCGGCGCTGACGGGAGGCCGAGCAGAGTGCGGACTCAGTCTTCCTTGAACTCGGCGCGCTTGCCCTCTTCCAAGTAAGCCTTCAAGTTGCGGAAGAGACCCTCATTGGCCGGTATGAAAAATTCGATCAAGCCTTCGTAGGCCTCCGAATCGCCATACCCGACCCCATAAGAGTAGATCTTGCTGCGCTCATCGCCCATGGACTCGAAGAGGACCACATTCATCAACTTGTCCGCGTCCGCCTTCATGATCTCCGGCCAGTTCTCCGCCAGCTCTGCCTGCAGAGTCAAGACACGCCGCGGCACGTAGTTGACGATCTGCAGAGTATTCGTTCCCGCGTCGCCAATGCTCGCGTTGGGTGTGTAATGGCTGCGAATGGTCCCACCAGCACGCAGATCGACCTCTGCAACTGGGGCCGCCCAAGCTGTCCATCCCTCTGCAGTGACATAGGCATCCCAAAGGGCTTCGACTGGGGCGTCCACAACCAACTCTTGGACGACTACCTTCTCACCCGCCTCTGTCGCAATAACACGGCTGGAGATCTCCTTCTCCTGAGACTCGCCTTGATCCAATGTCAGTGTGAATGAGAGGCTGAAAGCGATGCTGGCCGCGGCAATTCTGTAGCGCATGATTCTGTCCTTGGGTTTTTTCGAGGTGAAGGCTCAGCCATTCCTGGGCAGAGCGATTCACTCCTTGCAAGCTCCCACCTCCAGAGGGTACCACTGCACACAGCCACTCCGCAACCAATCCCATGAGTCTCGCCAAGGCAACCCGGCAGGTAATCAGTCAACTCGACGGTCTCGAATTCAGCGCGCCCGTAGTCGCGGTCTACAACCCCCTGGTCCACGCTCGGGCCTCTCACGCGCAGTACCTCGAACGCTACGGCCAGGGTAAGAAGCGCTATCTGCTCCTCGGCATGAATCCGGGCCCCTACGGTATGGTTCAGACCGGGATTCCCTTTGGCGAGATAGAGCACGTGCGCCACTGGCTCGAAATCGAAGCTCCCGTTCAGAAGCCTGAACTGGAGCATCCGAAACGGCCGGTACTTGGCTTTGACTGCAGCAGAAGCGAAGTTAGCGGGAGACGACTCTGGTCCTGGTGCAAGCAACGCTTCACAACACCCGATCGCTTCTTCGCCAGTTTCTTTGTGCACAACTACTGTCCGCTCGCATTCATGATCGAGAGCGGTGGCAACCTGACACCGGACAAGCTCAGGGCCGAGGAGAAGAGGCCGCTCTTCGATATCTGTGACCGCTACCTGCAGGCCGTCGTGCAGGAACTCCAACCGGAGATGGTCATCGGCGTTGGTGCTTTTGCCGAGAAGCAAGCCAGCAAGGCTCTTGCGGGCAAGGACATCCTTTTCGGCAAGATCCCCCATCCGAGCCCGGCCAGCCCACTGGCCAATCGCGGTTGGGCGGCGGCAGCCGAGGCGGCCTTCGCTGACCTGGGCATCGACCTCAATTCCTGCGGTGCTTGAGCCACCAGCCCTCGATGGCCCGAAGCGCAAGGCTATTGTCCTCGGCAGATCGGTAGGGGTGATAGCCAAAGTCTTCGCTGGTGATCTTTACGATGGCCATGGCCGCCGCCTTGCGACGAGCGAGAATATTGCCGCGCATGCAAATCAGTAAATCGGGCACGGCCTTGCTGCCACGCCCGGTGTCGTTGCGAGCGGCCTGTTCGATTTCATCCTGGCTCGCCCCGATTGGCAGTGTCAAGCAGGAGTAGCCTGGGCCGGGCGTGACCGGATGATCCAGACTGCGCCGGAACGCACGGCGCAGGAAAAGCACAGCAAAAGCGCTGTCTACGAGGCTTTCCCGGCGCTGCGTACTACGCCGGATGTTCATAGGATTCATGAACGCACCTGACTTGCGTTGCAGCTTGAGAATCATCTCCGAGCCCCGTGCATACCAATCGAGCCCATCTACCTCGGTGACATCCGAGAGCACCGCAGCACGCTCCAGACCGTAGTGGTAGTAGAGGCACCAACGCTCATTGAGGCGACCGATGCTCGACTTGTTGTCAGCCATCCATTCCCAGGCCTTGTCGATCGCATCTCGAATCTCTCTTTCGCCGTCATCGTCCAGGTCGAGTTGCTGCAGACAAATCTCGAGTACGGTGATGCCAGCCACAGTCATGGATGCGGTCGCCTGATTCTGAGAAGCGAGAGACAGGTAGCCAAAGCCGCCATTCTTCTTCTGCGATTTGGCAATCACCTCCAGCAGACGCTGCCATGTCCTCTCCGGAACTTCGATGCCTATGCTGACGGCAGCACGCAAGCCGAGCGCCGCGTACTGAGTATTGCTGAGGTCCCAGTTGCCGCTGGATTGCTGATAACTGAAGCCGCCGGACTGGGACTGGCGCTCGATCAGATCCCTGGCATCGCTGGCTGCAATCTTCTCACGGTTCGGAAAATCCTGCTGGTTGGCCATGACCATCAATCGCAGGGAGAGGGCGTAGGTACCGCTCAGGTTGCTCTTGGCGAGGCGGGCAACCGCCCTCTCGAAGTCCTTGTCTCTCGACCCCAAGCCATCATGAACTGCCGCCAGGCAGATCAAGGCCAACTCGCCGCCTGCTCCCTTCTTCAATAAGCGGATCACTGCTGGCCGCGCTCGATCCAGGGCGGCGGCGATCCTGTCGTCGAGAGACCTCTGAGCGCTGATGCCGCTGGCGAGGACCAGGATGCTACAGACAAGTCGATTCACGGCAGATCTAGCGCCCCATCCATGCTGCAGCATAGATGTCGATGAATGCGGGGGGCACGCGGTCGGCGGGTTTCTCGCCGGCGAGCTCGAAGAAGAAGGCAATTGCGCTCGCTTCCTTTTGAGCGACTCGACCATTGAATCGCGTATGCCCCCAGCGCTGTCCCATCACCAAGAGCTCAAAGGCGGCAAACCGAGCCTGGCTGTTGTCATAGCTCGCCTTCCCAGTGATCTCTGTCTTGATCCCTCGTGGGAAGAGGCCGCTCTTTGGTTTCCAGTCATTCTCACCCAAGTTCCAGCTGCCATCACTCTGAGCGCTGGACCGACCCCTGATCTCGAGATCGCAACGATCGCCTTCGACCCTAGTGATTCGCAGCACAATCTCCCCTTGAACCTCATCGGGTGAGTAGGGGAGAGTTTGCCCGAGCACCGAATCGACCAAATGGAAGCAGAGCACTCGCTGCAGCAAGTCCACAGGGAGACGGTGTTCGGCGCCGACGACGAGTTCTGCGGGTAACCAGCGCCGCATCTCATCTGCACTGAACCAGGCATGATCTTTGTTGTATCCACTGGCTTCGCTGCCGAAGGGCCCCGCTCCAGCGGGCAGGTCACGAGCATAGGAGCTCAAGATCATTCCGCCCTCCGGGCGGAAGAGCTCCCATCGGCCCTTCGGCTCGATCGCCGCATCTTCGCTCAGGAAGCGTTTCTCTTCTGGAAGGCGGGACCATGCGGCCAGGCCTCGCTCCATCATGGCACGGATCTTCTCAGCGCTCAGAGAGTTGGCTGAAGCCAAGAATTCGCCGCTGGGAGCACAGACATAGATGCCCTGCTTGGTGCCGCGTCCGGAACCGTAGTGACCATGATGCGCCATCTCCTGGAAAAAGAGGGACTCCGGATCATCCCCGCGCTGCAAGCGCCAAACTTCATCGCTGGCCGCAACGAACTTGTCGGACAAGCCTTGGATCTGCGGGTCGGACCAGACTGACCGTCGGCCCCGAACACCGTTTCCTCAAGTGCAGCCCAAAGGGTGCCCGTTCATCACCCAAAGGAGCAGGGGCTTGGCCGCCTCATTGGCCTTCTCGATTCCTTCCGCAAAGCTCGGCAGCCATGGGATTGCCTCCATCCAGGCCGCGTCCTCTGCGCTGGGACGAAGCCAGTCTCGCCAAATCTCGAGATCGCCCGGCTGCAATTCATGTCGGATCGACTCATCGAAACCCAGCTGAGCCCTCGCATGCGAAGCTGAAAGCATGCAGCAAGAGAGACCGGCAGCTAGCAAGCGCAGGTAAGGCAGCATCTCCGCATCATAGCTGGAGAAGCTGCCCTCCAGAACCTCCGGTGCCAGAAGCAGACCAGCTTCAGGTTCGGAGAATCGCTTTCTCCGCGTATGCTTTGCCGCCGTGGCCAGGCTAGGACCTTGGCCCGGGACAGGGTCAGCAGAGCCCGGACATGAGCATGGATGCGAAGAACCTGATAGCCGTCCTCGATCGCATTGCCCCACTGCGACTGGCGGAGGAATGGGACAATGTGGGGATGATCCTCGAGGCTCCCGGAGCAAGTGAGGTCAGCCGCATTCTCCTGGCAATCGATCTCACGGAAGCAGTCCTGGAAGAGGCCATCGCAGTGCAGGCGAATCTGATCCTCGCCTACCATCCGCCAATCTTCGCAGCATTGACCCGCCTCCGCCTGGGAGCTCAGCACGAAGGCAACCTACTCCGAGCCGCCGCTGCCGGGATCAGCCTCTACTCCCCTCACACTGCCCTCGATGCCGTTGAGGGCGGGGTTGCGGACTGGCTGGCGGAAGCGCTGGGCCCCGGCCAATCGTCGCCCCTGCTTCCAGCGGAGAGGACCGAAGGCGGACACAGCCCGGCGAGGATTGTCCGACTCGAGAAACCGAGCTCGATCTCGGACCTAGTAGAGAGGATCAAGCAACACCTCGGGCTCTCGAGTCTGCGAATTGCCGCGGCCACTCGCCACAAGCAAGGTGACGCGATCGAGAGCGTCGCTCTCTGCCCGGGCGCGGGAGCTGCGATCATCTCCCTCTCCGATGCTCAACTGTACCTGACCGGAGAAATGCGACACCACGACGTCATGGCCGCACTCAGCCGAGGAACCAGTGTGATTCTCTGCGAGCACAGCAACACGGAGCGTGGTTATCTGCCAAGGCTGAAGACTCGGCTCGACGATGCACTGGGGGCGACGGTTGAAGTGCTGCTTTCTTCCGCAGACCGCGAGCCGCTGCAACCTAGCTGATCCATATGCCAGGCAAACGCATCACCTACGTGGTTCATCAGTTCTTGCCCAAGTACTTCACGGGAACAGAACAGTACGTGTTTGCGATCGCCAAGGAGATGCAGGCGCGCGGGGAGGAAGTTGAGGTCTTCAGCTTGGATCCCTTCTTTGGCGAGACAGAGCAACTCTTCCAAATAGAGCGCGAGGAAGTAGCGGGCCTCTCAGTTGTTCGGCTTCGCTATTGGATGCATAGCGGTCGGGACTGGGGTCGGTTGGAATACCAACACCCCTACCTAGGCGAACGCTTCGGCGATTACCTCGATGAGCGGAAACCAGATTGCGTGCATGCCTTTCATCTCCGGTACCTGGGGGGAAATCTGCTGAGCCAGACCAGTCTCCGCGGAATCCAAACTCTCGTTCACCTAATGGACTTCTGGTTCCTCTGCCCGGCTGTCATCCTGCGCAAGAACGACGGCAGCCTCTGCCAGGGTCCGCCGGAAGCAGGCTGGGGCTGCGTCGCCTGCCGCGACCAAGAACTCGCGACCGAGATCGGCAGCGCCGAATTGGCATCGGACGTGCGCGGACTGGCCAAGAACGCCGCCCTGCCATCACTCCCCGGCAATAGCAGCGTTCGCCGCGCGCTCTCACTTCTCGAGAGACCAGCTTATCTTCGGCAGCAGCTGCTCTTGGCGGATCACATCATCGCGCCATCCCGATTCTTACAGGCACGCTTCGTAGACAACGGCTTCCCTGCCGAGAAATTCAGGGTGCAAGCCTATGGCCTCGATCTGGACTTCGCGAAGAAGGTGACTCCCTGCAAATCAGAGAAGCTCGAGATCGCGTTCATCGGCAGCATCGCCGAACACAAGGGAGTCCAAGTGCTGGTTGAATCCATGGCGCACACGGGGCCGGAAGCAGCCCTGCGAATTCACGGACGGGAAAGCGACTTCAAAGATTTCGCCGAGGACCTACAGGACTCCTGTGTCGGTGACAAGCGCATCGAGTTTGCCGGGGCTTTCGCGCGCGAGAGGCTCCCGGAGATTCTCTCCAGTATTCATGTCCTGGTGGTCCCCTCACTTTGGTACGAGAACACTCCCTTCGTGATCCTCGAGGCACAGGCGGCGGGGATCCCCGTCATCGCAACCGATCTTGGTGGCATGTCCGAGCTCATCGACGATGGCCAGAATGGAGAGCTCTTTGCTGTCGGCGACGCCAGGGATCTCGGTCGGCGCCTACAGCGCCTGATAGATGAGCCCGAGCGCCTGCAGCGATACCGTAGTTCTGCCCCAGCCCCACGCTCACTGGACCTGGTTTGCAGCGAGTTGGAAGGGCTATACAGCCAAGCGCGCGCATGAAGGTCAGTCTCTTCATCCCGACTCTCAACGGCGGCCCGCTTCTGGCCAAGGTCCTGCAGGCCATCGATCAACAGGAAGGCATCGAGCTTGCGGAGAAGCTCGCGATCGATAGCGGCTCCCATGACGAAACCGTCGACCTCTTGAAGGCTCATGACTTTGCAGTTAGCAAGATTAACAAACGCGAGTTTAACCACGGTTCGACCCGAGATCGAGGCATCGAAGCGCTCACTGGCGATGTAGTCGTCCTCTTGACACAGGATGCGCAACCGGCCAATACCCAGTGGCTGCGACGTCTGGTGGATTGCTACGAGGATCCGCAGGTCGCGGCGGCCTATTGCCGGCAGATCCCACGCGATGACTGCAACCCCTTCATTGCCGCACGTCTCCGCGAATGGAATGCCGGGCGCAGTGAGCGTTCGGTGCAGAGGCTGGAGAACCCAGCCGCGCTCAACGAACTCGACCCCATGCAGCGCTTGCAGCTCTGCGGCTTTGACAATGTAGCCAGCAGCCTGCGGCGAAAGGCATGGGAAGTGCATCGCTTTGGCAGCTGCAGCTTTGGCGAAGATGTCAGTCTCGGCAAGAAACTGATTCTCGCCGGCAAGAGCATCGTCTTCGAACCGGACAGCGCCGTCATTCACAGTCACAACCGCAGTCCGCGCGAAGAGGGCAAGCGCATCTACTGTGATCATCAAAACCTGCGCCGACTCTTCGACCTTCGCCTGATCCCGAACTATTCCGCATGGCGACAAAGCCTGCGCAACGAGCGAGAACGACACGCTGCCACCGTAGCCTCATTGGATATCGCGGAAACTGAGAAGCGCTCACTGCAGGCATGGGCGAGGGGCTACGCCTTCTGGTCCACCCTGGGCATGTACTTGGGGGCCAACTCGGAAGCCAAGACGCTGGGCCGCCTGGGCCCCTTCTTTCGAATGCTCGACCGGCAAATGCACCGCGGCATTTGAGTAGCGCAGCCCTTTCTGATTTAGTACCTCCCAATCGCCCATGCCCAACGAACAGGAACAGTCCCTGAAGCGGATCGCTGAGCGGCTACAGGCCATTGAGGATCGTTTTTCCGCTCTCGACCGCTGCCTCCAACAGCAGGCCGATCTGCAGAAGAAGCTGGAGGAATCGGAAAGCAACCGGCGACAGCTAGCCGATCAGGCCACCCATCTCCTCGAGCAACTGAGCACCACACGCAAGGAACTGCGGCAGTATTGGGACGAAGACAAGCGCTCCCAGGCCGAAGGAAAGGGCTAACAAGCCTGTCCAGCCAGGGAATTGCGCCGTTGATTCCCTCCTGAGGTCTCAGATCTCTCGCTCGGAACTCGCCTTGCCCTGGAGCCCAGGGCGACGGCTGGAAAAACCCCTAATCAGGTCGAAGTTCCCGAGCCGATCCAGTCCTAGACCACCAGTTCTGGAGCGCCCCATGGGGCACCGCGAAGACAGCACAACAGGTAGCGCAATGTCCAAATCCACCCTAGGCAAGCTCGCCCTACAAGAGCGGACGCGACGCGAGATTCTTCATAAGTCTGACCTCATCCCGCCTCTTCCCGATGTGGTGGTGCGAGTCATGGCCTTGCTCAATCAAGGCGATATCGAGCCTGAGGATCTTGAAGAGCATCTGCGCTACGACCAGGTCTTGGTTGCCAAGATGCTCGGCCTGGTCAACTCGCCCTTCTACGGCATGAACCGGAAAATCGCATCGATCAAGGATGCGGTGATGGTTCTCGGTTTCCGTGGGCTGCGAAGCTTGATCCTCGCGACCAGCACGGCGGACTACATGATGTCCGATTACAGCTGCTACGGGCACAGCGAGAAAGGCCTTTGGAAGCACTCCCTGGCGGTTGCGTCGGCGGCGAGAACTCTCGGCAAGATTGTCGGCCTTAGCTCAGAAGAGCAGGAAGAGCTCTTCATCGCCGGACTGCTACACGACATTGGCAAAATGTTGGTCGCTCCGTACCTCCAGGAGCGGAACATCAACTTCTCACCCGAGAAGGGTCCCATGGTCGAGACCGAGCGCAAAGCCATCGGCATGGACCATGCCGAGGCTGGAGCTCTTGTGGCTGCCAAGTGGAATCTGAGCGAGATGGTGCAAGAGCTTCTGCGCGCCCATCACGAACCCTCTGACTGCCCAGAGAGTTTACTCACTCCCCTCGCCGTGCTTCGCATTGCTGATTCACTCGCTCACGAGTCCGGAACCGGCTATCGCGAAGACAGTCTGCCGCCGGCTGACATCAGCGAAACTGACCTCCAGGCCATCAGCCCTGCCACGCAAGATTGGGCGGGCACCAAGCAGGAGATCCAAGAAGCAGTCGATGCTGCCCTTGCTGGCATGAGCAAGATCTGCTCTTGATCACTCGCCGAGTCGTCGCCCTGGAAAGATGATCACCAAAGAGACAGAGACGGACAGCCTAATTGGCATGCACCTGCCGCGCACGCTGACTGAGCTGCGTGCAGAAGCAGCCTGCCATTTGCTCCAGGCCTATCCCGAATCGAGCATGGCAGTCCTCTTCTCTGGCGACTGCGACGAAGAGGGCCGCTTCGTCGTTGAGTTGGCAATCGGCGACAAGTGCCCGCTGAAGGTTGATGACAAGGTCGCTGCAAACAGCTGGAGCTCGGACCAGCTGCTGCACTTCCCCCTCTGCTACAAGGGGCAGGTGGTTGGAGAGCTCCTGATCGAAGATGGCGAGACGAGCGAACAGAAGGAGAAGGTTGCTGAGATCCTCTCCCACTTCGCCGTTGCCATCATCAACATCAAGCTGAACGAAGAGGCTCTGCGGGCCACGGATCAATACTGCGCCAGCCTCCAGGCTTTCGAGAAGGGCGTCGTGCTCTTTCAGGAGTCTGACAAGGAAGCCGTCGGCGCTCGCTTCCTGAGCCTCATGAGCTCTGTCTTGGGGACCCAGGCCTCAGCCCTCTTCGTCCTGGATGAGGTCGGCAACGCGGGCTCGAAGCTCAGGCTGAGCCAGGCCCTGGGCATCCCCGAGATGATGCTCGAAGAACTGCGGCTCGAGGACGAGAGCTGGTGGCCAGAGACCCTCCTGAAGGGAACTCTCGAATGCTTCGCCCGCGCTGATGATGACAGCTTCCCGCCTTTGGCCGGCATCGTGCCGCCTGCACTGCAGAGCATCATCGCCCTGCCAATGCGATATCATGGCGTGATAGCGGGCCTCTACATGGCCTTCAATGTGGACCTGGACGATTCCCAGTCGCATGAGACCCTGGAGAGCGTACGAAGACTCAGCGAACTCGGAGCCGCTCTATTCCACCGCTTCAGTCTCGAGGAATCAGCTGTAAGAGAGCGCGGACTGCAGACTCAGCTGCAAATCGCCTCGAACATTCAGAGCCGCCTGATCCCGTCCGTGGCACCCGATAGCAAGTTTATCGATTGCTCGTGGCAATCACGCCCGGCGCAGTATGTCGGTGGCGACTACCTGGATCTCGTTGGCAGCGAAACCGGCGAGGTCTTTTCCGTGATCGCTGATGTCTCAGGCCACGGAATCAATTCGGCTCTGCTGATGACATCATTTCGCTCGAACTTCCGTTCAGACTGCAACCACCTGGAGCCCTGCGCGCTTCTCGAAAAGTTGAATCGCGAGGTGGCGCACGAAGTTGGCGACACGGGAATGTTCATCACTGCCGCCGCCTTCAAGATCAAGAAGGACGGCCGTGGGTTTACCTATGCCAGCGCCGGGCACAACGCTCTGTATCTGTACAGGGCTCACGAAGACAAGGTAGTCGAGCTGGACTCGACCGGACCTTCCCTGGGATTCCTCGCCTGTGCTCGTTACGAGTCCATGGACTACACAGTCGAGCCGCAGGATGTCCTCCTCCTCTATACGGATGGCATCGTCGAAGCGACGGCGGGAGAAGACCCGACCAATATGTATGGCGACGATCGACTCAAGGACTGCCTCAGGAAGAATGCTAGCCGCAGCGCCGAAGAGATCCTCAATGCAGTCGACGAGGACCTGAGAATGTTCACGTCGAGCGACACCTTCGAAGATGATGTCTCCGTTTCGGTGATCAAGATCCTGTAGGATCTGCGCCGAACGGAATGAGCGAACAAGAGCACGGATCCAAGGCTCCTGGTCTGGGTGAAATCCAGTCCCTGCGAGACAAACTGGGCGACCTGATACGCCGCACCCCGAGTTGGCAATGGCAGGGTCGACAAGTGGATGCGCTGGGCTGCAAGTCCCTGCATCTCAAGCTGGAACTCTTCCAACACACGGGAACCTTCAAGCCCCGTGGCGCTCTCGCCAACATGATGGCCTTGGATGCTGCCCAACTGCAGCGCGGCGTGACTTCCGTATCCGCTGGCAATCACGCAATCGCGACGAGCTACGCTGCCATGGTTCTGGGCAGCTCTGCAAAGGTGGTCATGCCAGAGAATGCCAATCCGGCTCGGGTAGCTACCTGCAAGAGCCTGGGTGGCGAAGTGGTGCTGGTGCCCGACGTGCACCAGGCCTTCGCCAAGACCAAGCAAATCGAAGAAGAAGAAGGCCGCGCATTCATCCATCCCTTTGATGGCAGAGGCGTCGCACTGGGAACCGCCACTCTCGGCCTCGAGTTCGCCCAGCAGGCACCGGAACTTGATCTGGTCGTGGTCCCCATTGGCGGCGGTGGCTTGTGCGCAGGGGTCTCGACGGCGATCAAACAGGCCCTTCCCGCCTGCAAGGTGATCGGCGTCGAGCCCGAGGGAGCCGACAGCATGCATCGGAGCTTTGCAGCTGGATCGCCACAGAAGATTGATGCGGTGAGGACGATCGCAGATAGCCTCGGCGCACCCTATGCCGCGCAGTACAGCTTCGACCTCTGTAGGCAGAACGTGGATGAACTCGTTCTAGTCAGCGATGAAGACCTCTGCCGCTGCATGCATACACTCTTTGCAGAGGCCAAACTGGCAGTCGAACCTGCCGGCGCAGCCAGCACCGCCGCGCTTCTCGGCCCGCTACGCGATAGGGTCAAGGGTCTGAACGTGGGCTTGATCATCTGTGGCAGCAACATCGATCATTCGACCTATGCGCAATACCTGGCAAGAGGAGCTGAGGCATAAATGGATCTCGGATTGACCAACAAGAACTTCCTCATCACCGGCGCCTCCGGTGGCATCGGCGCATCATGCGCGCGCGAGTTTGCCTCCGAAGGAGCCAACTTGGTGCTGCACTACCACAAGAACGAAGCCGCCGCTCAGGAGCTGGCAAAGAGCATTCCATGCGAGTCCCTTGTCGCAGGCGCTGATCTATCTCAGGAAGGAGAGGTCGACAGGCTCTACGAGAGAATCGCCGATGAACTGGGAGAACTCGAAGGCATCGTGGTGAACGCCGGTATTTGGTGCGTTGATACGGTGCCAGTGCACGAGATGAGTCTTGCTCAGTGGCAGGAAACCATGGAGATCAATCTCACCAGTGCCTTCCTCACTTGTCGGGGCTTCCTGCGGCAGCTGGCCAAGAAACCGCGCAAGACAGCTTCCATTGTTCTCATTGCATCCACGGCTGGCCTCTTCGGCGAAGAAGGACACTGCGACTACTCTGCGAGCAAGGCTGCCATGGCCCACGGCATGACCGCCAGCTTGAAGAATGAGATCGTTCGCCTGTCACCACATGGCCGAGTGAATTGTGTATGCCCCGGATGGGTCCTGACTCCCATGGCGGAAAAGAGTCTGACCGACCCCGAGGTCTTGGTCAGGGCGACGGCGACCATTGCCATGGGCAAGGTCGCCACTGCCGAAGACATCGCCCGCGCCATTCTCTACTTGAGTTCGGATCAGGCTAGTGGGCATGTCTCCGGCAGCATCCTGCCGGTGTCCGGAGGTATGGAAGGCAGGTTGCTACACCCCTGAGGGCCTAGCGAGCCTGCCAGGCACGAACCGCAGCCTGTCGTTCTGCTGCACTGGCGTCCGGATCAAAGCCACGTCGATCGCCATACTTCTCTTCCAGCGCCAAAATCGCCTCTGCCCGGGCAGCCCGATCATCACAGAGCAGAAGCTCGATCAGTTCGGATCTTGCAGTTTCATCGCCCAGAACCAAGCGCGTGCGCGCCGCAGCGGCAAGGATCAACTCCATAGAGCCAACTTGCCCAGGCAGCTCATCGCGAGCCTGAAGGGATTGAACACGATCGCGGAAGCGCACCAGCGCAGGAATGGCCGCAGCATCCCCGACCTTTTCCAGTGCCTGAGCCGCACGCACGGTGACGCCGATGACCGGACTCCGCAGCATGGCGGCAAGGAACGGTGCGGCATCCTTGTCCCCAATGAGGGCTAGCGTGTCACAAACCAAGGCAAGCTTGCCGGCAAAACCCGCCGGATACTTGAGGCCGGCAATCAGCGCCGGCAGCGCATCCTTGCGCAGGGCGACAAGCTCCTGAATCACTCGGGCGTCAGCAGCAGCATTCGTGCTACCCCCGCTCTCGTTGAGCTTCTTTACGAGAGACCAGGCCCGTTCGGTCTTGCCAGGATCGGGGCGGAAGGCCTTGCGCAGCTTGTCCGGCCCACCGAGACGAGCCCAGTAATCCTGTAGCGCACTGATCGCGGCCAGTCTTTCGGGGCGAGGCGCCATCGGGTCATAGCCAAGATAGAGGCCAGTGACCGCAAAGAAGCTCTCGAACATGCTCTCTCGGATCAGGTCGTCCGAGTGATCCAGGCCGGTGAAAAGATCCTGCATCCCCGTGGGGGAGCCGAGGCCCGCCAAGGCCACGGCCAGATCTCGCCGAGTCTCGACAAAGTAGGCGCGCAGAAGTGCATCCTCGATCTCAGGTACAGCATCGACCACGTTGAGGTGTGAGAGCGCATCGGCAGCGACCACAACCACGTCCGGGTCGGCATCCTTGAGCATGCTCCGCAGCTCGGCGGGAGCATCTTCACCAACCCAAAGCGCCGAGATTGCCTCGGCAGCTGAGCGACGATCCAGAGCGTTGGACATACTCAGCCCGGGCACCATGGCCTCAGCAAGCTGGCGTCGCTGCGCGCGAGGATCCACCATGCCTGAACCGTCTGCCCGCCGCTCCAAGAGCCCGGTAAAGCGCCCGCCTTTCATGCGACCGACCAGGACGCGCGCGTTGTAGCGCACGTAGAGTTCCTCGTGATCCAGGGCCTCCAGCAACATGGGCAAGGCAGGATCGCCAATGCGCGCGAGAACGGACATGGACTGATTGAATGTCTTGTTGTCCCAGTCCCCGAGCGCCGTGATCAATTGCGGAACCGCCGGAAGACCGATGGAAACCAGACGTGCCTGAGCGTCACGGTTGGCCTGCGGGACGGGGAACTGAAAGAGACTGATGAGTCTTGCGATGTCCTCTGGGCTGTCGCCAGCAGGAATCTCCACTTCTACCGTCCCAATCGGTAGCTTCTGGAAGTCGACCAGATTGGCTGGACTGGCATCCTGGATAGAAATGGACTCGGCAGTAACCACAGCCACCTCCGGCGCACTCACCACTTCTTTGTCAGAGGGTTCGAGATCCGAGAAGATCAGGCGCTTGGATTCGAGCTTCTGCGCAAGATCCGGATGGTGGTCTTCGATGGGGAAGTAGTGTTTGAAGTGGAATTCACAATCCACGCTGCCATCCGAGACCTTGATCGGCACTCGATGCTGCCGGCTCTCGCCCGATGGAATCTGGGTATTGACCGGCAGGTGCAAACCGTAGGGACGCTTGTACGGATCCCGGAAAACCATGCGTGAGCGGGAGACTTCTTCGCCTTCGCTATTTCGCACAACGATCAGGGACTCCGCGGAGCGCTGCTTCAGCTCCGTCGGAAAATTGTGCCCTACACCGGTGTTGGTAATGTTAACCACGACCTCGTTGCCTTCGACACGGGCTTCATAGCTGTACGCTTTCCGAACCTGCTCCGTACTTCGCGCTCCAGGAAAGACATGCGAGCGCACAGCCCGCGGCTGCTCGCCGAGAGCTACGGGACGATTGACGAAGGGCATGTGACAGGTCATGCAGACGCGGCCGGCTGCCTTGCCTTCCTTTGCCAATTCCCACTGGTAAGGCGTGCCATGGTTGCGATGACATGCGGCACAGGCCTCGACGGCGCCGACTCGATTGTCGAAAGCCGTCGTGCATTCGCCTCCACCGATGAAATCGCCATAGTCATGATTTGCCTTCTGGTGGCAGGTCATGCAGGTGTTCCCTTCGGTCAGATTGTGGTACCGCCGAATCGGGTTCATGCCCACCATCTGCTCCCTGCCATCCTCAGCCTCGAAGATCGGACGGGGTGTGTGACAGCGGATGCAATCCCCGTGACTGAACCGCCCGGTAGCGAGCCTCACCTCAGGATCGGTGAAGGCCCGTCCATGGGTATTCTGGGAGTGCTCGGCATACATGGCCGGATGGCACTCGCCACAGAAGGCGCTGGTCAGCACCTCCTGCCTGTGCAGGCTTCGCTGGATCTCCGGATCGCCAATCGAGCCGGAAACGCTCTGGCAAGAGCCAACGAGGAGGAGGAGAGGTAGGGCGGCGGCTAGAAAGATGCAGGCACACTTCCAATTCATGGGGGACATACTCCGGGTACGGGATGGAAGGGCTGAGGCGGCCGGACTCCTGTTTTAATATGCTGGTGAGCAAAATGCGTCAAGAGTCACCTGCAGACTGCGGCCGTCTGATCTTCGGAACTTCCAGCTGGTCGGAGAAGAGCTGGGTGGGCAGCTTCTATCCAAAGGGCTCCAAGGCTGGCGAGTATCTGGGCCTTTACGCCGAGCAGTTCGGCAGCGTGGAGGCGGACGTCACCTACTACCGGGTGCCGGACAAGAAGCTGGTGGAAGGCTGGCAACGCAGGACCCCAGAGAGCTTCGTTCTCTCCGCGAAATTCCCGCGCAGTATCGTACATGCTGGAGACGGGCCCAGACCAGACGCGAAAAAGGTCCTGAACCTCGACTACTGCGGTGAGGATCTGAATCGCTTCCTGGAGTCCATGTCCCTGCTCGGCAACAAGTGCGGGCCCATGGTGCTCCAGTTTCCGTACTTCAATCGCAGCGCCTTCACAGAACCCGGGGCCTTCTTCGATCTCCTGGCGGACTTTCTGGCGCAACTTCCGAAGGGCTTCCGCTACGCAGTGGAGCTGCGCAACAAGGCGTGGATCAAACCCGAGCTTCTCGACATGCTACGGGAGCACGAGATCGCGCTGGTTCTAGTAGACCTGCTCTACATGCCTCATCCCGCAGATCTACAGAAGAGCATCGACCTTTTGACAACAGACTTCACCTACTGCCGACTCATCGGTGACCGCAAGGCCGTGGACAAACTCACCAAGAGCTTCGACAAGATCGTTCTGGATCAGAGCGAGCGCCTCGAACGATGGGCTGGGCTCCTGGAAAGCTATCTCGCTCGCGTTCCTCAGGTCTTCGCGTACGCGAACAATCACTATGCCGGGCATGGCCCGGCGACCATTCGAGAATTGGCCCGCAGACTTGGCCTCGAGTCAACCGACGCGGGAGGCGTCAAAGAATGAGTTCCGAAGATCTACCGGAAGTGGCGCGCCACTGGACTCTCGACCCTGAGGTGATCTTTCTCAATCACGGTTCCTTCGGGGCCTGCCCTCGGCCAGTCCTCGCCGCTCAGTCGCGATTCCGAGAACGGATGGAGTCTCAGCCAGTTCGCTTCCTGCAGCGCGAGTTGGAGCACGAACTTGATCTGGCCCGGATCGAACTCAGTCGGTTTCTGGGCGCGGACCCAGAGGGGTTGGCCTTCGTTTCCAATGCAACCACCGGAGTCAACACGGTTCTGAGGAGCCTGGAGTTCGAGCCGGGGGATCGAATCCTGACTACGGATCAGGCCTACAATGCCTGCAAGAACGCTCTCGACTATGTAGCGGAGCGCAGCTCGGCAGAGCTCCTGATTGTCCCCCTGCCTTTCCCTCTGAACTCGGTTGAGGAAGTTTCCGCAGCCATTCTCGCTGCTGCCGACGAGAGAACGAAGCTGGCGCTCATCGATCACATCACCAGCCCCACGGGCCTTGTTCTGCCCATGTCTGCGATAGTGGACGGCCTCGAGGAACGCGGGGTCGACTGCCTGGTGGATGGCGCCCACGCACCTGGCATGGTGGATCTGAATCTCAACGAACTTGGCGCTGCCTACTACACGGGCAACTGCCACAAATGGCTCTGTGCTCCAAAGGGTTCAGCCTTCCTGCATGTGCGCGCCGATAGGCGGGAGGGATTTCGCCCACTGGTGATCAGCCACGGAGCCAATTCACCACGGGAAGATCGCAGCCGCTACCTCTTGGAGTCAGGTTGGACCGGAACCTCCGATCCCTCCGCGTGGTTGAGCATCCCCAAGGCTCTGGAGTTCATGTCCTCACTCTTCCCAGGAGGATGGTCGGAACTCAAGACGCGAAACCGTGAGTTGGTCCTGGAGGGTCGCCGCCGGATCTGCGAGGCATTGGAGATCGACGCTCCCTGTCCTGACCAGATGATCGGAAGCCTCGCTGCAGTACCACTCGATGCAGCTCAACGAGGTCCTGAGCCACTCTTCGAAGACCCTCTACAGGTCCGTCTACGAGAACATCACCGGATCGAAGTTCCTATCATGCACTGGCCTGCACCGCCATCGCGCCTGCTACGCATCTCCGCCCAGGTCTACAATGCAGAATGGCAATATGAACGACTCGCTGCTGCTCTCAGACAGAAGTCCTAGAGATTGGTCGAGAGGCGTAGGTAGACCAGGTCACTCATGGCTGCTGGCAAGAGCGAGGGGTCTCCAGGAATGAGCCACTGAAACCCGACAAGGTGCCCTTCGAGGGCCGGGTCGTTGGGAATCGGTCTGAGCTTCAGGGCTGTTCCCGCGCTGATCATGGCGCTCCCCAGATTGGCGAAGGCACCCGGATCCAGGAGGAGAGCGCAGTCCAAGACGCCGGGAATGAGAAGTCCGGGCTCTGCCTGAGCACGGCCCTGAAAGAGAAAGGCGAATCCTGCGTTCGGCCCCGTGGCTTCTCTGAGCTGCAAGCGGAATCCGTTACTGCCAACGAAGCTCTCGCCACGCGCGAACATCTTCCCTCCACATGGATCGCCAAAGCCTGCTCGCAGGTACATCTCGGCAACCACATCCCCGAACATGCGCTGACCCTTCGCTGAGGTCACCAGATAGACGAGGACTCCATCCCCATTCTGGTCCACATAGTAATCACATCCATAAGCCTCTCCGCTCACAGCAGGGTCACCCTGAACCACCTGCCCGGTCAGCAGACCGGTTGCCATATCCATCTCTTTGAATACAGATCGGCTCTCGTTCGGATTTGGATTACCAGCGGCATCATCGATGTGCCACCAGACGACATCCCTGGCTGGATCGTAGCCTGCACCCCATTTGCCGGTACCCGAGCCCACATCAGACGTGGAGTTTCGTGCCGGCAACCCGTCTGCGACTCGGTGGTAGTTAACGCGATTTCCGGCAAAGGCGGGGTTTCGCGCCAAGGCTGCAGCAGAGGCACCGATGAAGACTGGCGAACCTTCGACATCAGCGATCGCCAAAGCGTCTATCGCCAGACCATCGAAAGTGATGAGCTGCCTGGATTCACCGCTCACGAAGATGCCCTGAGACCAGTCGAGTGCGTGCAACAACGACCCGGCGTGGCCACCCCAAATCCTGGACGACGCATCCGTTCTCCCATCCCAGGCAAGGTCACGAATCCCTTGAAAGTCGCTCTGGGCCTCAGCCGGCTGCAAGATGCTCTGGACGAACTTACCCTGAGAATCGAACTCCAGGATGTCATGGAAGCCGTCACTGCTGGATCGGCGGCTGCTGACGAAGTAATGCCCATTGGGCGCGCGCGCCACGCCGATGTTGCTGACTCTCAGATCTGTGAAGGCAGCTTGCACAGACTTGTCCACGGAGAAGAACCCCCCTCCGATACTCTCCGTTCTGGTCAAGCCAAGCGGCTTCTGACTGCTGAGTGGAGATACGAGCAGCAGAGATACAGTGAGAAGAGGTAGCCGTGAGCGCAAAGATCCTCCTGGCCAAGAGCAATGACCAGTGTAGCCCCTGACGGCGACTCAACGGCAGCTCGCCTGCTTCTTTCCCTTGCCTTGGCCCTCTTCGGCCCCGGAGCAATCAGGCGAGTAGCCACAGAAACGGGCCCTGCATTGCAGGACCCGATACTCATTGGCCAGTAACTTGCTCAGGCGCTAGTTGTTGCTGCCGATTCGGGCAACGCCGCCATCTGACAAGTCCAAGGGCAGAATCGCCATGCTAGTCGGCAGGAGCCATTGGTAGGTTGGTCGCTGCCCGATAAGGCTCAGATCATCCGGCAGGTTCTGCACGAAGGCTGCGGTGCCGTTGACCATTGGGAAGGCACCCAGGCTCTTCACGCCCGAAAGGCTGATTAGCAGACCACAATTGTTCAGACCAGGCAGGATTGTGCCTGGCGCTGGCACCGGTTGACCCCGGAAGAGGATCGCCGCGTCAAAGGGGTTGCTCTGCGCGTTATCCAAATTGATCGTCCAGCTCGAGCTGCCAATGAAGGGCTCTCCGCTGTAGGAGATATTGCCACCGCAACCATTGCCGTAGTTGAAGGCTGCGTCGACTTCTACCAGCACCGCGTCGCCATTGGGATCGATCTCCGGAACACCGGTGATGTAGACCATGACCAGGTCTCCATCAGCGTTCACGTACATCTCGCAACCCCAACCGATGCCGCCAATACCGCGGTCACCTTGAAAGACTTGACCTGTCAGGTTTCCGTTCATGTCCATCTCCATGAAACGAGTGCGACTCTCATTGGGGTTTTGAGAAGCGGTTGGCAGATCCACATGCCACCAAACCGTCCCATTGATGGGGTCAGCAGCCGCTCCATACTTCCCGGAGTTGATCTCGCCAAGGACTGTCAGGTCTGGGTAACTGATGTCCGGAGTGGGTTCTTGAAACTTCGGCAGATTGGCAGTGAAGGAACCAAGGACGTGGTAGTTGATTGGGGTCCCGTCGAAGGGCGGGTTCGATAGAAAATTCGGATTCTGGATATCTGATGAGACAAAGATCTTCTGCCCCCCCATGTCAACGATGGCAGCCCCTTGAGGGAAGTTGCCAATCCAACCGTCCATGATCTTGAGGCCGGTCTGGAGATTGCCCGGGTTTACATTGGGATCGAAGACGCCGTTGGTCCAGTCGTAGGAGCTGATGGCGTTGCCCGCCATGCCTGCCCAAATCCGAGAATCCGGGCCAGTTTCTCTGTCCCAAGCCAGGTCGTTGAAACCAACCGGATCCACAGCTGTGCGGTTCGGCTGATCCGCGACAACGACGACCGCTCCAGCGGCGGTCACCTCGTAGTACTTGTGCGCCGTGTTGCCGACATGCCGAGTAGCGGACACCAGGTAGTTGCCGTTGGGCAAGCGGGCAACTCCTGAGAACACTGGCGGATTCACGCCCAGGGCTGCGAAGATCGCATCATCAACATTCATTGCCCCAGGGGGCAGCGCAAGATCGCCGGCGAAATTGTCTGTATGCAGACTGCCGATACCAGATTGCGCCTGAGTGGTGGCTGCGAAGATGCCTAGTCCGGCTAGGGCCAGGAGAGAATGCCGCATTTCGAATAGTCCTCGGGAACGATGGGGGTTGGGGCCAGCGGAGAGGGTTCTGCTGACAGATGTGATTGGGGGGCAGGAACTCTGCCGTGTGCGCCAAGGCAATAGCTACCTTCGCCATGGGAGAGTCCGCGGATTAATGCTAACCCCAGGAGCCAGTAGAGGCAGGCCCCTCCCCCTGGGGACTTCTCGACAATCCTCTCATTGTCGAAATCGTGCCCAAGAGCCGGTGCCGGCGACGATAGGTGAACGACCCGGGAGCTTTGCCCAGCTTGGTGATCGCCTAGGGTAGGGGCCGCTGGTTAAAGAGAAGCTGGAGCAGCCCTGGGGGCCGCTCCAGCTCTCTTCTGCGGTCTCAGGGACCGACTGCTATTGCTCTAGAAGTTCTCGCTGACGCGAGTGATCGTCGCGGCAGAGAGATCCAGAGGCAGCACGTTGGCATTGGTCGGGAGGAGCCACTGCCATGCCACTTCACGACCGAGCAGGTTGATGTCGTCCGGAATGGGCTGTTGGTAGCTCGTCTCGCCATTGTTGAGGAGGAAGGCTCCCATGTTGCGGAAGCTACCCAGGTCGACCCAGAGGTCGCAGTTGTTGATCCCGGGGAATTGCACGCCCACAGGAGAGATGCTGCCACGGAAGAGGATCGCAGCACCGAGCGGGTTGGTCGGGGCATTGGCGAGGTTGACGCTGAAGCCGTCCAGGTTGCCCAGGTAGGGGTCGTTCTCGAAGCCGATGTCGCCACCGTTACAGCTGGTGCCCACGTCGTAGTCGACGTGGACCTCGACCATGACTTCATCGGCGAATCCGGCCATGTAAACCATGACCAGGTCACCATTGCCGTCCACGTAGATCTCGCAACCTCGGGCGACGCCGGAAATGGTCTCGATACCCTGGGTATCGAACTCGCGGATCTCGCGGGAGCCCTGGAAGTACTTGCCCGTACGATTGCCGTCCGCATCCATCTCGATGAACCGCAGGCTGTTCTCGTTCGGGTTGCCGTGGGTGTAGCGCTCGTCGACGCAGTACCAGAATGTGTTGTGGATCGGGTCGTAGGCCAAGCCGTACTTGCCGTCATCCTGGAAGATCGGCAGCAGAGAATCCCCATCGGTGGGATC